>JAEOTR010000059.1 GCA_016839705.1 Promethearchaeota archaeon | reverse complement strand
CACCAACTCCTTTACCTATAGCTAATATAAAAATGAGCCAAACGGGAGTAATAAAAGGATTGAATAGTCCAATCTCAACTGGAATTGGAAGAATCAAGGTTGTAAGAACAACATAGATAAAAAATATAATCGAATATATGATCCGATCTTCCATACCACCAAGTAGTATACTGATTAAGTCCATTTTTTTCAGAATAAACAATAGGGTAAAAAAGATTTTGATATTGTTAAGAAGATTTGCATAGTGTATGTGATTTTTTTATCAAATATTTTACAATATGAATGACATGAAAAAATGCTGTGAATGATTTCATATTTTTAATCCAAATTAATGAAATCAGATTTAATAAAAGAATGTATCGATTTTTAATTATCAATATCCATGCTAACCATTAACACTAAATACTACTAACCCTTACCTAATTTATGGTTAAACAAAAACTAACACTCAGTATAGATAAGAAAATAATATCTCAAGCTAAAAAACAGGAAATCAACCTTAGTTCCTTCTTAGAAATCCGTCTTATTGATTACCTTTCAGATAAGAATTCATGCTCCCGTCGGGATTTGAACCCGAGTCTACGGCTCGAGAGGCCGTGATGATTGGCCGCTACACTACGGGAGCAATAGAAATTTTATCCTCCTGAAGATACTTGAACTATTGTGATTTCTTGGTTTTGATTGAGAATACTATCTATTGGTATCGGTACATTTTTGCTTATTATGATTAGTGTGTCCGGTTTAAAATTCAATTTTTCTAGAAGATTTTCAACGGTCGATCCTTTTTCTAATTGGATTTCTTTTGTTTTATTATTTCTTTGAAATTTGACTTTTATTTTCACCGAAATCGATACCCATATAAAAAAGGCTTTGATTAAGCTTTTGAATAACTTTATCTGTTGCTGGGGTAGCCAAGCCCGGCCTAAGGCGGTAGCCTCGAGAGCTATTGGTGCATAGCATCACAAGGGTTCAAATCCCTTCCCCAGCGTTCGATGTACCGGTAACATTTATATAGAACGCTTGCGAAAAACTAACCTTCCTTGTAATCACTACTAATGATTTTTAAATTCTAATAATCTATCCAAGGTTAGATTTAACATTTTATCCAATAGATGATTGGTATTAGTATTTTCAACACATGGAAGAATATATTCTAGAGGATATCACCAGGTGACTAAAGATAAATTTTATTAAGAAATATGATAGCTAATCTTCTTTTCCTTTTACTTCCCCCAGCTTGTATTCCCCTGGTTCTATATTTGGTTTTTTTGCTACCAGATAATAAAATAATGCTACAAACATTACTATAAAAACTATAATTCCAATAACAATCATTCCAATGATAATACCAAGTCCAATAAACAGAGCAATACCCAAGATTATGTCTAAGAAATATACGAAAAACATTATAAGAATAGCAGCAACCAATGCACCTAATAATGCTAATGCCAATCCCTTCATTTAATCCTCTCACTTTTTTTAATCATAGAAATTAATTATGGCCCTATTCTAATACCTGGACCTCCGCTAGTTTGTTTAGGTAAAAACGGTCGTAAAGCAGAGGCAAGATTCCCAAGATCCAACGATTGAATAATTACGTGACCAGGACCTTTGAGGGTTGTTAAAAATAATCCTTCTCCACCAAAGAACATCGTTTTAATTCCTTTTACCCGCTCTATGTCATAAGTTACAGTTCCATCCCATCCAACAACGCTACCAGTGTCAACCTTCATTATCTGATCAGGTTTTAAATCAAATTCGACGAAATCTCCACAGGCATGAATGAATACAGTTCCATTACCTGTTAGTTTTTCAAGAATGAATCCCTCTCCGCCAAAAAAAGTAGCGCCAAGACGTTTCTGAAATGCAATGCTCATATCAACTGAATCTTCAGCACAAAGAAAAGCATCTTTCTGAACAAGGAACTCCTTTCCCTCAGAGAGTTCAACCGGTTTTATAGTTCCAGGTGCTCTTCCACCAAAAGAAACTAGTCCTGTACCTCCAACTGAATTAAATTCTGTTAGAAACAATGTTTCTCCAGCAAGTGTTCTTCCTAATCCCTTAAGAAATCCCCCTCGCATTTTTGCTTCCATGTTCATATTATTACTCATGTATACCAACGCACCAGCTTCAGCATACATTTTTTCATTTGGCTCAATCTCAAGTGTGACTAGCTGTAAATTATCTCCAGTTATTTTATATTTCATTTTCTCGCTCCCAAATTAAAATATTTGAATTAAAGTCATGTTTTTTTCATATAAAGGTTTTACCAGTAAATCAAAATCTAAAAAATATTAATTTGAAATTTTATTTCGAATCCTTCAGACAGCTTAATTTCTTATAATTGCCAATTAATTTAATATAATATAATTGACAGGTTACTTTGGTATCACAAGTCGGATAAAATCATAATCAGTAAATAATTTGTTTTTTCATAAAGACTTATTAATAAGTCATAGTTGTTTAACAATGAGGAGAGATTATATATGAGTGATTTAGGAAATGTAAAAATTTTTGGAGGACTTGGAGCTTTATTTTTATTAATTGGAACTTTTATACCTTATGCAGGGCCAATTATTAGCATTATTGGTCTTATTTTTGTCTTTATTGCTGTTAAATCAATATCAGATTTAACTAAAGATCATGATATTTTTAGTAATTATCTTTATCATTTTATCATGAGTATTATCTCAATTGTTGCGATTTTTATTATAAT
>JAEOTR010000058.1 GCA_016839705.1 Promethearchaeota archaeon | reverse complement strand
TTTTTTATGCTTCAACAAGTGGCTTATGCTACTAAAGGTGAATTGTATTTCGAGTGGTATATTATTCTTTTAATAGTCGGACTTTTTCTCATTCCAATTTTTTTCTCGTTATTAGCTTTACCGTCTATTATATTTCTAGATAAATTATATGAAAAGAGAAGAAGTTATATGCTGAAATTTGCTAAAAAAATAGGCATAGTTGATATTGTTGATCAAAACACCATATTTCTGGCATGGGGTCATGGAGCTTCAGAATAATAATGTTCTATAAAAAGAGTTCGAATATTTCATGCTAGGGCTTTTTTCTTCCCGTGATCTGTATTTCACTTAGAAATATAGAAATGAAGGAATTTAAATATGTAATCTAAGTCTTATTTAGAGAAATTTAGTGCCTAAAATAATGAAAAGATAAGGGCTGAAGCTATTAATACAATGCTCGTCATAGAAAAAACACCGCCAAAAGAAAAAGCAATCACAACATATCCACTCAAAATTGGTCCAATAGTTTGTCCTATATCCATAATCGTGCTTAGAGTTCCGATTGCAGCTCCATAATCCTCTTTTTTAGAAAGGTCTGAAACATAAGCAGCTGTAGAAGATATAACCATGGCCATACCGATTCCAAAACCACAGATTATCAGGAAAAACAAGAGATAATTGGTAGTAATGGGAATTAACAATGTTATTCCACCACCCAAGAGAAGTCCAACAATAATAATTAAGCGACGTCCCACCTTGTCAGAAATAGAGCCCATGAGTGGTTTAAACACAACTAACATTAATGTTAAGATAGCGGGAATTACCCCGATTATCCATGTATCGAAGTTAAGAGATTTGATATATAAAATCACATATGCTTCAACAATTCCATAAGCAAAGTATTGACTGGCTTGGACGACACAAGTTGTTAAAATGACTCTATTACTTAATACTTCTTTGAATCCTTTCAAAAATTCCTTAATGGTGAGTGAACTATTATTAGTAGGCTGTAAGTTTTTAGAATTATGGTGGCGAGTTCGATAAAGAAATATTGTGAGAATGAGAGCAATCGTTCCTGAAATCGCACATCCAATATATACACCATAATAATAAGAATTTGTGATAAAAAGTATTGTTCCACCAGTAAGAGGTGCAAGAAAACGACCAACAAGCGTTATTGAAGAAAATGAAGAGATGTATTTACCTTTTTTTTCAGGGTACGATTCTGCAATAGCTGCAGTCGCAACGGGAACGAAAATAGCGGTTGAAAAACCATGATAAAATCGAATAATCATTAATATCCAAATATTAATAGCAAAAAGGTAAAAAAACGGGGCAGTAGCAAATATGATTGTTGATATTAGGAGAATTTGCTTTCTACCATATAAATCTGACAATCGTCCAGCAAACATGCTAACTAAAATTCCAGGAACAGTAGATGCTGCAATGATGTAACCAATAAATTGTCTTTCAAATTCATATGTTATTAGAGATTCAGCAAAGAGGGGCAATATTGGACTCTTAGACATAGTGGAACTGAAAATGGCAAAAAATCCAATAAAGCTTATAATTAAAAAAAAAAAGAGGGTTTTACGATTCATGATAACCCGTTATATTATTTTTTGACTATTGAACTTGAAAAGCGAAAGAAATCTAATTGTTTCAAGTGAATTTTACTCCTTGACTTTCTTCTTGTAAGAATGTGTAAATCGAGTCCATTACTTTAAATGCAATATTTACAGTTTCTTGATCATTTGGAGAAGTTGGTTCTATTCCTCGTAAAACTATGAAGATCCCCTTTGATACAGGAAGATTGTATATTTCAGATTCCTCTGCCTGTTCGATATCATGGATTATTGTTGCAATTTGATGTACAATTTTATCTTTAATCCCATACTTCTGAATGATTAATTCAAAGGTAGTTTTCCCCTTTTCTGGAGTTAGTTCAGCTCCAGGAAGAACTAGAGGAATTTCATTTTCTTTCCATTTATAATCTCGGGAGACAAAAGCAAATTCTGCTTCAGAATCGACGAAATTTTTGATAAGCCATAGAGAGGAACAACGATCAACATGCGGTTTGGTTCGAGTTACCCATTTCATAGTATTTCATTCTACTCATTTTATTTTTTGTAATTTTTGTTTAATGAATGATTGCCACTCGCCCCGAGTTTTGAATTTAGCTAATTCGTCTTTATGTTTCTTACTAATTATTTTTTGTTGGAAATATGTATATACAGCATCGTAAACGGGAAATTCCTTTTCTAAAGCCTCGTGATCTGAATCCACTAAAAATGGTGTTCCAACGGCGATAACTTCTAAAGCCCATGCAAGGGGTACTTCTTTTATTCTCCCTGTATCAGCAGCTCTGACAAGCTTTCTAACTTCTTGCAAAGCGGGGTCGTCCTCTAGTTTATATTTTTCAATAATTGCATCAAAAGTGCAATGTTTTTCACCATCACAAACGTGATGATCTAGCTCCACTCCTGTACCAGCTGTATCAAAGGGGATTGCCCCAGTCTTATCCGCAAAGTCATCTATCTCAGATCTAGGAAGAAAAACAAACTGAGCCCGTTTATCAACAAATCTTTTAATTAACCAGGGGCTAGCTACTCTATCTATGTGTACATAATCTCTTGTTAACCAAATCATCTTTTAACATCTTCGATTAGGTATTGAAAAGTATTAATTATTGCTTTTAACTAATACCAGATAAAGTAAAACTAATTGCGTTTTATTTAATATTTTCTTAAAAATTAATAAATATATTTGGGTCGGATTCATCATCGGAATTTGTATTTACTGAATTTTCTCAACAATCTCTCTTTTACCTTTTCCTTCTTTTCTTACTAGGACACTCTTATGGTCTTCGGGTACACTTCTAATTTTGAATCCTATTTTCCAAAATAATGGATTAAAAGTAAGAGAATAACATTTAAAATTTTAAATTAATCCTAGTATTTTGGTAAAATATTTACAGTGTCATGATTCCCAGTTTGTAATGTAAAATCACAAACTGAAAAGGCTTTCGGGAGCCTTCACTTCCTTTGGGTCTCTCATCTTGCATTTAATAATCGTCTATATATTTCGAGCATCATATAACGAGGGGTTGATTTATAGTGAGAATTATTTAATTTATTATGTTCTTTAGAATATGTTTTTAAGCCAGCAAAAATAATTTTTAGAATCTAGGTATTGAGCAAATTCTTAATATATTGCCCCTACCAAAATTCAATTCTTAGACAATTTCTTAAATAAACGAATTACTTAATTAATTATTGCACTTTATATTTGAACAATTAAAAATGGAGGAGGATTTATGACAAATTATTTAGAAAATTTGATAAGAGGGCTTCCGGGAGAAGCGCTAATTATTGTAGCGTTTGGTGAGGCATTTATTAAACAAAATGTTGAAAACATTTCAATTAACTTTCTACCTGCTTATGGAATTATTATATTGATCGCAGTATTTATAACTACATTTGTTCTGAAATATTTTGTAACAGGGATTGCTAAATTTGATGGTTTTAAAAGCAATAATGGATCGATGATAGGCTTAATATTTACACTGATAGTTTCATTTCAAGCCGTTAGTTATAGCTTAGTAGTAGTAGGAGGATATATTATTACCAATACGGATATATCACTACTTGTTACCTTTCTAAGTGTAATTATAGGTTTAATATTGAGTGCTGTTGCTACAATATTTCCAAAATCTTAAAATTTGAAAGGTATGGTTATTATAAAAAAAAAATAATTGGATTTAAGTAATAAGATTATTATGCTAGCGCGAGAACAGCGTTAAACAATAGCTAGTTGAGATGTTTCAATAAGATTTGATTCAATCTGGATTGGTTTTAATAAGCTTTTTACATCTCCATTACAATGTTGAAAACGACTCTTTAATTCTTGAATTACATCTGTCATTAGATTCTTATTTGTATCTCTCCCTGGACTCCACTCCTGTTTTCTTATCTTTTCTTTAGGGGAAATTTGATAGGATGTAAACTCATTGGTTTTTAATTCTCTTACGATTTTCTTTAGCATTTTTATTTCTATTTTTAAGAATTTAATTTCTTCATGTATATTAACAGGCTTATCGTGAACTTTTCTTATTCTATAACAAGTGGGCCCGTATCCTAATTTAATGCTTTTAGCGGATTTTAAAACTCTCCCACATCTCTTACACAAAATGACCATTTTCTACCTCACTATTCAACATCATATCGTTAAAAGGCTTTTTTCTTGACCCCTTTTTAATCATAATGGAAATACACTAATTTATAATTTTTGAATTTAGTCGAGGTTTCTCTTCCATAATGTGCATCTTCCACTTGACATGGATTGGATGATTAAAAATCTAAGGTGAAATAAATAAACTCAATTAATTATTTAAAAGTTATCGAGAGTTGTAAATGGTTCAAAAACCAACCACAAATAAATTAATTCTTTTAGGGGATGTCCACGAAGTTGGTAGCAATTATAAAAATAATTTTATATAATAT
>JAEOTR010000057.1 GCA_016839705.1 Promethearchaeota archaeon | reverse complement strand
TTTAAGAAGCTTGATGAATGGTTCGGAAAGTACCAAGAGATATGGGATGATTATTTCACACTTAGCAATGTACGGGACTCATCAAAAGATTTAAACGCAATCACTTAATTTTGTAACTACCCAAAAAAAAGAAAAATTCTGTTATTTAACTCCAAATATCCATCCTAATTAATACTTAAATTTTATAGCATTTACCACCAAGACACCTTAAATTCCTATTGGGATAACTGCATAACTTCTTGCCGAGCGTGACTTCCCACACCATTGTACAAACTGAGTTCATGATCCAGAGTATGCGGCTCCCATCCTAGAGACTGTGGCTCGTAAATATGATAAAAAATTAGAACGTAAGCGGATTCACACGCTAACACTTATTGTTTTATTAGATTCAAATTTTTGATCGAAAATGATCAAGCATTAGGTATTTCTTTTTGAAATATAAAGAATCTAATTTTAAATTAGAAGAAGAAAAAAAAAGTGGTTGAAAAATTAATTTACAGATCGCGTGCTTTTACAGTTTTTCGATTATTTCCTTGAGCTCGGCCAACTGCCTTATCAAGCATACCCATGATGATTCCGTTTAAAGCCTCACCATCTAATACTGCTGAGCTTGTATTACATTCTTTTCCTTTAATATATTCTCGTACCTTTGATTTTACGAAGAGTGGCTCAACCTTCCCGACTTTTTTTGCCATTTTATATCATCCTCTTTTTTAGATGTTTTTTAAAATTTTATTTAAACTACAGTTTAAAATAGAATTGAATAAATTACAGTTTGTTAAGTATTTATTTTTCAACTGTATTATTAAATCTTTGCTATTAAACCTAGATTTTTTTAATTTCTATTTTTTCTCACAAATTTTAGTGAAGATTTAAAGGTTTTAAATCTAAAATTATCTTCATCAAAAGTAAAATTACGTTAAAGTTTGCAAAGCAGTATAAATGATCTCAATAAATCTCCATAATCTTAAGGAGATATTTAATTAAATCTATGAAATCAATATTAAAAAATAGAAAATTTAGTAGGAGTATAATTTAAATATGGAAAGTTTAGAAAAATAATAAAAAAAAATGTAAATTGATTGTTCGGATGTAAATCATAGAGAAAAGGTAATTCAGCTTATTTTGGTGGTGCTAGTACAATTTCAATACTAGAAACATTGTTGTTTTGTCCATTTTCTCCTTCTAATTGTTCTGTGCTAAGTTTGATGTCCTTATATTCAGTGCCTTTTAAGAATCTATTTCTTAGGATTTCACACACATCAACAGCGTGAGAAATAGCTCTACCTCGGGCTTTCACTGTACATTCTTCACCCTTGTTAAGGATCATCATAGTGGCCATCACATAGTTCATTGTAGGGCGACGACCAACAAAGACTGCATTTTCTTCTTTAGCCATTTTATTTTCCTCTTTTGATTTTAATTATCTATAATGTATCTTTTTTGTTTGTTTTTTTGCGTTTACGTATTACGTATTAAAGTTTTCTCGTAATTTGATTTTAAATTACGGTAATTATACTCTTTTGAAATTTTGGACATTTTTTAAATTTTATTGTCTGGCTAATAAAGAATTTGAATAAATAAGGTATTAATTTTAGTTTTCTTCTAATATTTTGATTATCTTTATTGAGTGTCAGGTTAAATTTCTATTTAAAAAAAATTTTTAAGGATAAAATTTTATATACCTTTCATCTTTACTGCAAGGAAGAAGAGAAACCAAGTGAGAAAGACCAGAATTACTGCGATAATCAACCATCCATCAAATGTTCCAATGGTTAATGGTATGCTCGCTAATAGACTGGGCCAAATCCCCGCACTATCAAGTAGGATAAAAATTCCAATTATCATTGTAAAAAATGTTACAATTACCATTCCTTTGCTAGGGGGTGTCCATCCCATTTTTTTCACCAATAATCTTATTTATTTATACCATTTGTTTCAGTATGATATTATTGGTTTTTGGGTTTTATAAACTTTGACTAATGAGATGTAAGTTTTTAGCTATAATTAGTGTTTCTCAGTTTTCGTAAAATCTATTTCGATTTCCTCTTTTATTTTCTTCTCATTATAAATTCTCTTTTTACCGTCTTCCTTAGAATTATCTTCGTCTTTCTTAACTATGTCCCATATTATACTAATAACAAGTAAAATTGAAACAATAACTAATAAGGGGATTAGTAAGCCAGAATCAGTAAGGATAATTTTTACCCAACCAATATAGGGAATTCTACCCACAACAACTCCGAAAATAAACGTTTCTGGAACCCACGCGGTATCAGGACTTGGATTTGCATCACCCTTAGTCAAAAATAACCATCCATTGTCATACTTTTTATCAATAACTCTATGAACTATAGGATCCGCAGGGGCATGAAACCATAAATCACTCGCATCAAAAACAATAATGTCACCTTCCTTTCCTTCAATTGTGCCATTTTTTATCGTTTCGGGATTGACTCCTCTTAGAAATAACAAATCACCTTTATGTAAATTAGGTTCCATTGATCCTGAAACAACCACAACCATTGGAGCGTTGGTATTCAGCACCACTTGCATTATAAAATAGATTAAAAAGGCTCCAGAAAAAGCAACTCCAAGTACAATTACTGTTACGATGATTTTTCTCTTGAGTGATGGTTGTTTTTCTTGTCTTATTGGAGCCTTAATCTTTCTTCTTTCCATAGTTTTATCCTTAATGTCTTATGAACTATTAAATCAAATGAGTAATTTAAATTTTGTATTTAGGTATGAGATCTGTGAAAAAAAGATGAAAGATCAGTGAAATTTAGGATCTTATTCAGTTTTTCTCATAATATTTTAAATAATTTTTAGAAATATTCTAGAAATTTTGCATTAAAATCTTAAAGAATAGATTCTTGATTTTAATAATTCAATATATCTTAGAATAAAACTGGTATAGGGTTAAGATCTTTTAAATGTTTGAGAGAATTCAATCATTTGACATGAACGGAAAGGAGTGTACTGGAATCCAAATACAAATAGAGAATATTCTACAAAATAAATTGAAATTTTCAACCGACTCTATTAAGCTCGGAGAATCATTACTCCGAATTAATTATTTTGATGAAAAGATGGATCAAGAGAAACAAAAAAGTAATAGAATTACTATTCTTCAAGAACCAGAGAAGAAGGTTTATATCCAAGTAAAAGGGCAATTAAGTGATGAACAAGTTGAGAATATTTGGCAAGAATTAAAAAAAGATTTAAAAATTACGGTGAAACATGAAGAAAAAAAGGACAATATTCCTTCGAAGGGTGAAATTATTAATAATATCATTGAATTAATTAAGCTTAAAGGTTATTCAATAAATAATAATGACGCTTACAACTTTCTTGATAACTTTCAAGCAAAATATAATAGACTCCCAATAAATCAAGAAGTTGATTCTATTGTAAAGGGCTATATATTAATGAGAAATGAGGAATATCTCCGAGAAATGACCGAAATGCCAATTAAGAAGGATAATTTCTCAGAAATTGGAGAATCTTTTATGGAGAGAGGTGAAATAAAATCTCTGTCGGATAGTTATAGTAGTACTACATTAGTATCTAAGAATTCCGCTGGTCGCAGGAAATGCCCTAGCTGTGGAGATCTAACATCCATTCATGAAGTTACTGATAAAACCCAAATCATACTGGATTATCCACGCATTTATGGAAAAAAGAAGTACTGTGGAATTTGCGGATTTGAATGGAAAAACTGAGTTTACTTTAGCATAATCATGATCTTATAACTCTTTTTAGGTCGTTTTTTAAAATAATTATAAATAGTTCTTTATTCAAAGTGATATTAACTTAAGTTGTAAATTCTAACAAATTACTCAAAATTTAAATTGATTAAAATGGAAGATATTGCGATTATTCACAATCCTCTTGCTGGAAGCAAAAAGAAAGGAAGAAGTGACATAGATCTTGTAAGTGAATGTTTAGATAATTTAAAAGTTTCATATAAAATTTATAAGACGGAATACGCAGGACATGCCATAGACCTAGCTAGCCAACTAGCTATAGATGGATATCGGGTTATTGGGGCAGGTGGTGATGGGACGTGTAATGAAGTTCTTCATGGGGTCATAAGTTCAAATTCAGGAGCATTGTGTGGATTTATACCTATGGGTTCCGGTAATGATGTACCTGCAGTTATTGGAATTTTACCAGATATTAAAAGAGCTTGTGAAATTATTGCTGAGGGCCATACTACTAAATCTGATGTGGGTCTGGCAACGAAAGATGATGGTACTAAAAGGTACTTTCTGGGTGTAGGAAGTCAAGGATTCGATTCAGAAGTCGCAAGAAGGGCAAATGAAAATAAAGAGAAAAATTATAATGCACTGGTTCTTAAAGTGTTTTTTGGATGGAAAAGCAAGAAGGTAAAAGTTATAATGGATAATGATACGTACGAGGGGGAGGCGATCCTGGTTGCAGTAGGGAATGGTGGTTCTTATGGAGGTGGAATGTACATTTGCCAAAAAGCTAAAGTAGATGATGGTTTGTTTGATATCAGCATTGCCAACATTAAAAAACTCAAATTACTCTTTCAATTTAAAAAAACGTATAGTGCTTCTTTATTACCGCATCCGAATCTTAATGAATATCAGAGTAGGAAGGTTAGGATTGAAATGTTAAATCCTGATGATGATGCATACTTATGTCAAGTTGATGGTGAAATGTTAGGTGAATTACCAGTTACTTATGAAACAATAAAAGATGGGCAGGAATTTATTCGACCCAAAACAAATGAGTTCGCAGAAGCCTTTAAAGAGAAATATGGCCATTATTATTGGGATTGCGATCATTAATTGATGTCTCGGGACGATTTCTGTTTAACAACATTGAATGTTAATGTAATTATCGCTCCACTAGCAATAATAATTATGAAATACATAATTATTTCTAAAAAAGTCCTATCAATATCTTCAAACCAAGGATAATTACCTGTATAATCCTCTATCGTCGAATTAAAGTAATTATTATGAATAAATTGCTCCACCGTTTTCCCTGTTATATCCAAACTAATATTTGCAATATTATTAATGTCATCTTGAGTAGTGTGATGAAAAGGCCAATTTGGATTATCCCAGAAATTGATTATCAGATCTGCTGAAGGGATTCCAATATTTAAAAAAGCTCGATGATCATCGATAATTGAGCTTGATGTAGGGTTTAATGGAAACTGTGAAGTAAAGCCCAAACTTCTGCCAACAGCAAATAACTCATCTAAGAGAGAGGATGTAGAATATTGTTCATCTATAAATCGTAGATGGGTACCACCCACCATATCCAACAAAATCATTGCATCAAACTCTTCATATTGAGAATTATAGAAATTATCAATATTGTCTACAAAATTTCTTGAACCCTCAACCCAGTCCCATCCTACTATCCCAGCTCCTCCTTCATCAGCGCCTTGATCTTCAGCGTCAAAAAATAAAAACCAAATCTGGCAAGATAAGCTTTCTCTTATTGCAAAGAAAGCTTTAGCAAGTTCAATTAAAACAGCAGATCCACTAGCTCCATCATTTGCGCCTGGGACTGGATCAGTTCTTTTTAATGGATCCGGATCTTTTGTTGCTCTTGCGCGTGAGTCATAGTGAGCTCCTAGAATGACAATATTGCTGTGATTTTCATTTAGTTTAAATAGAACATTCTGACATTCAGTTGAATGTAGTGTAAAATTATCCAAAAAGTAAGTAAAATTGTTGTTAATTTCTTGAAATTTTGAAATAAAATAATTAGCACAATCTACTCTTTCTTGAGTTCCTGGAATTCGAAATCCAATATTTAATTGATCTACGATGTAAGAATAGGCATTATCACCTTCAAAATTTAATTCTACATCAATATTTTGAACTTTTAGGTTACTTCTTGAAAAATAAGGCACATAAAATGATCCTAATCCTAAGAAGATAAAAATGAGAGGAATGATAAGCTTGAATTCTTTTTTAATTACCATCCACCTTGATGAGAAGATATTTTAATAACCCTTTGCGAAATATTTTAGTTTTATTGATAAATATTATTTTTGTAATAATCTTTTATTTCTAAAAAAGGGGATGTTTGACTTGAGAAAAGAAAGATCGAAGATTAAGGTTTTAACTTTACCTTTTATGGATAGTAACCTTGAAGCGGAAAAAAGGGTAGAAGATTTACTAGAACGTTTAACATTACACGAGAAATTCAGACTACTTTCAGGAAGAAAACGTTGGCACACGAAACGAATACGAAGATTAGGGATTAAACCCTTTACGATGTTTGATGGACCTCATGGTGTCAGGCCAGATAGAGAAGGAAAAATAAAAACAACATATTTTCCGTCGTCAATATGTAGAGCTGCGACTTGGAATGTGGAGTTATCGAACAAGTTTGGAATTGCAATAGCACAAGAAATACGAGATGTCGGAGCACATATGTTGCTTGCTCCTGGTATAAATATCCAACGAACTCCTATGTGTGGGCGAACTTTTGAATATCAAACCGAGGATCCATATTTGAATAAAGAATTAGCCGTGGCTGTTGTTACGGGAGTTCAAAGCCAAAGAGTAGCAGCATGTATAAAACATTTCATTTGCAATAATCAAGAAACAAATCGTCATACTTCTAGTTCTGAAGTCAGTGAAAGAACTTTACAAGAAATATATTATCCCGCGTTTAAAGGAGCAGTCGAAGAAGCAGATGCCTGGTCGATTATGAGTTGTTATAACAAAGTTAATGGAATATATGGTTCTGAAAATGAGCATCTCCTTAGAGAAGTATTGATGGGTGAGTGGGGATTCAGAGGATTTGTAGTATCTGACTGGGTGGCTACCAGATATACAAAAAGTACGGAGAGTTGCATTAAAGCAGGTTTGACTCTTGAAATGCCTATAGCTATAAAATATAATATTTTTAGATTAGCTCAAGCTTATAAAGAAAGGAGATTTACTGAAAAAAACCTTAATGATAATATACGACGTTTACTACGAGTGATGTTCTTAGTGGGTCTTTTTGATGATGAAGATGCATTACCTAAAGGAAGTAGAAATACACCTGAACATCAAGCTTTATCTCGTGAAATTGCTGAAGAAGGTATAGTACTTCTGAAGAATGAGAGTAATATCCTTCCCCTAGATATGAAAAAACTCAAGAAAATTGCTGTAATAGGCCCAACCGCTATTAAAAAAACCCACTTAGGAGGAGGGAGTTCTAGTAATTATCCTCCTTATGAGATTAAACCAATTATTGGGATTACAGAAAAATGTAAAGGAAAAGTCGAAATTATCAATTCTCCCTCAGATGCGGATATAACTGTAATTTTTGCGGGTTTAAGGCATCAAGAGGGAATGGATATAGAAGGGGAGGATAAAGTTTCTTTTGGATTACCAGAAGATCAAGTTTCATTAATCACTAAAACAATAAAAGATAACCCAAATACAATAGTTGTTCTTACCAGTGGTAGTCCAGTCTCAATGATAGAGTGGATTGATAAGGTTCCTGCTGTAGTACAAGCATGGTATGGAGGATTGGAAGCGGGAAATGCAATTGCGAATATTCTTTTTGGAGATGTCAACCCCTCTGGAAAACTTCCAATAACTTTTCCGAAAGTTCTATCAGATTCACCTGCCCACGTTTCTGAAAGAACTTTTCCTGGGGATGAAAATTTAAGGGTATTTTATGATGAAGGTATTTTTGTAGGATATCGTCATTATGATACAAACCGCATCGAACCACTTTTCCCCTTTGGTTATGGATTATCCTACACTAAATTTACATATGAAAATCTTAAGCTAAGTAAAGAAAAGATAGCGGGGAATGAAAAACTTGTTGTTACTGCTGATGTTGTAAACTCTGGTGAGAAGTTTGGGGCAGAAGTAATTCAACAATATATTCGAGATATAGAATCTAGTGTAGAAAGACCTCTTAAAGAATTAAAGGGATTTAAAAAAATAAGGCTTCAGCCAAGTGAAAAATCAACAGTTTCTTTTGAGATTGGGAAAGAGGATCTTTCTTTCTTTGATGAAACTAGTGGAAACTGGGTTGCAGAAAAGGGGAAATTCGAAATCTTAATAGGAGCTTCTTCAAGAGATGTTCGATTACAAGGTAAGTTCGAATTTCTTGGTTAATCATCGACTGATAAATTATTAATTTTTTAAGCTAGAGGTTCTTCTTTTATTTCAACAGATTTTTTCTGAAAATTTTTTCAATTGAAATTTATTAGGAATTAAATAAAGAAGTGATAAAATGGGAAAACGATTAAATGGAAAAATTGCTATAGTTGTTGGAGCGGGACAACAACCAGGAGAAGGTATTGGAAATGGAAGAGCGATGTCAATCCTTTTTGCCCGTGAAGGTGCTAAGGTAATGCTAGTTGATAAGAATCTTGATAGAGCTAAGGAAACAAAATTCATGATTGATAAGGAAGGTGGAGAATCTTTTATTTTTAAAGCAGATATTACAAAAGAGGATGAATGTCAGCAAATTGCAGATAAATGTGTAGAGGTTTACGAAAGAATCGACATCCTTGTAAATAATGTTGGTATCGGTGCGGGAGATAGGAATTTGGTCGATTTAAGTGAAGAGGCATGGGATAAGATTTTTGATGTAAACCTTAAGGGGATGTTTTTTGTATGTAAATATGTCTTACCCGTGATGGAAAAACAGGAGAGAGGATCAATAATAAATATTTCTTCTGTTGCAGCTGTTGCAGCTGCTCGTTATGTAGCGTATAAAATTTCAAAATCAGGGGTTAATTCCTTAACTCATCAACTTGCTATGAAATATGCCAAGAATGGTATCCGAGTTAACGCTATCATGCCAGGCTTAATGAATACCCCTATGGCGATTGAAGGAATTTCAAAGGCTAGAGGGATGAGTAAAGAGGATCTGATAAAAATGAGGAATAGGATGGTTCCTCTTAAAGGTGGAATGGGTACTGCATGGGATACAGCAAATGCGGCACTTTTCTTAGCATCAGATGAAGCGAAATTCATTACTTCAGTTATTCTCCCTGTAGATGGAGGTCAATGTTCAAAGATTGGCTGAAATTTTTAAGTTATAGCCTAGAAACTCTTTACTTTTGAAAAATATTATGATTAAGCTGGACTAATTGAAAATATTCAAAATGTATATCCAATTTTTAGAAATATGAGCTCAAAGAGTGAGATGATTAGGTGGTCGCCGAGAGTTTCCCAACAGAAAATTCTCTTATTGTATGAAAAAGACGCAAAGGGTATAATTGATGAGGAATTAATAGATGATATAGCCTTTAGTTTTTTTGTTCGATGTCAGGATATTATCACTGTGACAGATGCAAGTCTGGGTAGAGTAAAATGTATTCGATGTGGGAACTTAATCTTCCATAAAGGAAAGAAGGAAGAAATACTTGGGTGCAAAAATTGTTTGTGGGAGACTAATTGGGGAACATATCTTAAAAGTTATCAAAAAAAACAACTTCATGGAGGAGGTGCATTGGATGTTTTTAAAAATTTTATAGTAAAATTACCTAAAGCTCGAACTCCCGAAGAAAAAATGATCCTTATTGATCAACTTATTCATGAAGCTCATCAATGGACGGACGCGAAATCTCAAGGACCTGTGTTTACACGTCCAGCAGCAGTAAATATAATCAAGGGGAAAATGAAGGAAGTAATGCTATTTTTAGATCAGCTATCAAGAAGCAAAAAAAGGAAAAAATCGCATGATATCTGGAAAAAAAAACTCCTTACATGGGATAACTATGTAAAAGAACATGAAAAAAAAGAAAAAAAATAAATAATAAGTTTAAACAGGTTCGAAACCTAAGTCTACTCTTGTTTCTCCTCTAATTTCAGTTTTAATAAAAGTTGCTTTAACTTGCATTCCTATATTGATGGTATCAGGTTTGCTTTCATCAACGCCAATTAATTGACCACTAACCATAGGACCCTCATCTAATTTTATAACTGAAAAGCAATATGGTTTATTTCTATCGTAACCCTTTTCAACAAAAAAAGGTGTCCCTACGGTAATACTCGTGAATGCTGCAATTTTTCCTTTTCCTGACATTTCAACCCATTCCATATTTACACTGTTACATTTAGTACATAGTTTTCTAACAGGTACATAGGAAGCACCACAATCTTTACACTTTGAGGCCATTAGTTTCTTCTCAGATAAATAATCTATATAACTTTTAATAGTAAATTCTCTTTCATTCTCTGACATTTTCTTCACCTCTATTTTTCAAATATAGTTACAACACATGTTGCTCCTGAACCACCTAAATTATGAGCCAACATACGTTCCACATCAAATTTCACCTGGCGATTTCTTTCAGCAATACCTCTCATTTGTTTAAAGACTTCTACGCAAAATGCTGCTCCAGTAGCACCTACAGGATGACCTTTACTCTTTAATCCTCCGCTAGTATTTATTGGTAATGAACCATCTCGTTTTGTTTCTCCATTCCTAATTGCTTCAACAGCCTTACCCTTTTCATAAAAACCTAAATCTTCCAAAGCAACTATTTCTGCAATCGTAAAACAGTCATGAACTTCTGCTACTTGAATATCTTTAGGTTTAAATCTCGACATTTCATAAGCTTGTCGTGCTGCCTCTTTTGTAGCAATAAAACTAGTTAAATCTTCTCGATCATGCAATGCTAATGCTGCACTTCCTTGACCAGTACCAACAATCCAAATTGGGGTATCAGTATAATTTTTAGCAACATCTTCAGAAGCTATAAATACACACGCAGCACCATCTGTAATTAAACTACAATCAAATAGTCGTAAAGGATATGCAATCATTGGATTTGAACTACCTTTAAGATAATCAAACTCATCTTTCCAATCTGGAACTTCTCCTCCTGATTTTTCTATCTTGGCGATTTTACTTGCCATTAGATCAGAAATTGACCTTTGCATTTGAGCATAAGGATTTTCTTTTCCATTTTCATGGTTTTTTATCGCAACCCTCATTAAATCTTCTACAGTAGTGCCATATTTATTAAAATGTGCCGATGCCAAAGTCGCATATAATCCCGGAAACGTCGCACCGGCGGGATATTCAAAAAGACTGTCTGATGCTGTTGCTAATACATCAGTAACCCCTGTTGTAGGTAGCTCTGTCATGCATTCAACCCCAGATACGGCAATAACGTCATGTACTCCTGAGGCTACGGCTAAGATTGCTTGACGTAAGGCAATCCCACTACTGGCACAGGCACCCTCAAAACGACCCGCTGGTTTTGGGGTTAAGCCTACTAAATTCGCCATTTGTGGTCCCAAATGTCCTTGATGATTAAATAGATCCGAAGAATAATTTCCTACATAACACGCATCAACATCTTTTGGCTCAATTCCATTATCTACTCTGCTTACTGCGTCTAACCAAGCATCAACCCATAAATCAGGGTTTCTTTTATGTGGAAAGTGAACACCAAACGTACTCATTCCGGCTCCTATCATTGCTACTTTTCTTGCTAATTTACCCATATTTTCACCAATATTTTCTTCTTTATTTATTAAATTGAAATTCAAAGAATTGAATTTTTGAAAAATTAAATTAGTTATTGTTTTATCTAATAAATTTTTCTTAATCATGAAAATATTTGGATAAATACCATATTTCAAAAAAAATCCCGAAAAATGAAATAAATAAAGGTGCCACGTAATGTACATTTTCAATAAGAAATCCTCCAATATAACCCGTAGGTAAAAATCCAATTCCTCTCATTAAACCAGCAATTCCATAGGATTCACCTTTTCGAGTTTCATCTAAATTAGTTAATGACATCTGTTGTGAAGGAATAAATGTGCATACACTTAAGGCAAATGGTATATGGCTAAATAATAGGGCAGGAAATAAGAATGCTGTAAAGCCTCCTGCCCAAATATAATAAGCTAATATATTGATGATAAAAAATGATATACCAAAAAACTGACTTAAAATAAGAGATTTCTTTTTTCCTATTTTATCTGCTACATGACCACCAGGAATTTGGAAAATCACATTGGTCACATTAAATACAATAGTTATTAAGGCAAGTTGTTCTCGAGTAATGAAATAAAAATCTCGTAATCCTGCACTATAGATAGATAGTCCAATATTATAGATAAACAAGTCTAATGTAAAAAAAATGAGAATGTTTTTACTTTTGGGATTCCTCATTATTTTTCTCCAAATTCCTTCTTGTGAATCACTCATATCTATAAGCTTTAAGTTTGAATGTCTCTTAAATATGAGTTTATCTGATAAGAAAGTTATGTTTATGAATCCTTCAATTATCAAAATTCCAATAAATAATCCAAAGAAAATCCGTGAATCTAATGCTCCACCTAGTAATACAAATGTAGAACCGCCTATTGTTCCTCCAAAAAAGGAAAAAAGAATAAGTCCATACATTAAACCTTTTGAAGAATTACTATTTTCGGATATAAATATCAAGGTGCTAAGATTATTCATTATGAAACCTAAGTAATAAAAAACAATACCTAATATCAGTAGTATTAAAGTATTTGAATTTGAAAAGATAAGAGATATTAATCCTAAAACATAAAAGGGCATACTTATTAACATCAACTTCCTACGGCCAATTCGATCTGAAAATTTACCTACTAAAGGCATTGGTATAAATTGGATAAATGCACCAAGTGTGATTAAAACGCCAGTTATCATTATCGAATTAGTAATTTCCAATACATAAGGTTGATATACAACATTAAACATCCCCACGCCCATTCCATGGATTAAATTGATAAAAAATAATACCTTTAAATTTTCCCGCTTTAATTTATTAATTTCCCCTGAAGATCCTTTATTATTAATCAATATAATTTGAACCAAGAAATAATAGAAAATTAGTAATGACAAATGTTACATATCATTTGAGGTTTTTTCATGATTATCTCCTTTTTCCGCGATATTCCTTTCAAAAAATTTGAGTAAAAACCATATCTTAAAGATGATTCCCATTATCGTTAAGATAAATGGGACGATATAATGCACATTTACTATTAAAAGTCCTGCAATAATACCCGTAGGCATTACACCAATTCCTCTAATAAGTACCAATATCCCATATGATTCTGCTCTTCTGGTTTCATCTAAGTTTGTTGTCGTTATAACTTCTGCGGGAGCAAATGTGGTTTGATTTACTGCCCAAATAATTTGTCCTGTAATTAATAGAGGGAGTATTAAAAATTCAAACCCACTTGACCATAGAAAGTAGGATATGATCAGTAAGAAAAAGAATGATAGACCGAATGATTCACTAAATATCAAGGCTTTCCTTTTTCCGATTTTATCAGCGAGATGGCCTGCGGGAATTTGGAAGATAATAAAACTAATTGTGCTGCAAAGAGATAAAAGGGCTATATCTTGTTGTGTGATGTGGTATTGAGTTATAATACCCGCGGTATAAATTGAAAAAGAAATGCTGTAAATAAAAGCATCTATGGTGAAATAAAATATCATTACTCTAGTTTTAGATCTTGTGAATATTTTCTTCCAAGATCCCTTTTTAGTTTTATTTAGGCCCGTTGGATTGAATAATTTTTTCTGTTTTCGTGGAATGGGATCAAAAATAAAAAATATGACAATTACCTGATTAATCACCATAATGATTATAAATATAATAAAATAAAAGCGTACATTAAACCTTGAATCTACCAAAACAAAAATACTGCCAGCAATATTTCCCACAGACATCAAAAAACCTAGAACTCCATAGTTGATTCCTTTTTTCGATTCTGTACTACTTTCCATCACCAATACTTGGTAAATTGAATAACCAATTCCGAGTCCAAAGTAGAAACACAAAACACCGGTTATAAGAATAAATAGATTATCTGCAAAAATAAAGAAAATTAATCCCAGAATCATAAGAGGGGAATCAAAATACCAAAATAATTTTCTGCCATATTTATCTGACAATCTTCCGATCCATGGCATCATTAAAAATTGTATTATACTTCCCAGTGTAGTTATTACTCCGATTATAATAATTGAATCTGTAAATTCATATAAGAATGGTACATAAACAATAAAGAACATATTCGAACCGATTCCATAAATTAATGAAGTGAACATCAAAGCATATAGATTTGTACGCCCAACTTTTTCAGGGTGTTCCAATTTATCTTTGGAAAGGATTTTCACTTTACTCACCATATCTTTTCTATTATTATTTTTTTTTTTTTATTAAATTTTATGGAGTCAAAATCGATCTAATAAAGCCTATCTCTTCTGGCTACCTTTACTGAATTCCTTACTTCTTTACTTCTGAAAATTTAGCTTATAGCAAATTATCAATTATTTTTGAAGTAAGTCAATGTAAAAGGCGAATGGTAAAGTTCATAGCAATAATCTATAATTATTAAGGCGAAAATTAGTACTTAGAAAAAAAGTTTCATTCAAAAATGATAACCGCTATAAACTTATTCCATTTTTAATCACTATACATATTAGTACATAATAAATATTTAAATATTTGGGTTTGATGTGGTTTGATTAATGAAGAATAGTAAAATTTATCTTAAGCTAATGGGAATTTGTTCCCAATTCTTAAAGGTACTCTATTTTTCTAGTAGTTCCATGCGAATCAAATCTTCTATAATACTAATGAGAGCTTCTAATCTAGAAGAATGAAGAATTTTAAGAGGTAGTGAAAAGTTATAACTCATTTTTAGTCGAGAAATGAATTAAAACCTTACCCTAATTTGGTCAGGTTCGATTATAATAATTTTTCCAATAGATTCCGATAGAGAATAACTCTTTAAAAATCTCTCAAAAAGTTCTTTTACTGCATTCTTACCTTGTTTTATTGATCTCATTATAATAATTCCATAAAATTCATCGAGAGGATTAATAAAATCCGAGTTAAGTGTGATTAAAACTCGATTTTCTTCAAAACACCTCTTATTCAATTCTTTATCATTAATACCAGTAATATTTTCATGAAAAACAGAATCTACTTCATGTTGCCCAACATTTTCAATGACATCCTTTAAAATCCAAGGATTATTTTCATCTAATTTAAATTTCAATTTCTATCCCTGATCTTCAATAAATGAAATTATTTCTTCTCTTGCTAGCATTGCTCCATATTGAAGTGCTGCTTGAATATGTTCCTTTTTTAAAGAGGGATAATTTTCTAGGATTTCCTCATCTGTCATTTGTTCAGCTAAACAATCTAAAATGATGGAAACAAATACTCTAGTGCCTCGAATACAAGCTTTTCCATGACAAATATTAGGATCAAATGAAATATATTCTTTCCAACTCAATTTTCTCACTACTATTATAATTTTTCTCAAAAATATAAATTTAATGATTTTCTAAGTAATCGTCGATTTCTTCCTCTTCAAAATAACTGTGAACTTATTCTTAATTTCTATATTTACTTAAATCAAAAAGAATTCGATTCCGTTTGAGCATCAGTAGAAAAGTTTTGATCTAAGAAATGCAAATTAGAACTGAGAGATTCTTGCGAATTTTTCTTAATTATTTTTGTAACTTTCCCTTGGCTAATGTAACCCTTATTTTTGAAGATTCTTGTCAACCGTTCTGGTGTTAACTGCTCAATATCAGTAATTACTTTATTCTCTTTCATACTTTTTTACCTTAATGAGTAATAAAAATGAAGTTCTATGCCCTTTTTAATTCTTAAAGAGCCATATAATATAAATCAAACTAGTAGTTTAGACCTTTTTCTGAAGATTAATTCCAAGTTTCAATTATAATTAGTGTTATTCTTTACACTTGAAAGTTAAATTTACTGCAAAATTTAGTTATTTCTTTAATTTTTCTTTTTCTTTTTTTCTTTCTTTCATTTGAATTTTCCATAGGGTCGTCTCTTGTAAAGTTCTCTCTAAGGTATCTATAATAGGATTTCCTGTTAAATCCATTTTACAGGTTTCTAGAATTTTCTCGTCAATTGACGCTATTTTATTGTTTGATAATTCAATATAACATGGTATATTACAAATTGACTCGGGTAAAGCAGTTATCTTATTATTTTCTAAATTGAGAACCCTGAGGTTTGTAAGTTTTCCTATGGATTCTGGTAAAGTTTTTAGTTCATTACCCATTAAACTAAGCTCATCAAGGTATTCTAATTGTCCAATAGATTCTGGAAGATCAGTTAATTTATTCATTCTTAAATTTAGACTGTGTAAATATTTCCTATTCTTTTAAATATGATCTAACATGGCATCGACGGCTTGAATTGGATCTGTTTCAACATGCAAAATTCCACCCGTTATATTCTTTAAATCTTGAGTTAAAAGATTTACTAAATCGGCACCACCTGTTACTGTGGTTACCAGATTGACATATGTATAGAGTCCATATGCTAATGCGAATATGGCATCAATAGTGGTTTTTTTTCCATGTATTTTGAATATGAACAATAGGATACTGTTTTATATTACAATATATTATAGTCAAAATTTTTATCTATATATTCATTATTTTTTCTTATGTCAGATTTAGAGCCTGTAAAATATGAGGATTATAAAGTGGGACAGTCTGCCTCCTTTACTAAGAAAATAACTGAAAAAGATGTTATGACATTTGCTGAAGTAACTGGAGATTTCAACCCTATCCATGTTAATCCCGAATTTGCTAAAACTCAAATGTTTGGAAAACAAGTAGCCCATGGAGCACTAAGTTCTGGTTTAATTTCAGCGGTTTTAGGGACGAAATTATTTGGGCCGGGAATTTTATACGGAGGCCAAACTGTTAAATTCGTGAAGCCTGTGTTTTTTGGTGATACCCTAACCGCAGTTGCCACCGTAAAAGAAATGTTCACAAAAAAAGAAGGCAAATTGAAATTCATCATATGTGATACTATAGTGAAAAACCAGGATGATGAGGTAGTAACTACCGGAGAAGGAACAATAGTTTTTATGTGAAATTTACTCTTTTATTCTTTTTTTTTTTAATCCTAATATTCAATTCCATATCGAGCTGTTATTCCCTTTGAGGAATAGTAATGTTTTATCATTCTCATCTCAGTAACTAAATCAGCCATCTCCTTTATCTTAGGATGCATTTTTGGACCCCCTGTTAGAACGAGTTCGACTTTTTCAGGTTTGTTTTTTATTAGTTCCAACACGGGTTCAACAGAGATTACATTCATAGATATCGCAACACCCACCTCATCAAGAATCACAACATCATATTCATCACTCATAATAATGTCTTTAGCAAAATCAAGTGCTTTATGACCCTCATTTCTATCAAAATCACTCGGTTCTGCTATAAGATCGGGACTCCCAAACTGTTTTAACTCGAAATTTGAAATATTTTTGATAGCTTCTATTTCCCCATATTTATAATTGCCTTTCATAAATTGAATCATATAGACCTTAAACCCATGTCCCGTTGCCCGTACTCCTTGACCTATTGCTGCAGTAGTCTTTCCCTTACCTCTTCCAAAATAGCATTGAACCAAACCTTGTTTTAACCTTTTCCGAATGATAAACGACCTTGTTTGACTATTTTTTTGATATAGAATTTATGATTTTCTGAAATATTTGATTATTTAATTATTTTTTAGTTTAAAACTCATTAAAAAAAGATTTTTTCTATTAAAAATTAAGAAAGAAAAATAGAAAAATTGATTACGAAGTAAATTATTTTTTCCTCATATCTTTAGCTTTTGCTAAGAACTGGTCTAAATCCTCTCGAATTGCAATCTTGTTAAATTTTCCAACACTGGTTCTAGGTATCTCATCTACAATTGCGACAAGCTTAGGAAGCATCCATTTGGTTATTTTGCCTTTATCCACACCTTCAGTTGTAAGAAAATCGATTAGATCTTTTTCTACCTTATTAGAGTTTGGCACAAATTTCACTAGAGCCATAGGTATTTCCCCCCACACCTCATCTGGAACACCGACAACAGTTGCTTCAAGAACAAAATCTGCCATGGCAGATAAATTTTCAAGTAAGACAGTGGGAACCATTTCGGCACCGCTCCTTATTACATCTTTAATTCTATCTGCTATTACTATAAAATCTTCCTCATCAACATAGGCTAAATCTCCAGTATGAAACCACCCATCATACCATACATCAGCGGTTTTTTTAGGACTTTTATAATATTTCTCCATTACCCACGGTCCACGTATAACAATTTCTCCTATAGTTTCAGAATCATGGGGTACAGTATTTCCATTTTCATCTACAACTTCTACTTCAAGTCCAGGCATAGGTAATCCGGTCTTCACTCTAACCTCATCTAGTTTTTCTTTGGGCCAATCTCTCATGTATTTCTTAACAAACGCTCTAATGGTTGTTGGTGCCGTTTCAGTCATCCCATAACCAGAACTTGCTGTGAATCCAGGAATTTTTTTCTCAACCTTTTTTTTTAATCCTAAGGGTAAAGCTCCGCCACCTACACTAACAGATATAAGACTACTTAAATCATATTTATCTATATCTGGATATTCAATGAGCAATGCTAATATTGTTGGTACAACTGCCACAGATGTTACTTTTTCAGTTTGGACTAATTCGCAAAAACCATCAACTGTGAATGTGCCAGGTAATACCATTTTCACCGCCAGAAATGTATAGATGAAAGGGGCACCCCAGGCATGAATATGAAATAGTGGGGTAGTTACCATTGGAACATTATTTTCACCAAGAGCTTTATGCGTAGGGTCATTCAAGAAAGAAGTGTAAGCAATCATATGTAAAGTAAAGATATACAAGGCTCTATGAGTGAACATCGCACCTTTTGGGAGACCTGTAGTTCCGGTTGTATAACAAAGAGTGGCATAGTTATCTTCGTTTAGATAAGGCCATTCGAACTCATCAGATTGTTGACTAAGCAACTCTTCATATTCATAGATATTCTCAATTTTTGTATTAGGTAAACCCGGTTTATCAGACATATATACAAATTTTTCAACGGTATCTTTTATTTTATCATATGCTGATTCTAATAGTGGTAAAAGTACATCATCAACAAAAATTATTTTATCTCCTGAATGATTTATTGTATAGGTTATATGATCAATAGCAAGTCTTACGTTGATTGGATGCAATGTAGCTCCAATACAAGGAACTGCAAAATATAGTTCTAAATGTCTATGTGTATTAAGTGCCATTGTCGCAATTCGATCCCCCGGTTTTCCAGGTTTCCCGCTCTTCGCATTAAAAGCTTTCAAAAGGTTAGCCAGACGACATGTACGTTTATACCACTCAATCCAAGTAAAACGGTGGTATTCACAAGTAATATGATTTCTATACACAACACCTATCTCATTAGGATAAGTTTTTATGGGTCTTTGCATAAATGTTGTAAGTAATAGGGGATAATGAGAACTAAATTCGGGGAATGGTCCTTTAACCATTTTATATCTCCATTTTTAAGTCTTTTATAATTTTGATATAAAAGTTATCATTATTTTTATTTTAATCGTTTCTACTTCGATATTTTGTTTTAATATACTCGAAGATGCTTAAGATATTCTTTATGGAGTGAAAGTCAAGGATTTAATATCAATATAGGGAAAAAGGCACAAAATAATCAAATCTAACTGTATTTTTTGTATCTTTAAGAAGAGAAGCTATCTTGAATACCAATAATTTAAACTATTAAAAAAAAAGTAAAAATAAAAAAATTTGACTTTTAAAATGTCTAATTGCTTTTCATATCTTTTGCATTTGCCAAGAACTTATCCAAATCCTTTCTAATTGCTATTTTATTAAATTTTCCAACACTTGTTTTAGGTATCTCATCTACAATTGCTACTAGTTTAGGAAGCATCCATTTAGTTATTTTTCCTTTATCCACACCTTCAGCCGTAAGAAAATCAATCAAATCTTGTTCATTCTTATCTGAACCTGGAATAAGTTTTATTATAGCCATTGCTTTTTCGCCCCATACTTCATCTGGAACTCCTACTACAGTAGCTTCGAGGACGAAATCAGCCATAGCAGCCAGATTTTCAAGAAGTACAGTTGGAACCATTTCAGCACCGCTTCTAATGAGATCCGACATTCTATCTGCTATAACTATAAAATCTTCTTCGTCAATCTTTGCCATATCCCCGGTATGAAACCAACCATTTCTCCAAACTTCTGCGGTTTTCTGCGGATTCTTATAGTATTTTTCCATTACCCAAGGACCACGAATGACTATCTCCCCAAGAGTATTATCATCATGAGGGATAGGTTTTCCATTTTCATCCACAACTTCAATATCTAAACCTGGAAGAGGTAGACCAGTTTTTACTCTTACTTCATCTAATTTCTCTTTAGGCCAATCGCTCATATATTTTTTTACGAATGCTGCAATCGTCGTAGGAGCGGTCTCAGTCATTCCATATCCTGAACTTGCTGTAAATCCTGGTAACTTTTTCTCGATCTTATTTTTTAATCCTAGCGGTAGAGCACCGCCACCTACAGCAACACTAACAAGACTACTTAAGTCGTATTTATCGAGATCCGGGTATTCAAGAAGTAACGCTAATATAGTTGGGACTACACCTACAGTAGAAACCCTCTCTGTTTGAACAAGTTCGCAGAAACCTTGAACTGTAAACGTTCCTGGTAGCACAATCTTTACTCCCATTAAAACGTAGGAAAAAGGTGCTCCCCAGCCATGAATATGAAATAGTGGGGTGATTATCATAGGAACCGTATTCTCACCGAGAAAGACACGAGCGGGATCGTTACTACAAACAGTATAGGCTTGGACGTGTATACACAATAAATAAATTGCTCTGTGGGTGAACATAGCCCCTTTTGGAAGCCCGGTAGTACCTGTTGTATAACATAAAGTTGCATAATTGTCTTCACTCAAGTGAGGCCATTCGTATTCATCTGATTCAGCTTTTAGCAATTCTTCATATTCATAGAGATTTTCTATCTTAGTATCAGGTAATCCCGGCTTATCAGACATATATACAAACATTTTGACAGTATCTTTTATATGGTCATAGATCCCCTCAACTAATCGAAGAAGTATATCATCAAAAAATAAAATTTTATCTCCCGCATGGTTTATAGTAAAAATGATGTGCTCAGGTGAGAGTCTTACATTGATTGTATGAAGCATTGCTCCACTACAAGGCGCCGCATAATAAATCTCTAAATGCCTATGAGTATTAAGCGCCATGGTTGCAACTCTATCTCCAGGTTTTCCAGGTTCTCCAGGATTTATATTTAGTTTTTTTAAGGCATTTGCTAGACGACATGTGCGTTTATACCATTCCATCCACGTAAATCTAAAGTATTCCCCGGTAACATGGTTTCTATAAACCACACCAATCTCGTTTGGATAAACTTTCACTGGTCTTTTCATAAATGTTGTAAGGAGGAGTGGATAATGAGAGCTAAATTCCGGAAATGTTTCTTTTGCCATTTCAATTCTCACTATTTTTAGTTTTTTTTTAATTTTCAAATATCTAATACTAAAGAATTTACAAAATAGTATTATTATAATTTGAATATCGGAATATTTAAATTTTTTAGATTTTAATACTCGCTACTATTTCTAATAAAATAAAGGTGATAATATGATTTTTTACTATTGTTTGGTCATCTCAGCTCGAAATTGACTTTTTGCATCTTCACGTATTTCTGATGGTTTTCTATAACGAGGAAGTTTGATATTCACCTTATTAATTTTCCCTTGAAACTCGAAGGGTGCCTTATAATCATCTGTGATTGGTGACAGACTATTTCTCCCAATATCGAATCCCGTAGATGATATCATTCGCATTATATATGGAACTTGAATAGTACCACATTCTTTATCGCCTATTTTAAGACTTATCGTTCCTGTCCTTCCTTCCCGTTTAAAATACACTCCAATTGAACATTCTCCCACAGGAATTGGAATAGTTGATTGAACCCTATGGTGCTTTGTAAAAACATTATAATCAAATACAGCAAGATTATCCTTAATGTACCAGCAATAGCCACAATTCTGAGTTCCCATGGAAACAAGTACTCCTTCTTCTTGTTCACTAGAACGCTCAATAGTAGCGGTTATTATCCAAGTTCGATTTCCAACAACAGGAGACACTTCAGCGGGTAAATGAGCGATGGGAGGATAGTAGTTATATTCACGCTTCGCATGAGGAGATCCTGCTTCGAATTGAGCTCTAAATAGCTCAGCTCTTCTATCATCTAAAGGTAAGACACCATGTTTCCCAGCTTCAACCCACCAAAGGTCAATAAGTTTTCTCAATTTGTCGGGGTGTTCTTCAGCTAGGTTATTACATTCTGAAAAGTCATCTTCTAAGTTATAAAGCTCCCATTCTTTATCGTCATAAGGTGCTCCCTGTCGATGCGCAGTTACTGCTTTCCAACCATCAACCCAAATACCACGATTACCAAACATCTCAAAATGCTGGATATGTTTATGCGATTTTTCATTTGGAGAATCGAAAGTATAAGCCATAGATGTACCCGATATCGGGATTTGATTATATCCTCTATATATCGATGGTGGTTCAATATTAAGTATATCGAGAATTGTGGGTGTAATATCTGTAATATAATGGAACTGATTCCGCATACCTCCTTGATCTTTTATTTGTTTTGGCCAATGAATAATTAGGGGATCTCGAACCCCACCACCAAATATATGTGATTTATACCATTTAAGCGGTGTGTTTCCAACTTGTGCCCAACCCCAAGGATAATTAGAATGACTCTTCGGACCGCCAATATCATCTAATCTATTCTGTATTGCATCCACGTCCTCCAAAAGTGCATTAAAATATTTGAATTCATCCATTACGCCAGTGTGACCTCCTTCCATGCTTGCACCATTATCCGCTAATAAAATGATAAGTGTATTATCTAATTCTCCAATCTCTTCAAGAAATGTAATTAATCTACCAATGTGATGATCAGTGTGATCAAGAAATGCAGCAAAAGCTTCCTGAAGCCGTAATGCAAACTTCTTCGCATTTTTTGATAATTCATCCCAAGATAGTACCCCTGGATTACGAGGAGCAAGTTTGGTACCAGGTGGAATAATGCCCATCTGAAGTTGTCTCTCATACCATTCCTTTCGAATAACATCCCACCCTGCATCGAAACGACCACGATACTTTTCAATAAACTCTTTAGGAGCTTGATGAGGTGAATGAGTCGCACCAGTTGCTAAATAAAGAAAAAATGGTTGATCAGGTCGTATTGATTTTTGATCTCGTATGAATTGGATCGATTTATCTATGAAATCTTCAGTAACATGATATCCTTCTTCAGCTCTATAAGGAGGATCAACTGGATGATTATCATAAGTTAATTCCGGATAGAATTGATCAGTTTCACCTTGCATAAATCCATAGAATCGATTAAAGCCACGTTGGAGAGGCCAATGGTCAAATGGTCCAGCAACAGAAGCATGTTCCATGGGTGTTAGATGCCACTTGCCAACAGCCATAGTGGCATAACCTTCCTCACGTAAAACTTCTGCCAGAGTAGCAGCATGTGGAGTAATAAAACCTCGCATATTAGGAAAACCCGGATTAAAGTTGGAGATAGCTCGCATCCCTACAGTATGATGATTCCGTCCTGTCAGTAAGCAAGCACGTGTTGGAGAACATAAAGCAGTAGTGTGGAAATTTTTATATCGCAAACCTCCTTTAGCTAAACGATCAAAATTAGGAGTATCGATACTAGAACCGTAGCACCCAAAGTGAGCAAAGCCAGTATCATCAAGAAGAATTATTATTATGTTTGGGCTACCATCCCCTACTCGTTTTGGAGTAGGCCAGCAGGGAGTGGATTCATTATAAGTACGCGCAATTATACCTTCAAATTTTTCATAGTGATTCAAATTTATTTCCTCTTTTTAAATGTAATAATTTAATATAACCCTCAGTATATAAAAATTTAAACTGAAATTGCATATTCTCTTTTTTTCAGTTTATAGATGATTATCTTATTTAATGGAATTTTAATTAGACTAAAGAAAAAAAATATCTTAATTCATGGGAATTGATAGAATCTGAAAAAATCCTAGATCATGAATTAACTTGAGTAATTTATTTATCAGTTCGCATGTCCTTAGCTATTTCTAGGAATTTATCCAAATTTTTTCTAATTTCTATTTTATCAAATTTCCCAACACTAGTTCTCGGTATCATATTAGTGATTGCTACCAATTTAGGAAGCATCCATTTAGTAATTTTCCCCTTATCTACACCTTCAGCTTTGAGAAAATCAATTATATCCTGTTCATTCTTATCAGAACCAGGAACAAGTTTTACGATAGCCATCGCCTTTTCGCCCCATACATCATCTGGAACGCCTACTACTGTAGCTTCAAGAACAAATTCAGCCATAGCAATTAGATTTTCAAGAAGTACAGTTGGAATCATTTCAGCACCGCTCCTAATGATATCAGACATTCTATCTGCAATGATAATAAAGTCTTCCTCGTCAATCTTTGCCATATCTCCAGTATGAAACCAGCCATCACGCCAAACTGCAGAAGTTTGGCGTGGATTCTTATAATACTTTTCCATTACCCAGGGGCCACGAATAATTATCTCACCAATCGCACTATTATCATGGGGAATTGGTTTTCCATTTTCATCCACAACTTCAATATCTAAACCTGGAAGAGGCAGACCAGTTTTTACTCTTACTTCATCTAATTTCTCTTTAGGCCAATCGCTCATATATTTTTTAATAAAAGCCGTAATAGTCGTAGGAGCAGTCTCAGTCATTCCATATCCCGAACCTGCTGTAATTTGTGGAAACTTTTTCTCAACTTTTTTTTTTAATCCTAAAGGTAAAGCTCCACCACCTACACCAACCCTAGCAAGACTACTTAAATCATATTTGTCGATGTCTTTGTACTCAAGAAGCAAAGCTAATATAGTTGGAACCACCCCTACTGAAGTTACCTTCTCTGTTTGAACGAGTTCACAGAATCCTTCAACTGTAAACGTTCCTGGTAATACAATACGTAGTGCCATGAAAACAGACGTAAAAGGGGCCCCCCATGCATGAATATGATATAGGGGGGTAAGCATCATAGGAATAGCATTTTCTCCAAGATAAACACGTTCAGGACTGTTACTGAAAACAGCATAAGCAAGAGTGTGTATAATTAATAAGTAAATAGCTCTGTGAGTGAACATGGCCCCTTTTGGAAGACCTGTTGTACCTGTTGTATAACATAAAGTTGCATAATTATCTTCACTCAAATGAGGCCATTCATATTCCTCAGATTCCGTTTTAATCAACTCTTCATACTCATAAAGGTTTTCTATTTTAGTATCAGGTAATCCCGGTTTATCAGACATGTATACGAACATCTTGACAGTGTCTTTTATATGGTCATAGATACCTTCAACAAGTTTAAGAAGCAAATCATCAAAAAAAATAATTTTATCTTCTGCATGGTTTATTGTATAAATGATATGCTCTGGCGAAAGTCTTATATTTATTGGATGTAAAAGAGCCCCACTACAAGGTGCCGCATAATAAATCTCTAAATGTCTATGATTGTTAAGTGCCATGGTTGCGACTCTATCTCCAGGTTTTCCAGGTTCCCCAGGATTAATTTTGAGAGTTTTCAAAGCATTTGCCAAACGACATGTACGCTTATACCATTCAAGCCATGTAAACCTAAAGTATTCACCAGTAGCATGGTTTCTATAAACCACACCAATCTCATTCGGATAAACCCTCACTGGTCTTTTCATAAAGGTAGTAAGCAGGAGTGGATAATGAGAACTGTATTCGGGATAGGTTTTGTTTTCCATATTTAATCACATTTTTACATTTCTTTTTTTATAATTTTATTATTTATGATTTCAAGATTTATGATTTAGATCATATAAGCATCATTATTTTTATGTTAATCGTTTTCATATACATACATTAAATAAACAAAATCATTCTCAATTCTTTAATTTGATAAACCATTATAAGTTGATAAGATTAAAATTATATCAATTTAAACCTAATCGGGCGTTATAATATGAGGACTCCTAAGCTGATATCTTTGGAAGAAGCAATTTCTACGTATGTTCAAGATGGAGATCTTGTTGGAATTGGTGGTCTTTCTTTTTGGAGAAAAGCAATTAGTGCTTGTAGAGAAATAGTTCGACAAAACAAAAGGGATCTTTCTATATGTACTTTCGTCGGTGGAATTGATATAGATATGCTTATAGCTACGGGGTGTGTTTCTGAAGTGAGAAGTTGTTTTGTGGGGATGGAAATATTCGGTATGGCGCCCCATTATAGAAAAGCAGTTGAAACAGGCTCTATTAAGGTTTCTGAAGAAAGTGAAGCTACTATTGCATTAGGATTAAGGGCATCTTACTTGAAAGTTCCATTTATGCCACTGAAAGGTATTATTGGAACCGATATGCCAAAAGTGAGGAGTGATATCAAACAAATTGAGGATCCTCTTGGTTCTGGAACTCAAGTAATGGCAGTACCTAAAATTGATTTAGATGTAGCAATAATTCATGTTCCTTATGCTGATGAATACGGAAATGGAAATATCGCGGGTGCTGTATGGATGGACGCAGATATGGCAAAAACTGCAAAAAAAACGATAATCACATGTGAAAAACTCGTAGAAACGGAAGATATTAGATATTTACCAGGAAAAGCACAAATACCACAGCAAACTACTGACGCAGTTGTCAAAATACCTTTTGGAGCACACCCTACAAGTTGTTATCCAATATATACATATGATCCTATTCATATTCAGAAATATCTTAAAACGGATTTTGCTAATTATAAAAAGAAATATATTGATATAAATTCTCAAACTCTTTATTTAGAAAATGCGGGAGGGGCAAAAACAATACTCAACATACTTCTTTAATATTACAATAAAGAGTTTAAAATTAACGGGTTGATGAATTTGGTTGAGAAAAATGAAACATTAAAATTGATAGAAAATAGAAAAACTATTCGTGCTTATAATAAGAAAGAATTGACACAAGAAGTGATTGAGATAATAATACGTGGTGCTATGAGAGCTCCAACCGCTGGGAATATGATGATGTATTCAATTCTTCAGATAACGGATCAAGTTATAAAAGAAAAGTTAGTTAAAACATGTGATAACCAACCACACATAGCTAAAGCACCGTTAGTTTTAATATTCCTAGCAGATTTACAACGTTGGTGGGATTATTTTGATATATGTAAGATTCCTGAATTATGTAACGATATTGGCAAAGAATTTCAAACTCCTCAAGAATCTGATTTACTACTTGCTTCCTGTGATGCCTTAATAGCTGCTCAGAATGCCGTTATAACCGCAGAATCTTTAGGAATAGGTTCTTGTTATATTGGTGATATTATGGAAAATTATGAAATCCATAAAGAAATGTTTAATCTTTCAAAATGGGTATTTCCCATAGCAATGGTTTGTTTTGGATACCCGAAAGGAGATAAAGAAAAAATACCCTTAACATCACGATTTCCTCAAAAATTTATCCATTTCGAAAATAAGTACCAAAGGTTAAATGAGGAGGAATTAACAGAAATGTTCAAGAATGTAGACAGGAAGATTGTTGAAAAAAATGCTAAAAATTTAGGACAAGATGTATATCTTCGTAAATCTGGGGCGGATTTTTCAAAAGAAATGAGGAGATCAGTAAAAACCGCACTTAAGGTATGGTTAGAAGGAAATAATTAAGAATGTTCAAATTGGAGGAAACAGAAATGAGTGAATATTCAAAAGATTATAGTATAGATGAGATAATGACCGTTTTAATGTCGAGAGAAGTCAGAAATGATGATGTAATGATTGTTGGTGTGGCAACTCCAATGGTTTGGGCTGCGTTCACTTTAGCAAAATTAACTCATGCTCCAGATGCCATATATCACTATATTATGGGAAATACATTTGTTGGGGAACCTCGCCAAGTGAGTTTACTCTACCTTGAGATGAATACAGCAAGAGCTTATCGATTTCAAGACAGTGTAGAATGTACTTTAGAATCTCTTCCTTCTGATAAGCTAACTACTATTGAATTTTTTAGACCTGCTCAAATTGATCAGTATGGGAATACAAATAATATTTGTATTGGAGAATGGGAAAAGCCAAAAATTAGGCTTCCAGGGGCAGCAGGTATCCTTGATTTTAGCATGTTCTATGCCCGTGGGTCTTTCCTCTATACACCTCGACATGACACAAGAACTTTTGTTCCTTCTGAAAAACTTGATTTTATTTCTGGTGTCGGATTTCCTGACGGAAAGCCTTCCATTTGTGGTGGTTCAGGTCCACAGTGTGTTATTACTAATCTTGCTTATTTAGATTTTGATAAGAAAGCTAAATGTATGAAATTAGGATCACTTCATCCTGGTGTTGAACTTGAAACTCTTAAGGACTCAACTGGGTTTGAATTAATCATTCCAGATAAATTGACGGAAACAGAGCCACCAACGATTTCTGAAATCTCTCTTTTGAGAGAAAGGGTGGATCCATTAAATATTAGAAAATTAGAGGTTTTAGTCAGTAAAGAACGTAAAAAATTATTGGACAAGATTATTGACATTGAAATTAGAAGAGAAAACAAATACCCCAAATTATTAATTTAAAAGAGTAAAACTTCTTCTATTATTTAGAAGTAACGCGGTAGTTCTGTTTTTCCGAGCTTCTTCAACGAGTTCAAAAAATTTATCTTCTGGTAATCTCCCTTCGGGGATGGCAAAAAATCGAGGATTTACATACCTATGCTTAATTTTACATTCATTTAAAATTGACTAGCTTTATAAATAATAGAAATTTAATATTTACTTAAATAAGTTTTTTACTGACAAGAAATTATTTTACGTCAGTAAATCATCATATTTTTTTAATGAATAAATGATTATTTAAGTAAATAAAAAGCACAACATACGCTGAAATCTTATGGAACAGAAATTAATTCCTGAAATTGAGAGAGAATGGTCAAAGATATCTTATAAATGGCGAAGGTTATTACCAAAAAAGAAGGATAGACCACCCTCTCCAATTAAGTTTGAACCTGATGAAAAAGTTTTTGAAGAACTCATTGAACGTTCTAATCAAATCATAAATGATATTATTGCAAAAGCAAAGATTAAAGCTAGTGGTCATGCGAAATTAATAACAACAGATAATATTGTAATAGACCCACGTGTAAGGTGGAAATGTCAAATTCCAGTGTGTTTTGGTTTTGGAACGAGCTTGAATTGTCCTCCACATTCTCCTACTACCGAACAGATGAGAGAAATTGTGAACAGCTATAAACATGCTATATTAATTTCATTCTACCCCCCAATAAAAAATCATGTTTTTCCTAGCATTTTTCTGGGTGTTCAAGGAGATGTTAATTTATTAACTCAAATGGTTGGAATGATTGAAGGTGAAGCAACATACATGGGATATTATCTTGCTATGGGATTTAAAGGAGGTCCTTGTGTAGGGTGTGGATTTTTTTCTCCTGAATATTTCAAAGATTTAATGCAGCAAAAAAAGATACCACTCTGTCCTGTACTCGATAATCAAATGTGTCGACAATATTTAAGAGCTCGACCAGCTTTAGAAGCTTGTGGAGTAGATAGTTTTGCTACTGCAGTTAAATGTGGCGAAAAGGCACCATTTGTAATTAATCCCGAACATCCAGAAGAATCTGTACCCTTTGTTGTCTGGCATGGCATTGTATTAATAGTTTAATATAATAAATCATAAGAAAATTAGAAAGATAAGTCCACACTATGAAAAACATAAGTACAGAATATAAAGAAGTAAAGAAAAGTGATGAACATTATATTAATGAAATCATAGAAGCTGTTAATATACTTGATTTTTATTCAATGAAGATAGCAATTAGAGAAGCTATAAATATGAGGATCCCGATGGTTGATATAATTAAAAAAGGAGTATTAGTAGGATTAGAAGAATCAGGAGAAATGGGACTCATATTAGCTGCTGAAGCTCTTGATGGAGAAATCATTTCTATCGATGAGGAAGAGCAGAAAAGATTGGCTAAATCTCAAAATTATTCTGGAAAAGTTGTAATCGGGACAATAAGAGGAGATATTCATAGTTTGGGAAAAAATATAGCAGGTATTATAATGAAATCATACGGTATGGATGTCATTGATCTTGGTGTTGATGTAGAACCTAAAAAGTTTGAAGAATTCGCCCATTTACCAGAAGTTAAGGTTATAGGTATATCTTTTCTTCTTTCTGCTGCAGAACCCAGAATTAAAGAAGTAATGAGTTTATTGAAAACTGGAGAATTAAAAAACAAAGTAAAAGTAATTTTAGGTGGTGCTGCTGTATCACAAGAGATAGCAGAAGAAACTAACGCAGATGCTTATGCTACAGACGCTTTACATGGTGTTGATATTATTGAGAAGTGGTTAAAAACAAAAATTTTTTAATGCACCGTTGGGTTGTTTTTTTTAAAATATACAAGGGATTTCCAAACTAAGAGGGGCACTGATATAGAGAAAAAGAGATTTAGTCTTATTTTAGAACCTACTTCCAAGCGAATAAGTGTGGATAAAGGTTTATTGATTTATGAAGCAATTCTGGCATTAAACTTTCCAATAGGTGCCTTTTGCGGAGGTGAAGGAACTTGTGGAAAATGCATCATTCATATTTTGGATTCTGATCCTAAAATTTCAGAACCAACCGAGAAAGAAATAAAAATTTTAGGCAATGAAAAAATATCAGAGGGTTACAGGTTAACGTGTCAAACAAAAATTTTAGGAGATCTAAGAATATATCTTACTGATTCATTAATTCCAAAAGGTCCCAGAATTTTAGTTGATTCAGATTTAGAATCCCTTGGAATCAATAATAACATTAAAATTCAACCTATTATTACCTCCCAATTATTTGAAGTAAAAAATGCAGATATAAACAATCCAAAGAATGATTTGTCTCGTCTAGAAGATGCTGTAATAGCAAAAAGCGATAAATTTAAAATATTTAATGATACCATGTTATGCTTTTTAAACGATTCACTTTATGAGGTTATAAAAAAGCTTCCATATATTTTGAGAAATCAAAATGGTAAAATAACAGCCTTTTTCCGAAAATTGTCCTTGGACGAACCATGGGTACTTTATGATATTGATGAGGGAAATGTATCTGACAAGTTATTTGGATTAGCATTAGATATTGGTACAACAACTATTGTTGGATATCTAATTTATTTAAAAACAGGTGAGATTGCGGCTATATCAGCACTGTTGAATCCTCAAATTATGATCGGCGAAGATATAATTTCAAGAATTACTCATATCGTAAAGAATAACGCGATTAATATGGCTAAAGAGTTAATTATTGATGCTATTAATCAAATACTCGAGGATTGTTGTAATAAGGCAAACATTTCTATTTCAGAAGTAAGAGATATTTCTATTGTAGGTAATACAGCAATACACCATATGGTTTTTGGAATACCCTCTGAGTTTTTGGCAGTTTCACCTTACAATCCCGTATTTAAAGCTCCAATTAATTTAAGAGCTGGTACTCTTGGTATTAAATGTAATCCAAATGTAAATGTATATTCTCCTCCTGTGGTTGCAGGTTATGTAGGAACAGATACAATTGGAGGCATTATATCATCTAAAATTAATACATTCAAAAAATATTCTCTATTGATTGATATTGGGACTAATGGAGAACTTGTAATGGGAAATAGGAAAGGTCTTGTTGCAGGTTCATGCGCTGCAGGTTCAGCTTTGGAGGGTGCTCATATTTCGTATGGTATGAGAGCCTCAGAGGGTGCAATTGAATCAGTAATTATAGATAGAGAAACATTAGAACCTTCTATAGATGTAATAGGAAACCAAACCCCACTTGGATTATGTGGTTCGGGACTTATTGATATTGTAGCTGAAATGTTGAAATCAAAGATTATTACTCGCGCTGGAAAATTTAATAGTAAATTGGAAGAAGTAATTAAACACCGAAGGGTTGTGAAAAAAGAAGATGGATACCATTACATTATATACAGTGAAAAATGGGATAATGAATCCTTTCAAACAGATACTAATCAAGATATTATTAGGGAAATTACAATTTCTCAGAAGGATATAAATCAGCTTCAATTAGCAAAAGGAGCATTCTTAGCTGCAGCCAATATATTACTTAAAATGGAAAACAAAACCGTAAATGATATTGAGCAGATTCTTCTAGCAGGTGGATTTGGAACTTATATTAATAAAAAAAGTGCTGCCTTTATAGGTTTATTCCCTGAAGTTGATCAAGATAACATTTTCCAAATAGGGAATTCAGCGGGTGTAGGGGCACAATTATTTATAAAAGATTTCGAGCAAAGATATTTGGCAAATGAAATTGCTTATAAAATTAGATATCGAGAAATTGCATCATCACCAATATTTCAGAGCGAATATACCTTCTCTCTCTATTTTCCACACTATAATCTTGACAAATTTCCTACGATAAAGCAAGAATATGATCAAATACCTTTAAAGTGAATTTTTAGAAAAGTTAAATTAGTGGCATATTTTTTACTATAGGATTCTTTAATTACTATAGCACATTGGTAAGTTAAATAAGCTGTAATGAAAACAGGAAAAGGAAGAATTTTAAAAAGGAAATCAGGCAATCGTAGATATGATAGTTATTGGGTTTATATTCCCAGTAAAATTTCTAAAGATTTTGATTTTCCTTTTAGAGATAAAGAAGAAGTCTTGGTAGATTTAATAGGAGAGCATATGCAAATTCGTAAGATCTATAATTTAAGTGAACTTACAAAAGAATATGAAGTTAAAGACGCTACAATCACTAAAATAATAGAAAGTAAAGCATCATTGAATAAAAATAAGCCATTTATCTTTTTTCAAGACAAAATGTATTCATATCAAGATACAAACCAAATTTCAAATCAAATAGCCCATGCACTTATAAAATTAAATAAAAAATTAAAATTAAATAATCCGAAAATTTCTTTAATATTTCCTAATTGTCCAGAATCTATTTTTTGTTGGTTTGGTGTGGCTAAAGCAGGATGTATTTTTGTACCTATTAGCTATTTATTAAAAAAAGACCTATTAGAATTTGTCTTGAAAAATAGTGAAACTGAAATTTTAATAATCGACTATGAATATTACCCTAATTTTGAAGAGATTAGAGAGAATTTACCTAATATTAAGAAAATAATTATTCGAAATGCTCCAGGTGATTATAAATTCGAAGAAAAAAGTATGGATTTTGAAAGTTTCTTCTCAAAAAATTCAGAAAATACGACTATTAATGTAAATAATTATCATCCTCTTGAAATCTCATACACTTCAGGAACTATGGGTACACCAAAAGGTGTTTTGTACAGAAATTATTATACTCTGTCAGGAATTAGTATTGGAAGAGGATGGGAAAAATTAGGATTTAATAACGATAAAATAAAATTATATTGTCCATTACCATTATTTCAAGGATTTGCGCGATATTTTGTAATAATTCCCGTAATATATTTTGATGGATCGATAATAATAGCAGAAAAATTTGACATTTCAACTTTTTGGAATGATATCAATCTCTACAAACCTAATTGTTTTTGTTATTATGGTGCATATTTAACAGCATTAGTAAATCAACCACCAAAACAAGTAGATAGAAATCATTCAATTCAATACGCTTTTGGTGCCGGTGCCTTAAAAGAAGTGTGGGAAACTTTTGAAAGACGATTTGGAGCACAAATTATCGAAATGTGGTCTCTAGTTGAGGGTATTGGACTTACAATTAATACTGAAGGTTCAAAAGGAGGAAAACTCGGATCAATAGGAAAGCCGGCTGTAGGATTTGAGGTTAAAATCGTTGATTCAGAAGGAATTGAAAAACTTCCTGGTCGGAATCAAATTGGTGAAATTTGTGCAAGATTGAGACTTCCTTTTGACCTTGAATATTATAACTTGCAAAATGAAACGACACCGAGAAAAAGAAAGGAAAGATGGTTTTACACCGGTGATTTTGGTTATTCAGATCATGAAGGCTTCATTTATTACTTAGGAAGGAAATCAGATATGATTATAAGAGGAGAACATACATTTTTTGCGATAGATATTGAAATAGTAGCAAATTCCCATCCCCTTATTATTGGAAGCGCTGTTTTTGAGGTTATTGATGAAAATTCTACTGATAAAGAATTAAAAATATGTGCTACAATTAAAAGAGGGGCTAAAATCACTCCTAAAGAGTTATATGACTTTTTAAAGCAAAACCTTGCATATTTTATGGTTCCACGTTATATTGAATTTAAAAAAGAATTACCAAAAAATGCAAATGATTTTATTCAGAAATTTATCCTTAGGAATGAATGGGAGAGGGGAAAATCACAAAAGAATACTTATGACGCTATCGGATCATTTTAGTTATATGATAATAAATTTAAAGGAGTTAAAGCATTTTAGTTAATTGAGATTCTCTAATTCATTACAAATATGATATGAAAAATTTATTGAAAGAAATATTTTATGGTTAAGAACACCATAGATAGATATTGCTCATCCTAATTTATAAAGAAATTAATAAATAATACAATAAAAAAAAATTTAACTTTGGTCTACTTTATTCTTATGATTCTTTCATTTCTATTTTGTTTACTTTTTAATCCTTTTGAAAATAAAAAGACTTATCGCTATGATAAACCCAATTATACTCCAGATTATTGCAGTCCACATCCATGCTAAAGTATTACCTGGAAAGAAAGGATAAAAAAGCCATAGGAGTACCAAAATAACTGCCCAAATAATCCCAATTATCTTTTCATTTCTTTTACTTTCAGTCATGAAAAATATTGTGCCTATTACTCCGCCAATTATGGCCCAAATTATTGCCAACCACATCCAGAAAAATATATCTCCTGGAAAGTATGGATAAGCAATAAACAAAATTACTAAAATTACCAGCCAGATTATCCCAAATATTTTTTTTACTTTTTCTATATCGACCAATTTATTCATCACCAAATGAATAATGATTACAGTATTAAACTTCTTTTTATTTAAAGATGATATCTTTATGTTAGTTCTTTAATTATCAAAATTATAGTTCTAAATTTATTAAATTAATAGTTAATAGTAAAAAGATAATATTCATTGTAATTAAGCGATATTAATATATGAAATTGGCTAATAAACTTGAATCGCTTTATATTCCTGCAGCATATTGGAATGAGCCTGCAAGTAATTTTGAATTGATTTCTAAAGTAAAACAACTCCCTAAAAACAGTAGTTTTTTTATTTTATGGATACCTTCAAATCAATCTGAGAAAGAACTGGTTGAGCATATTAATCATACTTTTCCGGATATTCCTACAAAAAAGCTTTTATCATGTAAAATCAACCTCGCAATTCCTAATCATTTATCAGAAACCAAAAAAAAAGAGAGCTCCCCAAAAAAAATATGTAATATTATTTCACATATAGGAAAAATCATACCAATTTCACCTGCCGCAAAATTACTTTACCAATTGGAAATAATTGAAAATTCAGATCGAAATAGAATTCGTTATAGTAATTCCATTAAAACATGGGCTCTTCTAACAAAATTAGTGTTTGAACTATTAAATAAAGGTCAATTTGTCCCTGTAATCGAACCAACTGGAGAGAAATTGTACAATAGTCATTGGAGGTTAATTTTAAAATCTCAATATGATAATGATCGTTTTAAATCTATTTTAAATCATAGTTCTTGGTCAGCTTTTTGTCTTCCGATAAATATAATTCATGAAAATGATGTCATTAAAACGAATGGTCTTTGGCATCCTTCTTACCTTTTTACGGTATTTTTGGATAGTATTGGAGATTATTTGATCCGATCTACCTTAAAGAAAAGCAAATTTCAAACTTTTGATGAATTTTATAGCACCGAGATAAAAAGAGAAGTGAGCCCCGATTTTCGATTAAATTGGGATTATAAATTTCTTAAAACACTTATTAAAAAGGATAATAGTTTTATGGTTGATGAATTCTATGAATCTATTTTACCGGTATTAATTCAGAATTGGACTCAATCTGCTATAGGATTCCAATTAAGATATGATTTTACATTAAATTTGGAATTAGAGTATCCAGAAACGGGAGAAGATGATTGGATATTAAAAATTTCCTTGTCATTTCAAAATGGGAAGAAAATCCTAGCTTTAAATGAGCTTTGGGAAGGACATGAACTTAAAAAAGAACTATTTTCAAAAAATGTTAACGGTGATGAGCAATACTTAGAAATAATTTTAAGAGCGCTGGGAACCGCATCAAAAATATTTCCGCCCCTAAAGAGAGCCTTTTTAGAAGACATTCAACATGAGATTAAACTTACCTCGAGTGAAGTAATGGAATTTTTAAAATATCCGAAAGATCTATTAATCCAAAGTGGGTTCAACGTTGTTCTACCTGAAGTATTTACATTAGGTGGAAAGCAACGTTTAACCACCCGTTTAATTATTCGTTTAAAAGAGGATGCGAGGAAAAAAAGAGGAGTAACTAGCGCTCTACCATCTCTATTTGGTATCGAATCAATGCTAGACATTAAATGGGATGCTAGAATTGAAGGAAAGAAAATTGCAGAAGAAGAATTCAATAACTTAATTAATTCTAACGACCCATTAGTCAATTTAAATGGAAGATGGGTATTAATTGCTCAAAATGACCTCGAAGATTTAAGGAATATTAAGAAATTCCATGTGGAAAATTATTTAGATGCTTTAAAATTAGGATTAATTGGCAAAGTCCAACTGCAAGATAATGGTACTAAATATGATGTAATTATCAAAGGAGAATTAAATGAAATAATTAATCGAATTCAATCTATCGATTCTTTTGAAGATATCTCTTGTCCTTCATCTTTTAATGGAAAATTGCGTGAATATCAGGAAGTAGCAGTTAAATGGATGGGAAATATGACAAAACTTAATTTTGGATTGTGTTTAGCTGATGATATGGGTCTTGGTAAAACAATTCAAGTAATTGCGTTTTTGCTTTATCTAAAAGAAAACTATCCAAATAAGAAGGGGAGTATTTTAGTTGTATGTCCTACTTCAGTACTGTTTAATTGGCAACGTGAAATTACAAAGTTTGCCCCCAATTTAGAAGTAATACTTCATCATGGTCCTAATCGATATAAAAAAGTCTCAGAGATTCCAGAATTTTTAAAAGCACATAGAATCTTTCTAACATCTTATGGAACTATTAGAAATGATATTGATTTCTTAGAAACAATTCATTTTAGTGGCATTATTATAGATGAGAGCCAAAATATGAAGAATTATACTTCAAAACAAACCCAAGCAATATCGAAATTGAAAAGTCAATATAGAATTTGTTTAAGTGGAACTCCCATAGAAAATCGTTTACTTGAACTTTGGACTCTATTTAATTTTTTAAATCCTGGCCTTTTAGGAAATAGAGAGGAATTTCAAGAAAAATATATTTTACCGATTGAACGATTTCAAAATCAAGAAGCTATTAATGACTTAAAGGTTATCATAGCTCCCTTTATTTTACGCCGTGTTAAATCGGATAGATCAATAATAAAGGATTTGCCGGAAAAAAATGAAATGAAAATAACAATTGAATTGACTAAGGAGCAAGAGAAATTGTATAAAGATCTTACTGAAGAGATATTATTAACACTGGATGACAGCACAGTTGACAATAGAAAGAAAAGGGGATTAATATTAGCATTATTAGTTAAATTAAAGCAAATTTGCAACCATCCTTATCAATACCTTAAGAAAGATATCGTGTCGACAGCATCAGATAAAGATATAAAACATATTATTTCCTTGTCAAACAAGTTGGAAAGATTATTAGAAATGACTGATGAAGTTATTTCGAATGGGGAAAAGGTTTTGATTTTTACCCAATTTACACAGATGGGGACAATTATAAAAAAGATACTTGAATGGAAGTATAACTTTCAAATTCTCTTTTTTCATGGTAGTGTCCCTGAAAAGAAAAGGAGTGAAATAATAGACGATTTTCAATCAGAAGAAATTGAAAGTCCTCCAATATTGATTTTATCCTTAAAAGCTGGTGGGACGGGTTTAAATTTAACTCAAGGAACAACAGTTATTCATTTTGATAGGTGGTGGAATCCTGCTGTTGAAGACCAAGCTACAGACAGAGCTTATCGAATTGGTCAAAAATCTGTAGTGAATGTGTATAAATTCATTACACATCGAACAATTGAAGAAAAAATCGACGTTTTATTAGAGGAAAAAAGAGATTTATCAGAAAAAATCGTGACATCCACCGGAGAATCTTGGATTTCTAATTTGAATAATGAAAAACTAAAAGAATTATTACTGTTAAGTGATTAAAAAGGAGATGTGATGAAAATAGATAACCGAAAAAAAGAATTTATGAATAATAGAAGAATCAAGGGAAAAAAACAGGGAAAACCTCAAAGAAAGACAGAATATGAAAGACAACATACTCGTGAAGAGGTAGAACAGATTAAAATAGATCTTATAAACTTTGCTAAAACATCATGGGGAAAACAATGGATTCAGTCAAATTTAAAAATAGGGCGTCCCTTCAGAATGCAAAGAGGAATTGACTATGTAAAAGATAAGAGACGAATCGATAATCTTTCAATTATCCCAGGTCAGATTTTTGCAACAGTACAAGGTACTGCTCCAACTCCCTATCGTGTTAAAATAAAATTTGAGACCATCCTAGAAAAAGATTGGGAAATTCTTTTAGAAAAACTTACAAAAAGAACCATAAACCTTATAGAATTATTAGAAGGATCCTTACCAGAAGAAATTATCACTATTTTTAATGAGAGTGATTACTCATTATTTCCAGATGCGTCAAAAGGTTTAAATGCCACTTGTTCTTGCCCTGATAAGGCAATTCCTTGTAAACATATTGCTTCTGTTATTTTATATCTTGCACGTGTTATAGATTTTAATCCATTTTTGTTATTAGAATTAAGAGGAAAGCCTAAGAATGAAATACTCACTGATTTAAGTCTTGCTCAACCATCAAAGAATAAGAAGAAATTAGAAAAAGTTGTGACCAAGCAAAAAATTGAATCCAAATTTAATGTACCAAAAATCTCTATTCAAGAATTATCTAGTTGGCAAAAAAAATTAGGAGAAGATGATTTTAATATCGATTTTAAGCTAAAAAAGCCAGGAAAAATCATAGAAACTTTAGAGAATTTAGGAGTACCTCAAAATATTGAAAATAAGGCTTTTGAAATCGTACTACGAGCTATTTATCAAAAAATTACTGCTGAAATATATTCCTTGTCTTTAGAATTTGAGAAATAAGAAGCGGATCTCTTAGGTTTTCAAAAATTAGAGGAATTAAATTTAAAATTGAATTGATAATAAACTAAAATTTAAGGGTTGCACCCTGGGCAGCAGAGGTTACAAGGGAACGGTATTTCAAAAGCGCTTTACTTTTTATATCTTTCTCAAAAGGTTTCCATTTTTCTAAGCGTTCTTGAATTTCGTCCTTCGTGATATTTACATCAAGAATTCTGTTAGGGATATCAATTTTGATTATATCTCCATTTCTCACTAGAGCAATTGGTCCTCCAACATATGCTTCAGGACTCACATGACCAATACAGGGTCCTGAAGTGTATCCTGAAAAACGTCCATCAGTAATTAGAGCAACCTTATCTAAATTACGTTTTCCTACTAAGGTTAGCGTTACGGCTAGTAATTCGGGCATACCCGGCCCTCCTTTTGGGCCTTCATATCGAACGATAATTACTGAATTATTTTGGACTTGATCCGAAGTTAAAGCATCAGTCACATCTTGTTCTGAGTTAAAACATATAGCAGGTCCTTCAAACTTTAACATGTCTTCATTCTTGATTGCTGATTGCTTAACCACAGCACCTTCTGGTGCTAAATTACCTTTCAATATTACAGTCCCACCTTCGGGAAATATAGGATCATTCAACGGTTTAATTATGTTCTCGTCCAGAACTTTTGTGTTTTTAATAATTTCTCCAATAGTCTTCCCAGATACTGTTAAACAGCCTAAATGAAGAAATTCCTTTAATCTACTTAATACTGCAGGAATCCCTCCTGCCGTATATAAATCTGGAGTTCCATAATCTCCCGATGGGGCAACATTTACAATAGTTGGTATTTTTTTATTATACTCATTAAATACTTCTAAATCAAAATCTATTCCCATTTCATTAGCGATTGCTGGAAGATGAAGTGTTGAATTAGTTGATCCACCTATTGCTAAATCAACGATAATGGCATTTTCTAAAGATTTTTTCGTCATAATTTGAGATGGAATTATTCCTTGTTTCAATAATTCAATTATTCTTTTCCCTGAATTCTTTGCTATCATATATTTCATTTGAGTCATTGCGGGTATTGTGCCAGCATTAGGTAATGTCATCCCAAATGCTTCCATTAGACACTGAGTGGTGTTGGCAGTACCCATAGCTTCACAGGCACCATATGTTGCACATGTAATACATCCAAACTTATGAGCAAAATCTTCATAATTGTCCGTTGCAATTCCTTTATAACCCGGCATGAATCTTACTTGATATAAATTCGAACCCCCCGGAACACATATTGTAGGAATGTCTAATCTTACTGCTGCCATTAATATTGCCGGGTTGATTTTATCACAACTCGACAACGTGACCATAGCATCCAATCGATGAGCCTCAACCATTAATTCTATTGAATCTACAATTACTTCTCTGTGTGGTAAGATAGAACGCATTCCGATATTTCCCATAGCTATTCCATCACATGCTCCAATAGTGCAGAACTCAAATGGTACACCCCCCGCTTCAATAATTCCATATCTTACTGCTTCAGCGAGGCTTCTTAAATGTTTATGACCGGGATTGAGTTCATTCCAAGTATTTACTATCCCAATAAAAGGTTTATTATTAATATCATTATCGTCTAAACCTAAGGACTTCAGTAATTCTATTTTCCCATATCTAAATGGCGTTTTGCTAATGCCATCGAATAGGCTTTTACTTCTTATTTTCAAATCAATATTGTTATCGTTCATCTGGACTTTCTCCTTTTTATATTAATGAGAATATAAATATACAAGTTTTAGAGTTACTAATGATTATATTTTTAAATATCATACCAAGTTCAATAAAGATTTATCCTTAAATTAGAAAATCACTTTATTCATAATTTTAGTGGATATTTCCCATATTTCTTTGTGGCAGAAATCATAGTAAAAATATTTTCAAGTTTACATGCATTCGTTATATCTGTACAGGCGCTCAGCATATATCCTCCACCTTCACCGGCATCTTTTATACATTTTTTTACTGATTGTGTAACTTCATCTGTTGTGCCGAAAGGTAAAAGTTTTGAAACATCTATATTCCCAATTAAACAGAGTTTATCCCCATATGTGTCCTTTAAATGTTTTAAATTCATGCCCGCCATTGGTTCTAAAGATTCAACCCCTTTAAATCCTGCCTCAATCAACCCATCAAAGTAGGGTTCAGTATAACCATCTGAATGAAAAATCGCATATTTTCCTGCTTTATTTAACTCATGAAGAATCTTCTTATAAGCAGGAATAATTAGTTCTCGATGGTCTTTAGGATTAATCATTGTTCTATTTTTAAACGCTGTGTCATCACATAGAAAGAAAACGTCAAAATCAGTTTCTGCTAACACTTTTGCTCCCTTTACTGAGATTTTTGTTCTTAAATCAATGTATTTTTTGAGTTTAGATCTTTTTTTTCTTAATAACTTCGTAAATAAAGATAATCCTAAACCTTCCCAAATAGGTTCTAAAATACTGTTTATGTGAGTACAAGGAACAATCTCATCTAGGGGATATTTGCTTAAAGTCTTATTGAGCTTTGGTATAAAATTAGAGTTTTCTTCCCATTCTATTGAATAGTATCTGTCATAAAAATAATCTGCCATTTCTTCTGTTGTAATATAGTTTTCATAATACCAAGGTACATTGAATTCAGGATTTCTTAAGTAAACCCTACCATCAATATCAATAATTTTATTTGGATCATCTAATTGTGGAGTTGGGTTATCTTTTAAAAAGTTTCGTGGTAATTTGGCGGGAACTACACCAAATCCCCAGCAAAGATCAAAACCTAATTTTCTATGAAGGTTATAATCACTAAAATATAAAACATATCTCTCATCATGCTTATATTCATTACCCCAATATTTAATCAGATTTCTTTCGAATCCAGGCATTATTGCTTGACAGAAAAGAGGTACTCGATCAGGTTCTTCATGATTTAACGTTTTTATTACTCTTTCATGTGCATTCATAATTTCTTTAAACCTTGAGCTATATCCTAAATTGAATCAAGTAAGTAAATTAATGATAAGTCTATTATAGATCTTTCTAGATATTAAAATAGAATAAGAATATCTAATTAATTAAGAATAGGATATAATTCTATTGTGCGACCTTTTTTAGTTAATTTTACTAGCTTTTCTTGTGATAATTTATCAATGTGATATTTCACAGTATTACGAGAAATATTCAGAATTCGTGATATTTCAGAAGAATTAATTCCGGGAGTTTTTTTAATAATATTCAAGATTTCTGAAGTGGTTTTTGATTTTGCGATAAGATTTTCTAAATACTCTTCTGCATCAAATGATGTTGTAATCGGAAAATAAATTGTAAATTGCCCATATTTTTCCTTTTTTATAATGTTGTACTTTAATAAGATATCTAAATGATATTGTAATTGTCCTTTTTGTAATTCACATTTTCGTAGTAATTCGTTATGATGAATACCGGGATTCCTTAGGATTTGATTTATGAGATTTATACGGTTTTCATTTTCAAAAATATCAGTAAGGGTCAGATAGGATCTTCCCTGTTTAATATGAGTTCTCCTCACAAAATAGGCCTTGTATTCTTTGATTGTAAGAGCAGCTAAAATAGTTATAAATGCTAATAGTGGTATTAAAAGAACAATTATGACAAATTTAATGGTATTTATTGTAGGATCAAAAAACGGAATTTCATAAGAGAAAACTAAATATAAGACAATTGATAGAAAAGCAAGAGATAATAAAATTAGTGTAAATCTAAAAAAATGTAAAATTTTAGCATTTTTAGTTTTCATATTATTATTAAATTTTTCAATATGTTGTTATCAATTATTTTTCTTAATTTCATTCCTTTTTAATTTTAAGAATGGGACCATAAATGGTACTTCGCTTGCATACTTTAAGAATTGATCACCATATTTAGCTTTTAAGGCAATTTCTTCAATCTTTCCTAAAACAATATACGCAATCACTTCACCAATCCAAATAATTAATATAATGGTAAATCCGTTAAGATTACCAATATTAAAATTGAAAATTGGACTTGTGTCAAAAGTAATTATAGTTAATCCTAAAGTCATGATAATAAAAGCAATATATTGAGGATGTCTCACATATTTATAGGGTCCAGTCTGCATCAATTGCTTTCTATGAGTTAATTGATATATTAAAGAATAGATGTAAATAATGAAACCAAATAGTACAACGTAGAATCCATTGTTTCTGATTAAGAATTGAATATCTGAAGAGGCAATTCCAGGATTTTGAAAAAAGAAACCCAGATAATATATCAATGGTATACTCATTATCCCAAACCATACACCAGTACATGGTACGTATTGGAAAATCGGAATTAAAAAAGAAGAAATACTGGTAGAAAATGAAATAATATTATTTTTAATATTAACTCTTTTTAGGTTCATTCACTTACACACTTTAACTTTTGATTATAGTTATATAATGAGAAACAACACTGTATATAAAGCTTTAAGGTGCAGTTTTCGTACAATTTAAGTAATGCTAAAGAAAAAAAAATTTTAGAAATAAAATTTATGAACTGCCAAATTTTAACTAATTCCCCTTCTATATTTGCGGATAAGAAAAACAGTACCTGTCACTGCAATCAGAGAAATTGGGATCATTATAGTGAGAATTAAACCTAGATTGAAGATTTGAAAGGAGTCTACCAAAGCTAAATAAGAGGGGATGTCAATTATTAGAATGAATCCGTCAGTATTTCCTCCATAGTTGTCTTGAAAGGCGTCTTTGCTGATAAATAGTGATTCTGAATTTGTAAGTCCTGCGATATATAAGGACGTATTATAAAAATTCATAGAATATGGACATTCTTCCCCAGTTCCTCCGAAATAAGTGCAAAGTTCCACATGATTTCCAGGAGAAAATTGCATTATTACTAAATCTGATCCACCTGCTACACCATTTTGAAATGGCTTTTTTGTAGGAAACCCACTTCCGATTCCACATGCATATAAAGAATTCGAAGAGTTAACAGCTACTTGATGCAATGTGTCCCAACCATTTCCTCCGAGAAAAGTTGAATATTCGAGGGTCTGACCATCAGGACTTATAATCGAAATAATTGCATCTACTCCACCTGAATAATTATTTTGTAAACCTTTTTCCGTGGGATAATCATCAGATGCAGTTCTCCCGGAAATAATAATATTTCCTGATGCATTAACTGTCAATCCAAAGGAATCCTCAAATGAGCTTCCCCCGAGATATGTTGAAAATATAATTTGACCGGTAGAATTGAATTTTGTGACAAAGATTTCTCTCTGATCACCCAAAATTTCATCTTGTAAGGGATTTTTTAAGGGAAAATCATCACTCAACGTATATCCTGTTATTATTATGTTATTTTCATAATCTAATGCAATGTTATAACCACCATCTCCTCGGTTGCCACCTAAAAATGTGCTAAAAAGGATATCCGAACAGTTATGGGACAAATTAAGAACAATTGTATCAAAAACACCCCCAAATATTGGCTGAGGAGCATTTAAAGTGGTGGTGAAATTCGAGGATCCAGACGCCCCAACTATCATAATATTACCAAATTTATCTTCAATGAGATCTACTAAATTTTCAGCACCATCTTCCCCGATGTATGTTGAATAAATTAAGGATCCGTTTGACAAAAATTTTGAAATGAATCCATCAGTGGTACCACTGAACTCTTTTTTTAGGGCATTACCAATTGTGGGAAAATTTTCAGATGTTGTTTTTCCTATAACTAAGATATTATCCTCATGATCAACTATCACATCATTACAACAATCCAAATCATTTCCACCCAAGTAAGTCCCCCAAATTAAGTCTCCAGAAGGAGAGATTTTTGCTACAAATCCATCTCCTCCGTTCTCATGATTATTATCACTTGAACCCCCTCCATATTCTTCTTGGAACCCATTAAGAACGACAAGGTCTGTTGAAAATGTTCCACCCACTACAACAACATTACCCGTTGAATCAATAGCCATTCCTGTAATAATATCTTTTTCTGATCCTCCGAAATATGAACAATAAAGATATGGTTTGGCATTCTCTTTTACTGAACTTGCTGAATTAAGCAATCCGGTTAGGAATAATAGGTTAAAAATTACAGTTAAAAGAATGTAATATTTTCCAACTCTTTCTTTAAAGATTTTCATTAGAATTAATTGAAATTTTTTATTTTGTTTAAAATTATATCAAACCTATAAAGAAAGTATATAAAGGTTTAAGGTGCACTTTTCGAACAAAACAAGATACTTAAAGTTAAAAACATCTATATATAGAATCTGCAGGATTAACGATTGGATAGCTTATCAATTTCTTAATGTTTTCTTCAAAAAAATATATCCTACTATTTCTAAACCGGCACCTATAAATGGGACAATAACACCGAAACCAGGATTAAAAATCCCCCAAAATTGATGACCATATAGCACTCTCCTAGAAACTTCCATCATTATCATCCATATTATTGTTGCAATTATTATTACCACAGCCGAGACCATCCAGCTAATATTGATATTCATAGTTCCTTTTCTACATTTAATAGCAGTTGTAATAGTTAATATACTTAAAATTGTAATTATTAGCGATAATATAATCGAGGGGATAAGACCTATTAATTGGGTATCAAATTCAATTATCGTGGTATAAATACCAAATTCAAACCTATGAGAAAAATATAAATTACACATCCAAAGATAAAAATCACTAGTAAAGGATGGTGATCGATAAATAAAATATGCGGCGGGAGTTAATAAAGCGATAAGTGTTATAATTCCACCAATAAGTGGAAAAATCCACACTAATTTTTTAATTTCTTTCATAATATGATTTTCCTTCACAATTTTGTTTTTAATTATTTTTATTATATTTAAAGGTTTAAAGTCCACTTTTCGAACAATACAAGTTGCTTAAAGGCTCAGAAATTAGTTATCTGAATAGGGTTCAAAACTCCTACAGATGGAATCTTTTGTTAAGTATTTATTTTTAAATTTACAAAGAAATATATCCCCATGATAATAAAGACAGTTACTACACGAATAAAGATGAGATTTTATATTCTCTCTTACTTCCTTTAATTTTTCGGGAATATTCCCTTTATTTAGCATAGATTTAAGTTTATCATAAGGAGTAGCTGTTATTTTGCAGTATATGTTATTAGGAGAGGGGGGATCCCAGATTTTTTTCATATGATTGTAAGATGCATCTTTAGTGATTCCTTCTGGTTCTCCATACCCACATCTGCAGGTTTTTCTCCTTAACAAATTCCCACATTCAGGACAGAATTCTACCATATTTTTTCAATATTCGATAAATTAATTTACAATTTATTCTAGTTCCTCTAATCCTTTAGTTTTTATGTCTGGACGTGGTGGTACTCGATAGTAAATTTGTGTAGGATATCCGATAATTATTACACCCCATACAATACCTTGAATTCCAGTATATTTCTCCTGTATTTCTTTACTCGATGAAAGAACTCCATGAGCTAATCCAATCCAACAACTTCCCAGTCCTAAAGTTTGCGCACATAGCATTCCATATGTCAGGGCTATTGTAGAATTCATGGCATCTCCAGGATTTTCTGAGTGTATAATCATTACATGAGGGGCATTATGAAAAATTGTATCTATCCCATATTTCTTAGCCTTTATGAAATTTTCATAATACCTTGGAAGGCGTGAAGCTATTATTGCGTCCATAACCACTCCTGATAATTCTTTGATTTTTTCATTATCTGAAATTATAGTACATTCTAAAGTTCGGATGTTAGCTCCTGTAGGGGCATATTTCATAGTGTCCAAGACTTTTTTTAAATCAGCTTTTGGAACTTTTTTCTTTTTGAATCCCCTAATTGAACGCTTAGCACTCATAAATTTATGCATATTATCGTATGATATTAATGTACTAGGATTTTGAGCTTCTTCAAAAGTTAAGAATTCCCCAAAGTTTTCATACAAAATCGCATCCGATTTACACCTTGCTATGCAACGCCCGCATGAATCACAAAGATTATTAGGATCTTCAAATACCATTTTATTTAATTCTTTATCACGTCTGAAATATCTATAGCATGCATTATAGCAAATTTGACAGTCATTACATTTTTCATAATCTATTCCTAGTATTGGCATATTTAACAGTCTAATTTAATTTGATTTGAATTATTGTTTTTGAAAATAATGAAGAATATTAAACATTGATCAATATAAAATAGAAATTCAAATGAAAAAGTTATTTTTTTATTTTTTATTAATTTCGAAATTTACATCCTCGAATTTATTATGGATAGTTCGATAAATTTTAAACTTTCCATCATCTAGAGCATGATTTATAATCTCATTAATTTCGTTTTCATTTAGAAAGCCTTCTGAGATGATTTTATCAATCTTTGTATACACTAATTCCTTAATCTTATACCTAAACCTATTTTTTTTCTTTTCATTAATAGATTCAGATAATTCTAAATGTTCCTTGTGGTCCATGATATTTTGCACTAAATCATCCACACCTTCCCCGGAAATGGCATTAGTCATAGAAACAGGTGGTCTCCATCCACTCTGGAAAGTGGAATCATCAAGCATCATTTCTATTTGAACGGCAATGTCTTCACCACCTAAATCTTTTTTGTTTACATCGTAAATATCCCCAATTTCTATTATTCCTGCTTTTTGCATTTGAATTGCATCTCCGTATCCAGGGACTAGGACCACAACAACAGAATATACTAAATTGTAGATATCAAATTCAGCTTGGCCAACACCAACAGTTTCGATAATAATTATATCCATTCCAAAAGCTTCATATAACAAACTGATGTCAAAGACAGCTCTAGAAATTCCGCCTTTATATCCTCTTGATGCAAGGCTTCTCAAAAACATATTTGGGTGTAAAGAAATATTAGTCATCCTTACCCTATCACCCAAAAATGCTCCCCCACTAAATGGGCTCGTAGGATCTACGCATATTATTCCGATCCTCTTTCCATCATCTAAGAGTTTTTTACAGATTTCACCCGTTAAAGTACTTTTACCAACACCGGGAGAGCCCGTAATACCTATTATGTATGAATCATTTTTCACATCTTCTAAATGTCTGAAAATCTCATGAGCCTTATCTGGTTCATTTTCTATGATTGTGATTAACCTTGCTAAGGCTATTTTATCCTTATTTTTAAATTTAGTGATTAAATCATTAATGTCGTAGTCCCTTTTCAAGAAATAGCAACCCCATTAAAAAATAGCTTATATATTTTAATTTAAAAAAGAAAATATTGCATAGTTTTTTTATTTTTTGACGTTATTTTGAATAAAATCAATGATATCTTTTGTAAGACTTCCAGGACCGTAAACATTTGCTACTCCCATTTCCCGTAATTTTGGAAAGTCTATGGCAGGAATAACACCTCCGACTAGAATCATAATGTCGTCAAAAACACCTTTTTCTTTTAATAAGTCAATGATTTCTTGAGTGTAAGCAAAATGTGCTCCTGAATGAATACTTAAACCAATAATATCAACATCTTCTTGAATTGCTGCTTCAACAATTTGTTGAACATTTTGAAAGCCACCAAATATAAGCTCCATCCCAGCATCTCTAATTGCTCTTGAGACAACAATCCCACCACGCCAATGTCCATCAATACCCGGTTTTGACATCAAGACTCTTATTTTCTTATCATCCATATGGTATCACCTTTAGATTTAAATTGCTAATGGAGGCTCCCAGATACCCCAGATTTCTCTATAAATATCACAGATTTCACCCACAGTTGCCCCTTCTTTAGTTGCTTCCATTATAACAGGCATAACATTTTCTTCTTTTTCGCACACATCCCGCAATTTATCTAAAATCTTTTCTAATTTTGCGTTATCTCTTCTGGCTTTTAACTTATTAATTCTGTCCACTTCAATGTTAATTGCTTTCTTATTGGTCCTAAATACATCAGTAACATCGTCATAAGGAACAGGATATTTATTGACACCGAGCATAATTTCATCACCACTTTCAAGACGCGTTTTTCTCTTATGGAAGGCATCCCTCATTTCCTTATATAAAAATCCAGACGAAAGGGCTTTGTCAATCGACCCCACCTGTTGGACTTTATCCATATACTTCCACACCCTTTCCTCGATCTCATCAGTTAGCCATTCAATAAAGTATGAGCCTGCGAGAGGATCTATCGTATTATGAATCCGACTTTCATCTGATATTATTTGTTGAGTTCTTAAGGCAACTAAAGCAGCTTCCTCAGATGGTAAGCAAATTGCTTCATCATAAGAATTAGTGTGCAATGATTGACAACCACCGAGATTTGCTTCTAATGCTTGGATTGCAGTTCTTACTATATTCAATTTAGGTAATTGTGCTGTCAAAGAGGAACCCGCAGTCTGAACATGGAATCGAAAACCAAAATTTCTTGGATCTTTAACTTCATATTTTTTCATTAACTTATACCAAATTCTCCTAGCTGCTCTAAATTTTGCGATTTCTTCAAAAAAATCTTTATGGGCTGCTAAATGAAAAGCTAAACGCCCTACAAAATCATCAGCCCTCCATCCCCGTTCAATAAGATTGTCAATATGGGAACAAGCGCTTGCAAATACGAATCCAAGTTCTTGGACAGCATCAATTCCACCTTCTCGATAATTGTATCCAGTAAAATTAATAGGATGCCAATTTGGAACATTTTTCATCGGTACGGTCCATTCAATGAAATCGCATGCTAAACGTAGAATGTGATTAGGAGGACAATTTTTATAAGGAATATAGCCTACGGTCATTGTTAAAATGTCATTTTGAGTTGTACCTATTAATTTACTTATGTCATATCCGCGCATTTTGGCCATATTAAAATACATTGCACATACAGGTGCAGATGTAAAAGGCTCAACGACTAATGCTACACTGATTTTGTCTATTGGTATATCTTCAGTTAAAGCAAACAGACTATCGATACAATACAACGGTACACCAGATGTTCCAACTTCGGGAGCACCATCCGGATTAGTAGGGTCAATTCCATTAAAAGTTAATGCATCAACTGCCGCACTAAATCCTGTTTCCCCGTTTTCATAGAGAAATTTCCATCTTTTATTAGTTTCTTCAGGAGTTCCATGACCTGAAAATAATCTCATAGTCCACAATCTCCCCCGGTACATAGAAGGATAAACTCCCCTTGTATATGGAGGGGTTCCTGGAAAGCTGATATTGCTCAGATAGTCGTTCTCTTTGAGATCCAATGGAGTATACAATTTCTTAATTGGAATTTCAGAGTCGGTTACAAATCTAACATCACGTTCTTTCAGGCTTTCATAGAGCTTTTCCCATTTCTCTTTTTCTTCTTTGACCTTTTCCAAATAATCTTTATCAAACAATTTAAAATCACATTAATTTGCTAATTATCTTTATGTACTGTAATAATAGATATTTATATTTATTTTTTTAAAAATAGAACAAAATAGGTAATTTTTATAGTAGGGGAAAAAAAATGATGAATTAAAAATTAGACTTGAATTTCAAGCGCTTCTTCTTTAAACAATTTCTGAATAAAGATTTTAATGTGATTAATAGCGTCCTCAGCTTCAGGTAATACATTTAATCCAAATACATGAAATCCATGTGGTATATTATCCCATGTCTCTAGAGTAACATCAACTCCTGCTTCCTTAGCTTTTTCAGCAAGACGCTTGGATCCACTATAGAGCATTTCACTTGTACTCGCTTGTACAAGCAACGGGGGGAATCCCTTAAAATCAGCTATAACTGGGGAAAGTAGTGGATCGTTTAGATCTGCACCTGCTGCATAAGCGGGGATACAAAATAACAATAATCCCCCATCTGCTAATATTGGATCTGTCCTAGCATTTTCAAAGAATAAGTCATCAATACCCTCTTGTCTGAAATCTGTACCTGGTGATAGACAGATTGCTCCTAAGGGTAAAGGAATTCCTTCCTCTCGCAACCGTAGAATTGTAGTAAGAGTAAAATAACCACCTGCTGAAAGTCCACCTATTATAATATTTTCTGGTTTAATTCCTGTTGACAGGAGCCATTTGTATGCTGTGACACAATCTTCTTGACCTGCAGGATGAGGATGCTCTGGGGCAAGACGATAATCTATACTCAATACCCGCATCTTTGTTGCTTGCCCTAATGCCACAGTGAAATATCGAGAATCTCGAGGGGAACCTATAACCATACCACCACCATGGAAATATAATAAAACTCGATCATCATTTACTCCTGGAACAATCTGCCATTCTGCAGGGATGTCATATGCCATAATCTGTTCTATTTTAATGTTTTCTGGCAAGGGATTTTCACTTTCTTGCTGATCTGACATCTTGTCGAAAATGAATTGGAATAATCTTTTAAGATAGAGTCGTTCTTCAGGTGTAGTTAGATCATATAAATCCTGAATTGTTAAATCTTTTCCTTTGGTTTCAACCCAACGTTTATTTGCTTCCATGATTTTAGAATTAAGTTCAAGGAAATTTATAGTCTGGTTTTCTTTAATTTTAAGGAATTCTGAAATAGCTTTCATCTGAATCTTTTGAAACTCATCCATAAGCTCTTTTACTTGCTGACTAAGTTTAGATCTATCTGATATTGACATTTTTCAAACCCTTTGGTTTAGTTTTATTAAATTAAAACATTTCTAAAATTATCGTGATTGTATAAAAACTTTTGTCAAATGATTCTTCTACAATTTGCTTAATTCTATATGGATTTTTAAAAACTTTTATCATCTAGCTACGTAATACCTAAACTTCTCATCATCAACTTGCCAAGCTTCAAAAAAATCAAAGGCTTTTTTAGACTCCCATAGGTTTTCAATATTTCTAATACCATTATAAAGATCAACTAAAAGATTTTTATCACATGGATATATCTGATGTGATGGATACAGTTCGAGATCTGGTTGTTCTTCACAAATTTTCATTAATTTGGAAAGAGATTTAAGTACTAATGGAAATGAATCTCTGTTAGGAAGAAAAATATCCCCATAATAAGCTACATCACTAGTAAAAAGTTCTCCTCTGTTTGTAAGTAAACAAATTGAGCCGGGGGAATGTCCTGGACAATGTATAACCTTTACCTCAATTTCTCCTAAATCAAAAATATTTCCATCTTGTAATGGTTTAATTATTTTTGCGGGAGGTATTAAAAAGTCTTGCTCCGCGTAAATCTTTACAATTTCATTAGGAGAATCTTTGAAGTATGAAACATCATAGGGTTTTGAAACAAGTTCAACTTCACTTTCATGAATATAAACCTCTCCAAATTCTACATTGCCCAAAGGATGGTCCCAGTGATAATGAGTGTTGAAAACTAATAATTTTCGGTCAACTATCAATTCATCCACGATAGGTTTTAAAGGATAAAGACCACATCCTGTATCCATTAAAAGAGCGGTGTGAGTACCTAGAAGTAAGTACAAATTTAGAGGATCATTTCTATATACAGGATGAATAATAGAGATATTCTCCATTATAACGTATAAATAATCTTTAAGTTTAGAAATTTTAAAATGGTGGTTGAGACTACTCATAGTTAAAGTAAGGTTAATATAGATTTAAATTTTAAATTTTGAAATACAACTAATATAATAAAATCCTATACAGAATATCAATTAAATTCTTATTTAGCCAGTTTGGATTGATAAAATATAATTATCATCAATAACTAATTTTTTCATTAGTTAGATTATGAAATAACAAACAAATAGTTGTTGTAAAATGGATTTCACCTTAAATGAACAACAAAAAATGTTGAGAAAAATCACACGGGAGTTTGCTGAAGAATATATAGCACCTGTAGCAGAGGAAAGCGACCAAAAATCAAAGTTAGATGATAAAATTTTTCAAAAAATGAAAGAGATGAATTACTTTGGTACCTGTATTCCAGAAGAATATGGTGGGGCGGGCTTACATGACGATACAATAAGTTTTTGTATAGTAACTGAAGAAATTGGAAGAGTTGATGCCTCATGGGGGATTACTATCGGAGTCCATTGTAGTGTATGTGCATATCCTATTTATAAATTTGGAACTGAAGATCAAAAACAAAGATTTCTTATAGACCTAGCTAAAGGTAATAAAGTAGGGGCATTCTGCTTAACTGAAGCCAATGCAGGCTCAGATGCAGGAGGTGTTCAACTGAGTGCTGAGAAAGATGGAGATGAATGGATACTAAATGGAAGCAAAATTTTTGCCACCAATGGGGGGATTGCCCAAACTTTACTTGTTGTAGCTAAATCTGGGGAAAAAGGATCAAGAAAAGAACTAACAATCTTTATTGTTGATACAAATACTCCTGGTTATTCCGTAGGTGTAAAAGAAGATAAACTTGGAGTTCGAGCTTCAAACACATCTGAACTTGTTTTTCAAGATGTTCGAGTTCCTTATGAAAATATCTTAGGGAACATTGGGGAAGGTTTTCGGTTAGCTATGAAAACTTTAGATTATGGTAGAATTTCTATAGCCTCGCAATGTGTAGGTCTAGGTCAAGCCTGTTTAGAAGCTTCTATTAAATATTCAAATGAAAGAATACAATTTGGACAACCAATTGGACGATTTCAAGGTATTCAATGGAAAATTTCAGATATGGCTTGTGCGGTAGAATCTGGAAGATTATTAACATATAAAGCGGCACATATGTGTGATAATGGAATGGATTATGGATTAGCTAGTGCTATGGCTAAATTAGTTGCATCTGAAGCAGCAATGAAAGCAGCTCATAGTGCCGTTCAAATTCATGGAGGTTATGGCTTAATGAAAGCATATGCTGTTGAAAGGTATTTTAGGGATGCCAAAATGGGAGAGGTTTATGAAGGGACCAGTGAAATTCAGAGGTTGGTTATAGCCAATCAGTTATTAAGAAAGGGAGCTAATATCTTATAAGTTCACCCAGTGAAATTGTGAATAATTTTGAAGATTTTCGTCTGTATTAAGCAAGTACCAGGAGTCTCTGAGGTAAGAATTGATCCTAAGACAAATTCTTTAGTGAGAGAAGGAATTCCATCTATCACTAACCCTTTTGACAAGAATGCGATTGAGTTAGCTTTAACAATTAAAGAGAAACATACTGCTGAAGTTATAGCAATAAGCATGGGGCCACCCCAAGCAAAGGAAGTATTAAGAGAAGCTTTAGCTATGGGTGTGGATAGTGCTTTTTTATTAAGTGATAAAGCCTTTGCAGGGGCGGACACATTAGCTACCTCTTATACTTTAGCTCTTGCTATAAAAAATCTATTGAAAGGATCTAAAGATAAAACGAAATATCTTGTTATCCTTGGTGCTCAAGCTATTGACGGGGATACAGGCCAGGTTGGGCCAGAGTTAGCTGAAGAATTAAATATTCCTCAAATTACCTATGTTCAAAAGTTTGGATTAACAGAAGATAAAATCTTGGTTGAGAGAATATTTAGAACGGATGAGGTTGTTGTCATTGAATCAAGAATACCCGCCCTAATTACGGTTTTAAAGGAAATTAATAATCCTAGAAATCCAACGATCTCTGGAGTAGTAAGAGCATATAAAAAAGAAGTGAAAGTGTTAAATGCTGAGGAACTAAAACCGGATAAACGTAAAATAGGCAGGCATGGTTCTATGACTGAGGTCTGGAAAGTATTTGTCCCAGAAAGGAAAATTGATCAGATTATTTTCACAGGAACAAACGAAGAAAAAGTTCAGGAATTATGTAAAAGTTTGAAGGATGATAAAATACTTTAGGAGAGCGCTTTAAATGAGCATATTTATCAATGATGATCTTTGTACTGGGTGTGGGAGTTGTTCAGACGCTTGTCCCTTTGTAGGGATTGAAATTATTGATAATAAAGCAGTTATTACGGAAAGTTGTAATTTTTGTGGTGTCTGTCTTGATGTCTGTCCCGTTGACGCTATCTTAATTGAAAGAAAGGAATATGAAGTAGAAAAACTCGATCTTTCAGAATTTAAAGGAGTTTGGGTTATTGCTGAACACTATAAAAACATTATCCATCCAGTTGTATTTCAGTTGTTAGGAAAAGGAGGAGATTTAGCGAAAGAATTAGAAGTAAATTTGACGCTTGTAATTTTAGGGGCGGATTTTGATGATAATCTAAAAGAGTTAAGTAGATATGGCCCAGATGAGATATTATATATCAAATCACCAGTTTTGAAGCATTTTTATTCAGATTTATATGCTCAAGCTTTAACTGAATTAATTCATAAAAATAAACCTGAAATTATTCTAATAGGAGCCACTCCGACGGGGAGAGATTTTGCCCCTCGAATTGCAAAGAGATTGAATGCAGGCTTAACAGCAGATTGTACTGGATTAGAAATTGATCAGACTACAAGAAATCTATTACAAACTCGCCCAACATTTGGGGGGACTCTCATGGCAACAATCAGAACACCAAATAGTAGGCCACAAATGGCAACAGTTAGACCAGGAATATTTGTTTCCCAACTAGAAAGCGAAAACGAAGCAAAGATAAAAAAAATTGACTTCAAATTCAAAGAAAAAGATTTAGTCACTAAAATAGTGAAGGTAATTGAAAGGGAGAAAAGTTCTGTAAACCTTGAAGATGCTGAAATTATTGTGGCGGGAGGTAGGGGAGTGGGATCTAAGCAGAACTTCAAAATAATAGAAGAATTAGCCGAAGTACTAGGAGCAGAATTAGGAGGTTCACGTGTTACAGTTGAACTGGGCTGGTTAGATCAAAATAGACAAATAGGTCAAACGGGTAAAACGGTTTCTCCAAAATTATATATCGCATGTGGTATATCAGGGGCTATCCAACATTTAGTAGGCATACAAAGTGCCGAAATTATTGTAGCTATAAATAAGGACCGAACTGCCCCAATTTTTAATGTTGCTCATTATGGGATAGTGGGGGATCTTGAAGAAATTGTACCTTTATTAATAGAAGCATTGAAAAAGGAAATAAGTTAAAAGCAAAAATGTAATGATTTATGTTTAACTTTAGACTTTCTCCAGACGCTCACCATTGATACAAATAATCTATACATTCAAATACGTTAAATTATAAATTAAACTTAGTTTAAGTTGAATTTGTGAAGTTAAAAGATAAAAAAAAAGTAATGGAATGAATTTTCAGTCAAATTATTGTGGAGGAATAAATTATGGCAAAAAAACATTCCACTACGGTGTAGAAAAAAAAATATTTTTTTCTGTTATTTATCTAGTTACCTATCCTAATAAATGTTTGGTATTTATCGTCAATTTCATGAACGCTCTATTCTATTATTCCGTAAATTTCATTGGTATGATACAGTATTGAGGTATAAAATTTGAGATTTCTTAATAACATCCTTATTTTAGAAATAAAAGCTAAATAAAGCCATAAATTTAATGAATGAAAAAAATTTTTCTTCAAATCTAGGTGAATAAAGACAATTTTTTTCAGTTACCACACCCGAATTTTTAAAAAAATTTTTGATCTAAAAGTTTTGAGTGTTATCTTATTTTAATTTTATTAAGAACTTAATAACGACGAATTCACGGTAAAGCTATGAATAGACTGAATATTTTTGCATACCCTAAGTTTTAAAACAATATCGGATTTCTTATAAATATATTTGGTGATTGTATAGATGTAATTTTAATACGATCTATTTATTGTTCACACTTATGAGTTGATCAACATAACAGATGATCTTAAAATTAGAAAAGGGATGTCAATTCATGAAATTGATAAGTTAGTTGAAAAAGCTCTCGAAGAAATGACATTGGAAGAAAAAGCTTACGCAATGACAGGCCATAATTTCTATAAGAATGTTATTACAGATAGAAAATTTGGTGTGAGAGCTTATCCTGGTGGTGGGGTTAAAAGACTAAATATTCCTCCATTCTTATTTACAGATGGTCCTCGTGGTGTAAAAATAACTGGGTCTACTTGTTTTCCTGTTTCTATGGCAAGAGGGGCTAGCTGGGATGTCAATTTAGAAGAGAAAATAGGGGAAGTAATTGGAGCTGAGGTTCGTGCTCACGGGGGCAATCTTTTTGGTGGTGTATGTATTAATTTATTACGCCACCCTTCATGGGGCAGAGCTCAGGAAACATATGGTGAAGATTCTTTTCATATTGGGCAATTGGGTTCATCTTTGGTAAGAGGAGTCCAAAAACATAACGTTATGGCAACTGTGAAGCATTATGCAGCAAATAGTATTGAAAATGCACGGTTTAAGGTTAATGTTCTAATGGATGAGCGGACCTTACGCGAAGTATATTTACCTCATTTTAAACATTGTATTAAAGAGGGTTGTGCTACTGTAATGACAGCATATAACAAATTTCGTGGAGAATTTTGTAGTCATCATAAATATTTATTACGAGATATACTCAAAAAGGAATGGGGATTTGAAGGTTTTGTCCATTCAGATTGGCTTAAGGGAGTAAGAGGAACCATAGAAGGAATTCAAGGAGGTTTAGATGTGGAGATGCCTCGCCCTAAATATTATAGCAAGGAATTAATAATAAAAGTAAAGAATAAACAAATACCAATAGACTTAATTGATGATTCGGTAAGGAGAATAATTCGTACTGTTTTAAAATTTACAACGAGAGAAGATCCTCAAAAATATGATACTAGTTTAATAGCAAGTAAGGAACATATAGATTTGGCTCGAAAAGTGGCTGAAAAAAGTATGGCCTTGCTTAAAAATGAATCTAATTTTTTACCTCTAAATTTAGAAAAAACGAAATCTTTAGCTGTGATAGGTTCATTAGCGGATAAAAAGAATACAGGTGACAAGGGGAGTAGTAATGTAAATCAACCGAATATCATTACTCCCTTCCAAGGATTTAAAAATCAATTTGGAGATAAGGTAAAAGTATTATACGAAATAGGGAAAAATTTGGATTCTGCCCAAAAAATTGCTCAGAGCGTTGATGTTGTTGTTATAGCAGTGGGATATACGTATAAAGATGAAGGAGAATATTTCGAAAATTTTTTGAGGGGCGGAGGAGATAGAGTTAACCTTGGTCTAAAAAGCAGCGATGTAGAATTGATTAAATCTGTATCGAGTGTAAATCAAAATTGTATAGTTGTATTAATCGGTGGTAGTGCGATTATTATGGAGGAATGGAAGAATTCAGTTCCCGCGATATTAATGGCGTGGTATTCTGGGATGGAAGGAGGAAACGCCTTAGCTGATATTATTTTTGGTAGAGTAAATCCAAGTGGAAAGTTGCCTTTCACAATACCGAAGGATCCTGCTCACCTTCCCTTCTTTGATAAAGACGCTGATGAAATAGAATATGGATATTATCATGGATATAGTTTGCTAGATAAGAAAGAAATGCAACCTGCTTTTCCTTTTGGATTTGGGCTGAGTTATACTGAGTTTAAATATGAAAATCTTAAAGTGAAACTTTCAGATGATTCTATAATTGCTACAGTAGATGTAACAAATATAGGCGATATGATAGGTGAGGAAATTATACAATTATATGTCGGATTTGAAAATTCGAAAATTGATCGACCCAGAAAGTTATTAAAAGGATTTAAAAAAGTGGAGATAGAACCAAAAGAGACTAAGCGTGTATCTTTAACAGTCAATAAAAAGAATTTAGCATATTTTAATCCTGAAACTAAAAATTGGGAAATTGAAAAAATGAAATATGATATTTTTGTTGGTCCATCATCAGATGTAAAATCTCTTTTGAATTCAGAAATAATTATCTAAAAATAATATTCTTAAAGGTCTCGGTATAATTTCATAACAAAATTAAAAAAAAAGAATTTATTAATTATTAAGGTCCAGGACGTTTTGTTAAAATCTTCCCTTTTCTTTTTAGAATGTAAACAATTATTACAACACCTACTACCGATGGGATAACTATTGCTAATGCAAGAACCAATCCAGGATCCAATGGGGGCGTATAAGATGCTCTCAAATCACTTGTTATGAGTGCTAAAGTATCATACTGACTTAGTGCTATCTTAAATGAAACCATTTCTGCTACTGTTATAACTTCAAACAGTAATGTAAAATGATCTGAGAAAACTCCAAATTCAAAAGTTCTGTTAGAATTTATTGTGCTATCAATTGTGGTAATCTCGGAATTTGGTCCGTTTTCATTAATCCATGGAAGATCTTGTATCAAATATAGTTCATAATCAGCAGTTACACCTTCTACGTAAACAACTAATTGTGTCCATTGATATGGATCACCAGTGCATTCAAGAGCAAAATAGCTTTCACCACCATAGGCGGGTTCAATTTCAGTATGATTATATTCTGTTGTTAGGTCGTAATCATAAATTGTTCCCGTTAAATTGGAATATCCAGCATCTGTATAGTTTGTTATATCCGTTATATGAAGATTTGGGATATTTTGGATGTCATAAGTTCCAAGATGGGTATAATCCCAGAAATTTTCGACAGCAAACTGAACAGAAACTGAACCAGGATAATCCCATTGTTCAGGAATAATGAGCAATTTATAAGTTCCTCCTTCAGGACCAATTGTCCATGGATCTGCAGATGGGTTATCAATAATAAAAGATTCTCTTGTATCAATATCATGACCACCATCATCATCATCAAAGCTAACCTCTAAGTTAGATGGATGACTAGGTTGAATTATTCCTGCTGGTCCCCAATAATCATCATATTCATATCCACTTTCTCCAATAAGTAAGAATAGTAAGTCTCCTCTAATAGTGTTGTTTAATAGAGTTAATTGTTGTATGATAGGTACGGTTGAATAATCTCCAGAACATCGTATTGCCATCCAGTAATAATCACTTTCATCTATATTTGGATCTAAATCATCATCAGCTCCTTTAGTCCAATCATCAAAATCAGAATCAGATATATCTAATTCAATAATTCCATCAGCCGTAAAACCACTAGAGCCATCGTTATCCAGTGGAACTGTACCCCATGCAGGGTCCGTATAAACTAGAGGATTAGCAATAGATCCACCTACTCCCGGAACGGAAAAGTTAAATGTCATTCCAGTCCATCTCGTTGGAGCGCCGATATATAAATAATCATTTACTTCACTATCCATACCATCTGTTGAGAAAGCAGGATAGGGATAACCAGATGTATAATAAACTAAATCTGTGTCGTTTAATGTGTAAAGGTGGGAGGGAAAGCTACTTGCTGCTGCCCCGTCATTATCTATTACCCGCATGGTTGTATTCAGTCTAACCTGACTCATATCAGGGATATCAATATCTATACCTACTGGATTTTTAAGACTATCGAAAGCACTATCTGGTTCAAATTCAATAGTTACAAATTCTGATGGATTATCATAGGGATAAGTTAAAGCATTAATAGGAATGGTATCGTCAGACCAATCAGAGACTGTTGAACTAATTTGGAAGATCCCATTCGCGGTAGGATTTGTATTTCTTATTACAGCTCTATACACTCCTGCTGGCATATAATGCCAGTAAAAATCGGTTGAATCCACTGTTCGTGTCAAGATATTCGAATTAATATCATAACATACAAGTTCTTTTGAATCTCTAAAAATAAACGCTCTAGGGGTACCAAATGCATAAACCTGTGGATTTCCAGGAGGTAAACTAGTATAATTAAATCGAACGATGGCATCGGTTGGAAGTGAAAATTGTATCACTTTTGATTCATCATCTGAAATCAAAAATTCTGTTAAAGGATCTCCTATGTTATATTGTACAGTTTCGAATTTTTCTAGAAATAGTGAATATCTATACCAGTCACCAAAAATCATATCAGAAAATGTTATATATGCTACACCGCTTGTCGGAAAGTAGATTTCATGAGTTCCTGTTCCTACACTCATGTAGAGAAGATACCCATTACCACAAGGTGTCCAGATATCTATAAGTGGTGTAAACCCGGTTGCATAATCTTCAAAAATGTCCACCTCAAAGAAGTCTCCTTTACTTCCGCTAATTTTAAAACAAGTTGTTTGCCAATCAGCATAGCTTCCTGCCTCAATAGATAATACTCCTTCACTATTACCTGCAAATTTCGCTGTATTCACAGGTAAAGAGGATATTTGAGGAGTTAAGAACTCAAAATACAAAGAACTAGGTGCTGTATGAAAAATCTCAAAGATTAAACGATATGCACCTGTTTCTCTAGCTGTAAATTTAAAAGTATTAAATAATTCTGTACCTGGGTTCAATGTATGAGATATTGGGATAAAATAGGTATGTGGGTTTAGGACCTTCCCTGATGGGGAAATTAAATAATAATTATACGAAGCAGCGGCAGGATTAAGCATTAACCAATCAAATTGCAATGTTTTTGGACCTCTACTTTTTACGATGACATCGATTTGCATTGGATGTTCGTGATTCACAGGAGCAGTTAAAGACCCTCCTTCTTCCATTACAAAATAATCAAAAACAGTATTCACTGTAAAAGGTGATAAAGTTTCAGCCTCAGCATTATAGGCAGATATATTTAACCAACCAATATCCGACCATGGATCAATTTCATCATTATTCGTAAAACTGCCTGTTCCTGTTATATAATCATCTAAAGGCATTGGATAATGTATAGAAATATCTTCACCAGGATTATTGACTAATTCTTCGAATCCTGTAGGTGATCCATCCCAATCCATTATTGTAAATTTACCTTGGTTTGAACCATCGATAGTTACAGCTCCTAATGTATTAGGAGATGGAATTATCACACCATAACCTTCAGGACCTAAAGGATCTTCTTTATCCAGGTTAAAAATAACATCTTCTTGTATAGTTCTTGCTAGCCCATTAGATAGCATAGCAACGTTGAATAAAAAGAATAAGGAAATTGCTAAAATTACAAATATTTTTCTTCTGGTAATTTTGGTTTTCATATTTCTAACTTCGATTTTTTTATAGATATGATCAAAAAAAATGATCTGTAAACTTATAATGAGAAATTAGTATATATAAATCAAACAGTTAAAGCATTTAATTTTCTTTGAAAGCACTTTCCCTAATATAAAATCACTTAAATTTATTAGTTTAATGAACTGTTGGTATACTATCAAATCTGTTTGAAAAGTTTTTCAAAAAAATAAGAGGATTTTGTATGTCAAGTGAAGAATCTGGTAAGAAACGTTATGCACCATTTATAGGACTTCTTGAGGATTATGTAGGTCGTTCTCCATTGGATTTTTATAGTTGGGGTCATATTGCATTTGGGATTGGAGCTTTTGCCATATTTTCGTTAATTATTACAATCTATGAACTTATTTATATAACTGCAGCAATTATGCCTTGGTGGTGGATAATGTCATTTGTTATTGCAGTTGGAATTGGCTGGGAAATCATAGAAAATACACTCTTGTGGAAACTTGGAGTTAAGTATGAAAATCGGCGTGATAGTTTTATTAATGCGTTTTTTGACATTTTATTCGTTATAGGTGGTGGATTAGCAGTATGGCTACTTAAATGGATAATTATGGATGTCATGGGACAATTGGGGCGGTGGTTTTATCTTTCAACAATAATCCTATTTGCTCTTGTTTTAATTGCCTATTTTATTGGATTTTACATTACAAACAAGAAAACAAAGCAGACTAGAAAAGATTTAGGCAAAATAATAAGTTAAATTAAGTGATATTTACTTACCTTCCTTTTTTTTATTTTTAAAATTTGTTTAGTTTAGAGGAAACTATTATTTATCAGCTAGTTCAGATAATAAAATATGGGAGATTATTCCCATTAGTTATGATCATGTATAAGTTAATTAAAAACTAGTGATTAAGTAGCAATAGTAAAATATTTTATTCTATAAAGCAATCAAAGAAACGCATCATGGAAATTAGAAACTTTAACCTTCTGATCGTTGGTGTAGGTGGTCAAGGTGTTATTAGTGCTATACAAATTCTCACAAAGGCTGCGTTATTTGATAATTATAAAGTCCGAACAGCAGAGACTCATGGAATGGCACAGAGAGGAGGTTCTGTGGCCTCTTTTCTTCGATTTGGAAGTGGGATTGAAGGTCCTTTAATTGCAAAAGGCAATTGCCAAGTAGTTTTAGCTTTTGAAGCAAGTGAAGCTGTACGTTATTTTAATTATGCTGATTCTAATACTTTCATTTTCATAAACAATAAAATCATTGTACCCCCAACAGTACATTCAATGGATATGGAATATCCGAATATTGAGAATATTCAAAAATTTTTGCATCAGATCTCGTCAAATATTTTTCTTGTTAATGGGCATGAAGAAGCACTGAAATTGGGTAATCCGCGTACTTTAAATGTATTAATGCTAGGAGTTTTATTGGGCTCAGGAAAATTACCTATCTCTCGGGAGGCAATAGAAAAATCTATGATGGTACTAATTCCTAAGAAATATCAGAAAATTAATGAGATTGCTTTTAAGAAAGGAATTGAAAAAGGTAAATTTATTATAAGTGAAATAAAATGAGTATTCCACAATTTGTAGAAAATGCACCAGGCTTGCGTATAATCTTACTTGGGAATGAAGCAATAGCACGTGGCATATTAGAAGCAGGAGTTGTAATTGGGGCAGGATATCCCGGAACGCCCTCATCAGAGATCTTGTCCACTTTAGCTGAAATGCAAAAATATTACCCAAACCTAAAAGTAGAATGGAGTATTAATGAAAAAGTTGCTTTTGAAGTAGCTTATGGAGGTTCAATGTCAAACGCCCGATCTTTTGCGAGTATGAAACATGTTGGTTTGAATGTTGCATCTGATGCGTTTATGACCGCAGCATATGCGGGAGCGCGAGGAGGGATGGTATTAATTTCTGCTGACGATCCAAGCTGCTATAGTTCCCAAAATGAACAAGATAACAGATATTTTGGTTTACATGCTTTAGTTCCTATTTTTGAACCTTCTACACCCCAGGAAGCTAAAGACTTGATTAAGTATGCATTCGATTTTTCAGAAGATTTTCAAACACTTGTTTTGTTTCGTACAACAACAAGATTGAATCATGGTAGAGGAGATGTAGTACTCGGAGAAATTAAAAAAATTGACAGAGAATATGGATTTGATTGGGATCGATCTCGTTGGGTATGCTTACCTTCACATTCAAGAGTTCTTCGTTTTAAACTACTTGAAAGGTTACAGGAAATTTCTGATTTTGCGAATGAATTTCCTTATAATTCGCTTAAAATTTCAGATGAAAAAATCAATGGAAAAAGATATGGATTTGTGGCCGCAGGGATCCCTTATGCTCAATTAATAGATGCTCTTAACTTTTTCAATATAAGGGAGAAGGTTTCGATTCTGAAACTGGGAATGGTTTTTCCTCCTCCAAAAAGATTAATAAAAGAGCTATTGAAGGAAGTTGATAGAGTTCTTGTTGTGGAAGAATTAGAACCCTTCATAGAAAATATATTAAAACAAATAGCATATGAAGAAGGTTTAGCAAAAGAAGTAGAAATTCATGGAAAGGATTTTTTACCCCAGAATGGAGAATTTCCTGCAGAATTATATTTAGAAACTTTAGCTGGTTTAATGGATTTAGAGTATGCTAGTGTTGCTGTCCCTAATGATTTATTAATTATACCACCAAGATTGCCCATTTTATGTCCCGGTTGTTCCCATCGTTCAAGCTTTTATGCTATAAAGCAAATAGAAAAAAAAATGAAAACGAAGTTTGTAAATTCTTCTGACATTGGATGTTATACCTTGGCAGTCTATAAACCCCTTGAAGGGTTGGATACAGAAATTTGTATGGGGGCATCAATCGGACTAGCAAATGGAATTTCTAAAATTCAGTCTGAAAAAAATCCCGTTTTAGCGATTTTAGGAGATTCAACATTTTTTCATTCAGGAATCCCAGCACTAATAAATGCAGTTCACAATCAAAATGATATTCTTGTCATGATTTTGGATAATAGAGCAACGAGTATGACAGGATTTCAAGATAATCCCGGAACAGGAATCAAAATAACAAAAGAAATCGGTACAAGAGTTATAATCGAGGATCTTGTTCAAGGATGTGGTGTAAAAAAAGAAAATTTATGGGTTGTAGATTCAAATAATTTGCCGGAAATGATAGAAAAATTAGAAGATGCAGTTAATGCTAAGGGTGTTAGAGTTTTCATCTCCCGGCATAAATGTTCTTTACTAGAAATAAATGAATTTAGGTTAAAACAAATTAAAACTCCCATTATTAAAATTGATCCCGAGAAATGTAAAGGATGTCTTTTATGTGTAGACAAATTTGGATGTCCATCAATAATTTTCAAGGAGAGGGAAAAGAAAGCACATATTGATCAAGAAAGTTGCAGGGGATGTGGTGTGTGTATAGACGTATGTATTCATGATGCAATTTATAAAGAGGAGGGGGAATAGTACAATGGTCTCATTTTTTTTTAATCCTAAATCCATTGCTGTGATTGGAGCAACAAGTAATCCAAAAAAATTTGGTAATGCAGTAACTATCAACCTCCTTCAGAATTCAAATCTTCAAAGTGAATTATTTCTTGTTTCCCGTAAAAGTCAGGAAATCTCTGGTTTAGAATGTTATAGATCAATCTTAGACATCCCTAAAGATATTGATGTAGCAATAATATTGGTTCCCGCAAAAGCCATTGATGAAGTCATTAACCAATGTATTAAAAAAGAGGTTAAGGGGATTATAATCATTACCGCAGGTTTTGGTGAAATAAATGAAGAGGGAAAGATAAATGAAATTGAGATTGCTAAGAGGTGTAATAATGCAGGAATTCGCGTAATGGGGCCAAATTGTGTTGGAATTCAAAATTTAAATACGGGATTAAATGCTTCCTTTATCCAAACTGCTCCATTGGGAGATATTGGTATGCTAAGTCAATCCGGTTCCTTTGGATGCGCAACCTTTTATGCAATGGAAAGAGAATATATTGGATGCACTAAATTCGCTAATATTGGTAATGGAGTGGATGTATCTTTCAGTGAAATCTTAGAATTTTTAAACACAGATGAACATACTCAACTAATTTGTGTATATATAGAAACAATTGAAAATGGAAGAAAGTTCCTTGAAACGGTTAATAGAATTATCCCTAATAAACCCGTTATTGTTTTAAAAGGAGGTAGAACACATTTAGGGATGAAGGCTGCTAGTAGCCATACTGGTTCAATAGCAACAAATTACAAAGTGTTAAAATCATCTTTAAAACAAAAGGGGATAGTATTGTGTGAGAATGCAAATGATTATATTACAGCTCTTAAAACTTTCTCTTTTTTACCAATACCTCAAGGAGAGAAAATAGGTGTTCTTACTAATAGCGGAGGAAGTTCTGTGTTATTTAGTGACAAAATAGAACAATTTAAATTAGAATTAGCGGATTTTTCTGGTACTTTAGTAGAAAAATTATCCACTTATTTAATACCTTTAGTCAAAGTAGTAAATCCTCTCGATATGATTGGAGGAGCAGATGAAGAAACATATTACAATATCACAAAGTTGATGCTTGAAGATGCGAATATTAGTATAGTAGTTGCCTCTGTTGTTGTCCCCCCCTTTTTAGAAATGAAACCCGATGAACACTACAGAGGGATAATAAGAGCTTGGAATGATACTGACAGAAAGAAGCCGTTAATTTCATTGATTTTGTTTAGTGAAGAATTTAAGGATTTAAGGGAACATTCAAGACGAGAAAAAGCAGCAATTTTTTATACCCCTCATGATGCGACCTTTGCAATAAAAATATTAGTAGAAAGAATGAGATTATTGAAAAAGTTGAATCAAAGTAATGAAAATTAGATTATTCAATAATTGTGAATCCTGTTTTTTGCAGTGTTTCTACTGCTTCATTGATAAAATCGTCTTCCACACGCACAATCAACATGGAATCATCTTTTACTAAAGTAGAATAGCAATAATCAATATTGATTTTATTATCGCCTAAGGATTTTGGAATCTCATATAATGCTTGTGGATGATCGTTTAATCTAATAGCAATAACTTCTGTGGTGGAAAGAAGGTAATTATTTTCCTCTAAAAGATCAATACACTCTTTTGGTTTATCTACTAAGATCAATAGTAATCCATATTCAGGTGTTTTTGCAACAGTTAAAGCTCTAATAAAAATTTTGTTATCCATTAGAAGTTTAATGAATTTAGCTAACATGCCGGGTCGATCGTCTAGGAACACACTTAATTGAATCATCTTAAATTTGACACTTTGATTGCTAGATGTTAAATTTTAATATTTGAATATTTTTAAACTTAGTAATAAAAAATTATCCGATTATGAAATGCTAAAAGAATTTTACGACAAGCATAAGAACTTTTCGTGTAGGACTGCGTTAGAATATAATATATCTCCGGGGATAAAATGTAAATTTGACCTTATAAAGGCAAGTTTGAGTCATAATAGAAAATTTAACCACGGTATTGATCTTGGTTCTTCTGGTAATTCCATTCTCACCCATTTAGATAATGTTGAGATTAAATCTTTCTTTGATATTGCAAGTCTTCCTTTAACCCAATATACTAATGAAAATGGGTGGCACCCTTTATGTGGGGATCTTATAAGTTTACCCTATAGAAACAACTCCATTGAGTTTATAAGTGCTCTTGATGTGTTAGAACATGTTAAAAAAGACCAATTAGCGATTTCAGAGATGAGCAGAGTTCTTAAAAGAAATGGATTAGTCATCATAACTGTTCCTCATAGAATGAAATATTACACATATCAAGATAAATTAATTGGACACCGTAGAAGATATGAAATTGAAGAAATAATACACCTCTTCAGAAAATTTAATTTAAAACATCTCAAGACATTTGGAATATATGGGCAATTAATGCGAATCTCAGATATCCAATCAACAAATCCCTCTAAAGTTGAAAAAAATATAAGTACTCTGAGATGTAGATATGAAAACAACTATATATTTGGTAAAATCTGGGATTTAATTGTAAATATTCTATCTAACCTCATGAAGATTGATGCGAAATACCAGTCCTTAAAGAAAATAATGAACATTGCGTTTATTTTTAAAAAAATCTAACATTACATCGAATTAATGGTAAAAAATTAAGACAAATCTTCCTTTAGTTTTTCGAATAGTTTCTTATAATCATTGATATACTTTTCATCGTTAGATTCAACAATTTTTTGTAAAAGTTCAATTGATTTGGTAAGAGCTTGAGATCTTTTCTTAATTCTCTCTAAAAAATGTTGCTTATTAAACTCAGACTTAGAAATATCTATATTATCTTTAACTTCTAATATGGAAACTTCTATTTCTTTATGCGATTCAATCAGGTTATTTATTACACCCAATTCAAGTTGTTTCTTTCTTTCTTCTAATTTTATGCAATTTTTGCAAACAAGCTCTTCATTATTTTCTTGTTTTCTCAATTTCTCTCCTTTATTCATCATAAAGGCATTTTTACAACGATCACACGCTACTAATTCAAGTAGGAGTTTGTCAGCATTAGAATTGGGCATATTAAAACATAAAATAAATTGAGTTTTTAATTTTTTTCTATTATAATAATCTCTTTTTTTTAATTTATTATTGTTCCTTCTACCCCTCGAATTTTTAGAAAACTAATAATAAAATATCATATTTCACTTTTTATGGATGCATTTATAATCATCATCTTAGTTGTTTTTGGTGTTTTATTTGGAATTATTGGCTCCATTGCAGGAATCGGAGGTGGAGCTTTTTATATGAGTACTATGATTTTATTACTTGCTATTCCAATTAATGAAGCGAGAGATACATCTACGTTCATTATTTTTCTCTTCTCTGGTATAGCATTTATTAGTTATTTTAAACAAGGGAAAATCAATTTCAAAATTTCATTAATGTTTGCAAGTTTTGCTTTATTAGGAAGTATCAGTGCGACAGTCTTTTTTATGTTTATACCAATTGATAACTCAATCTTAAAAATTGTTATAGCCTCAATAGTACTTTTTTCAGGGTTAAATATGATACGTAAAGCATATAATTCTTCTAAAGCAGAAAGATTAGATGGAAAAAATCTGGAGTTAGAATTTTCTTATGATAATTTCATAAAAAAATCAAATTTAACAAAAGCAATTCCTTTATTCTTTTTAGCGGGTTTTGTTGCCTACCTATGCGGAATCGGGGGAGGTATGCTATTCGTCCCAATTCTGAGCATAATTTTCAAACTACCAATTCACTTCGCAACAGCGGTATCAACAGCGACGATTTTTTTGATTGGGATATACAATACTGCGGTTAGAGTAACTTTTGGAGAAATTCATTATTTCATTGGACTTCTGATTGGCATTGGAGCGATAATTGGTTCTATTTTCGGCACAAAGTTCTCAAAAAAAATACATAAGCATATTTTACAATTTTTTGTAGCTATTATTCTTATAGGATTAGCGATCAGAATGTATTTTATTCCTTAATAGGAAAAGCCTTAATTGATAATATTACTTAAAACTTCTTTGTTTGTGTTTGAGTTCAAAATGTGACTTATCCCTAAGAATACTTTCATGTATTTCACCTAGGTTGGTATTTTCTAAAATTCTTTCAAAAAATCTTATAATCGAATCATGAGTTTCCTTAACAAAAGTATCTGTTTGAGAAAAATCATATGAAATATCCTTAATTAATTCAAAATCAAATTTGATATTAACTTCTTTCGTCTCAAGAATCTTTCTCTTTAATCGTTTGTCATGAAAATTAGTCCATACTGATTCATAAATGAAATAATTAAAAAATTGAACTGTTTCGGTTATAATCCCTAGCGAAAGTGCAGCAGCTAAACTCCCAGTAATTATAAAAGCAACTAACATCCCGAGGGAAATTGTTATTACTCTGTAAATAATACTTTTTAAAAAACTCTCTTTTAAATTCTCTATCCATTCCGTAGATTTCTCTTTCCATTTGATTTTTTTCATAGGCAATTCTGTCCTATCTGACTAGTGCTCATATTGATTTTTAGATTTTAAATAAAAAGACTAATTTTTATATGTTTCCAAATTCATTTAAAAAAACCATAAATCATTTGATAAATGTTTTAATTTAGTGAATTCTAAATTAAATAAAAAATATATCAAACCTAACTATTTATAATACATGGAAGTATACCTATCAAATTATATTTTAGCGTAGGCGACCGGTAAATGGTTAAAGTAAAGGATATCGAAAAGCTAATGGATGATTTTATGATCGATCCAGATGAAAAATTTATTGAAATAAAAAGATATCTTCTAAGTGAATATAAATGGGATATAGATCCTCTTAAAAAATCCCAATTCATGATCAGAGGGATACCAATAACGGATGATAAGATACTAGGAGATATCTTAAAAATTTACTTGCCAGAAGAAGTAGTCGTTCTCAGAGAAATATAAATGTAGAAATTCACTCAAATATTATTGTTTTATTATTACTTAAAAAAACTCTATCTTCAAATACAAGCTTCATTGCTTTTGATAGAGCAGAAATTTCAACTTCTCTCCCTGCTTGTTTCATATCTTTTACAGTATATTTATGATTAATATTAATAATTTCTTGAGCTATTATCGGCCCTTCATCTAATTCTTCCGTAACAATGTGTGATGTAGCGCCAATGATCTTAACACCTCGTTTGAATGCTTGCTCATAAGGATTTACTCCAATAAAAGCAGGTAGGAAGGAATGATGGATATTAATTATTTTATTTTCATATTTTGATAGGAAATTGGAAGTTAAGATTCGCATATACTTAGCGAGAATTAAATAATCAGGTTCATATTTCTTGAGGATTTCTAAAATTTTTTCCTCATGATCTTCTCTCGTCTTATTTTGATGACTCTCATAGTAAAATGGGATATTAAATTTTTCAACTAATGATTCTAAGACTGAATGATTGCTGATAATGGCAAGAATTTCAGCATTCATTTCATTAAATTCATTCTTTACTAAAAGATCTCCTAGACAGTGATGTTCTTTACTCACAAATACGACTATTCTCTTTTTTCTAAATTTAATTAGTTTGCTGGTTGAATCCTTAGGCAAAACCTCTCTTAATTGATTAAGGATAGCATTACCATTGATATCTCCGGTAAATTCTGAACGCATGAAGAAATGATTGCTTTCTTCTTCAACAAATTCGCTATTGCTAATTATATTTAAACCCTGATCATATAGGACACCGGTTATTTTATGGATGAGTCCTTTTTCATCCGTGCAATCTACTAAAAGGATATAGTTTTCCATAAGTATTACACTCAAATTTATGTTCCAAAATAAATTGTTGGATTTTTCTCTTCATTTAACAAAATATTACAATTTTTTAACTAAACGATCTATGTTCTTTCCTCTAATCTTTAATATATATGGATTTATCTCAGAAATCTTAAATCTTTTTGATTATACTAGAAATTAATTTAGTATCATGAGTAATGTGATTATTTTATATGAGTAAAGGCTTTAGGCTCCTTCGAGTTGAATATGTTTTCTCCGTATTAATACCATGTTTATTGTGTATCTATTTAAACAATTACGATTTGATCTCTCATATTTGGATTTTAACTGGTTTTATGTTTTATGCCATAACGGGAAATACTCTAAATGATGTAATTGATATGAAAGATCCGAATGAGAAGGAAACTTTAGAAAGAGTGAAAGGATATTCTCGCAAGGAAATATTAGTGATCTCAATTGGAAGTTTTGTTTTAGGAACTACTTGTTTTGCAAATGAGATCTTAGTTAATCCATTACTCGCAGTTTACTTAATTTTAATTGTGTTAATGGTTGTTTTTTACTGTTTTTTTAAATCTCTTACGATTATAAACCATATAATCTTAGGCACTTCACACATTGTTTTACCATGGTTTATGATTAAAATTAATGCGGGAGATATTATCATGGGCTTTTTACCAAATCTTACATTAGCCGAATCTTTAATATTAGGCACAGTTATTTCTGTAGCGTTTACAGGTCAAATGGTTCACGAAATGATTGACGGGGATTCTTTATCTAAGTTAAAACCAAGAACATCTCAGTTAGTAATTTGGATAGCATCAATCATATCATTAATTATAGCAATAGTATCGTTTATTATAACTCTGTATTTAGTATTCATTCCAATTTTATTCTTTCCAATCGGGATCTTATATGTATTTAGAACCCCGAGAAATAATTTATTAGGAAGATCCTCTCTAAAAGATACAGGGATTATACTAGGGAATTTAATGCTTGTTTATATAGTTATTTTGATTGTGGCACCTTAATCATTTATCTTAACCTATTATGTAAAAGTAAAGTGATATCCTTTTTTTTACTAATTTGATATACACTTATTTTTTAAATATTATTGGAGAATAACAAATAATCACCAAGACATAAAAATTTATAATTAGAATTATTTGTATTTCAATATTTCATATTTGGGGTAATTTAATTTTGAAGGATATATAATATAAGCAAGTAAATTAAAACTTTGGAGGAATCAATTATTTTAATCTCACAAAACCGTAGTAATTATGGTTATATTCAGCAAAATGATGAATTTGATTATTTAAAGAATTTAATTAAATCAGTTGAGGAAGGGACATGTATGGGTGTTTTATTGCATGGACCTCCTGGTACAGGAAAAACTTTACTCGCGATAACACTGGCAAATTCTTTTAACGCTCATTATTACATCATTGATGGATCTCCTGACCTTGATAGACGTGATATTGAGGGTTACTGGGAATTATTTAAAGGAGAGACAAGATTTAATTTTGGCCCTTTGACTAGAGCTATAGAAGATGCTAATAAGAAGGGGATTTCTTTTATTATAATTAATGAAGTAAACGCTATTCGAGAAAGTGAACAGATTTCATTAAATTCATTGCTATCAGAGAATCACCTTAATTTGATATCTAAAGGTTTTGAAAGATACGAATTAAATCCGAAGAGTAAACTTGTAATAATTGGCACATTAAATAAGGGTGTAATTGGGATTAATAAGCTTCAAGAAGCTTTTGAAGATCGCTTCATTGCGAGCCCTGAAATAGATTACCCGATAAAACCAAAAGAAATTGAAATCGCAACTAAAATGTCTGGATGTGATAGAAAATTAGCAGAAATCGTTGTTGACGCCGCTAGGCAAATAAGAAAGCAAGCTACTAAAGACTTTTCTATAACAAAAATTTTTTCAACCCGTCTAGTCGTAAATTTTTGCTTAGTTGTTTCCAGTATGCCCCCCAAGTTTCTGAGAAATAATATTGAAAATATAATTATAAACAAATTAGGGGAAAATCAAGAAGAGAAAAAGAGTATAGCTATGATATTAGATGGCAAAATGTTTGAGAGCAAATTGAGAGGAGTTCTATCCCCTGAAGGAAACTCTAAAGTCATCCAAGAGGAAGAAATCGAGTTAAGCGAAACAGAAGAACAAAGAATAATAACCAATATGAAGAAACATGTTATTAAATATATTCATTTTTATAAACAAGATAATGCTCTAAAGAAAAATGGGGGGATAATGTGGAAATTCATTGATTGGTTTTGGTGTTACAATAGAAAGACCTTTCAGGATTATATTTTTTTGACCAAAAAAAAAGGCTTACACGAACTCTATAAGAAAGACACAGGAAAAAATTATCTCTTTCGAGGAGAAATAACTCTTAATTATATTAAGTGGTTATATCGGTATAAAAAGCAGGAGTTAATGAATTTCATGAAAAATGATAGCCCAATATTTTAGTGGTCAACAAAAATTTATACATAATTGTAGGTGAGAGTATTTACAGAATTATATGAGCTTTTTAAGAAAGATTTTCTTTCAGATTTATTTGCCTTAACAAACACCGCTAAAAGAATTAGTGGTAACAATGATATTTCAATTAATTTCAACCAAAGTTCACATATAGCTTTTACCGATGGTCGATTTATCTACTTACCAAACGATATTAAGAGTGACATAATATCTTCACAAGGTTTGGTTGCTCATGAAAGTGGTCATATAGGTTATGGATCATATGAATTATCCTTTATTAAATTGGCTAAAACAATAGCCACTAAATACTCGTTTCCAGAATTTATTGTGAAAAAAATCATAAATGTTGCAGAAGATGTAAGAATTAATGCAATAAATAACATAAAATTTCCAGGTTTCTATAAAAATTTGAGAACATTTACTAAAAGTTTATTGCCTGAATTGAAATTAAGAATGAAAGAATCGGGTGATATTCTTGTTTATATAAATTTGTATATGGAGGATTATAAAGACTTTCAGAAGAAACCAAAATTTAGGACCCGATTAATGTCTGATGAAGATTGGAACGCGATATCTGTTGCAAAAACATTTTTGTTAAAAACTCTGACGCCCACTTCTTCAATTATTACAATAGATCAATTATCCAAGGTTTTAAAGAAATATTATATCAAAAGGAGGATTAAAAGAATCTCACCTCAATCTAAAGGATCTGCACCCTCTCAAGTTAGATATCAAGAATATGACCACGAGGAGGATGATTATAAGCCTGTAGAAAGTGTAAATGATACTGGAGAATTCACATTAAGAAATAATCTTGAAAAAGATAGTAAGGCTGAATTAGATTCGGATTTTATGGAAGATCCGTGTTATTATGATGATAATGACTATAAATCATATCCAGAATATACCGCTCAGAGAAAAGATCCATTATTAAATCATTTTGAAGATTTTACAGATAAATGGGAGAAATCAGAGGATTCAGAGTTGGATATTACCAGTGAGAAAGTTATTGATAAAATCAAAGATTCAGATTTATCTACTAATGACATAGAAAAATTGATAGAAAATATAGACTCGATTAAAGATACTCTTAATGAATTTCCCAATTCTGACATTGATAGCGCTCTGAGTGACACTGAGTGTACTAAAGTTGATAAAATGGAACAAGGATTAAATACGAATGGAAAAAATGCAATGAATTATGAACAAGATAGGATTGACCAATTAGGAGAATTATTATCTAGCTCTTTTGATGAAGAAAAGATGAGTAAAGAAGAGCTTGAAAAAGGAAATTATCTTGGGGAATTTTTAAAATTAGTCAATCAGGCTCAAAATCCGATGGAAGAGAGGTTTTTAACAATAGATAAAGGAATATGCTTCATCAAATTATCTGAGGGAAAAGGAGAAAGGAAAGTAGTTGAAACTAGGATAGAAAATGAAACAATGAAAGCTATTGTACTTTCTTATAACCAAATTATTAAAAATTTTAGAAATTTAATTACCCGAATAAAATTCATTTTTAAAGATTTTAAGAATCAAATTGATTTTGACAGCTTCCAAAAAAGGGGGAGATTAAACAGTAAATTCATTAAAGCAGTTACCAGTGATTACAAATATAAGACATGTTTTTCTCGAAAAATTAAACAAAAGGAACTTAAAATTCTTTTATTAGTAGACATTAGTGGTAGTATGGAAGGGATTAAATTAGAGTGTGCTAAAATCGCTATGATAATGCTCTGTGAAGCCCTTTATGAGATTGCTCAATTACGGATTGTGCTATTTACTGGAGAATATGATGCTATAAATATATTATTAAAAGATTTTAATGAAAATCCAGATTCAAAAAAATTTGATAAATTTGGTTGCCATGGGAGCGTTTGCAGTAATTTGGATGGGATTTCTTTAAAACACGAAGCCGCAAAATTAGAAAAGAATGTAATAATCATAGTTATATCAGATGGACAACCCGCAGGATCCGGAAGTTATGGTTTAAATAATGCTATTAAGGAAATACATGATGTCAAAAAAATTTTCAAAGTGTTTGCATTTTCTATCGATGCTAGAGGAGATTATTTAGATAAATTATACGATAAAAACTGGATTTTAACCAATTCCTCTGATAAAACAGATTTGGGAGAAAAATTAGTTAAGTTCTGTAGACTTGTTTCAAAAGAATATTTTAGATAGGGTCGTTTAGATAAATTCTATGATAAAAACAAAGTATGCTATGTATGGTTAGCTTGAGCTTTGTGAAGACATTAAATCTACTACCGATTCGGATGATATCACTGAATCGCATTTTGAACAAGAATGCAATATTAGGGGTATAGCTCCAATTCGATCTAAATATCGACTAACAAATTTTAAACCATAATTTGCCATTCTTTTTAGCATTTTTCCCCCAAAGGGGACAACCTCAGCTTGAATTTCTATGAAACTCTCATAAGTTTTTAAGAGATCACTCTTAAACTTGTCGTTGATAGGTGTTGGGTTAATTTCGAGTTTTAATTCAAGCTCTTCTTTACAATATGGACATTTTGGCAGTCGAAATCACATTTTCACTTTTTTAATTATTGCTTTTCTGCAGTATAAGTAAATATACTATTTAAAGAGTAGGACAATCCCATTAATAAGGTTAGTTTTGGGGCTAATTTTAGGATTTATAAATTTAGTCGATTAGTTATTAAAGAGTTTTTTAGATAGTTTACCTTAATTTAAAACAAGATGGCTAATAATATTCTCTAATTATTATGTAATTAAAAACATGAAAGGTATAAAAGGCATTATTAAATTTCAAGATTGATTTGAATGAATTCAGAATTTGTAAAGAAGGCTAAATACCAAAGACAAATTGATGAAAGTACCTCTCAGTGTTTAACTTGTGAGAGAAAGTGTACAATTCCGAATGGAAAATCTGGGTTTTGCCAAACTAGAATTAATAAGGAGGGAGAAATATATACAATCGTTTATGGATTAATTCCAGCTTTATCAATTAATCCAATCGAAAAGAAACCTTTTTATCACTTTCATCCAGGAAGTAAAGCATTAACTATTGGTACATATGGGTGTAATTTTTCATGTTTTTGGTGCCAAAATCATCATCTATCAAAAACTAGTCCATCAAAAGCGATTCAATTTGTGACATTTGATGAATTTTTCTCACCTAAGAAATTGATAGAGATTGCTTTAAAAAGAAAATGTAAAGGTACATCAATTTCTTTTAATGAACCTACATTATTGTTTGAATATTCGTTGGAAGTATTTAAATTAGCTAAACAGAACGGTTTATATAATACATACGTCACAAATGGTTACATGACAGAAGAAGTTTTAAGAGATCTAGTAGATGCTGGTCTTGATGCAATGAACATAGATATTAAAGGAGATTCTGATATGGTCCAGCAATATTGTGGCACTGACGTAGAGAAAGTATGGAGAAATGCAAGTTTAGCAAAGGATTTAGGCGTTCATATTGAAATAACAACATTATTAATACAAGGATTAAATTCTAAAGAAGAAATTGTTAAAAAAATTGCTGAAAGAATATTTAATGAATTAGGTGAATTAACACCATATCATATAAGTCGTTTCTTTCCTCATTATAAATCATCTAATTATGGACTTTCAGAGCCTACACCTTTAGAACTTCTAAATAATGCACATGATATTGCAAGAGATGTTGGTTTAAAATATGTATATCTTGGAAATTTACATTCTAACGATTATGATCATACTTATTGCCCTCAATGTTATAAATTAGTCATAAAAAGAAAAATGTTAGGAATTCAGGATTTGTATTTAGATTCTTATGGAAATTGTAAATTTTGTGGATTCCCTATCTCAATTATTAAATCCTTTCAAAATTAATCTGCTAGGACAAATTAAAACGAAAATATTTAATATTAACCTTACAAATAATATATTAAAATATTAAAAAGACAAAAATAAGGTATTAAAAATGACGTTATTATACCAAGCAGCAGGATTCTTCTGTGAAGGAGAGATGAAAATGGTGCAATATGATAATGTTTACTATGCAAATATTCACATTACTACTGAAGGTCTAACTTTTGAGGGTCAAAATGTAAGTGCACCTGGAATTATTAAACATAATGCAGGATTTCATCTAGAGCTCCCATGGTCAGATATCTCTTCAGCATATAAAACTAAACGTCGAATTATGCATCTAGTTAAAATTGAAACTCATTCTGGAAAATTTTACACTATTGTACCACTTGATAACCTTAAGCATTTTATAAAACAGTCTAAAAAAAATTCATTAATTTTAGCAGAAACCATTAACAAAGCCAGATCTCAAATTGAGAGCTCTCAAAATAACTTATGTCCTGAATGTGGAAAACCCCTAAAGCCTGATTCTGATTTTTGTGGTAGTTGTGGTCACAAACTACCATAGAAATTAAAATTTTATCAAAAAAATTAATTTTTTTCTTTTTATTCAAAATAAAAAAATAGATGAATAAGTTTGCTTGCTAAATATTCTTTCAGAGATTTTCTATTTTTTGGCCACATTTAGTACAAAAAGTGGTGCCTTTTTCTTGTACTACTCCACAATAAGGACATGTTATATTATCTTCTAACTCAAATGTTTCAGAAGTCTCTAAACTCTCAGCTGCAGGTGCCTTCTTGATATATTGATAAGTCTTCATTTTTTTTTTGCTCCTTAACCATTCCTTGAATGCTCGGATTTGGCCAAATAACCAACAATTAAGAATTATTACGAATGCTATGAAAGAGAATACAATAAAAGGATTCATAAAGAAATTTGGACCAAAAATTAAATATAAAATTAATGCAACAACGATAGTTATTATTACACCATAGCATGACAAACGATGCTCTCTCGCAGTTCGAACCATATTCTCAAAACCTCAGATTTTTGTATTGAAGTTATTAAAAATAAGGAAATTCAATATAAAAATCTATGTTAAAACAGTTTACTAATTCATTTAGGATGTAGTTTTTAAATATCATTTTGAAAATATTATAACAAGGTCAAAAATTCAAACTACATTTTTTATAGGTTTAAAAAATAGCGAAAAAACCATCAATAAATAAGACAGCAACATCAAAATTTGCTTCTAAAAAACCAGTACAGAAAGCTATAGCAACAACCAAGACTGCACCTAAGAAGCCTGCTAAAAAAAGTCAACAAAGAAACCATTGAATAATCTTACAATTTTAAAAAATTCACCTTATTTGAAGCAAAATATCACTCATCAACCAAACAAACCTAAGCCAACTCGTAAAGAATTATTTGAAAATAACTTAATGTCTCAAAAAGAAGAGAAAATGGAAATAATTCTAAGTGGGCAATATGAAGAAATCCTTGATTTAATATTTGAGGCAGATGCTTCGAACAAATGATAAAAATAAATTAGGAGAAATGCCTCATTTGATTTATGGGAACGAATATTCAAAAATTATTGAAAATTTTAAATTCCTTAAGCTTAGGGCCCCCTAAAATAACTAAAAAACCTGTTTAAATTATCTCTTCCGTTAGAAAAGGTTCCTGAAGCAAACCAATTAATAATATATTTTCTTAAAAATTAAGCTACCTATTACTATTTATGGTTGAAGCTTTTGCGGATGTACATGGCATAAAAATTTGCTATAAAAGTCAAGGAGAAGGATTTCCGACATTCCTTCTTCACGGTTTTGGTTCAAAAAAGGAAGGATTTATGGCTCAAATCCCCGAATTATCTAAACATTTTAGGATTATTAGTATCGACATGAGAGGGGCAGGAAAAAGTTCAAGACCTAACTACCATTACACTATGGAAATGCTTGCTGATGATGTGAAGGGATTGATGGATTACTTATCAATACAGAAAATAAATTTAATAGCTCATTCATTTGGAGGGATGATTGCCCAAAATTTTGTAGTGAAGTATCCTGAGAGTGTGAATAAACTTGTTCTCATAAATTCATTGCCAAAAATTCCTGAGCAATATGATCCTGAACCATATATTCAAATGAGAATTAAAGGATTGGAAGTAAGAAAAAAAGATCCAGTTAAAGCATTTTGGGATAGCACAAAGTTTGGATTTTATCATAAATTTCGGGAAAGAATGCTGGATAATCCCAAGGAAAAATTTTTTGGATTATGGTCTGCTGAAGACCTTATTGATTATTATACTAGAGATCCACCTACTGCACAGGATATTCGAAATATATCCTACTCTTTTAAAACCCATAATAGTTTTAATAATTTGCACAAAATTAAGCAAGAGACGCTACTACTCACGGCTTCGCATGATGTACTTGTACCAAAAGAAAGAATGATGGAGATTCACAATTTAATACCAAATAGTACTTTAAAAGTAATAGAAAAAGCAGGGCACGAATCTCACAAATCTAATGCACCAGAAGTTAATAAATCTATTATCGAGTTTCTTAAATGAGTATGAAAATTTCTTGAAAAAAAAATCATTAAGAAGTATCATGACGGAATTATTTGTTAACGTGAATGGGATAAAAATTTGCTACGAAATTCATGGTAGTGAAGAAAAAAGTCCCATTTTATTAATACATGGCTTTGGAAATAGAAAGGAACATTGGCTGGCTCAAATTGGGGATCTATCTCTGTATTTCAGAGTAATTGGAATGGATAATAGAGGAGCGGGAAAATCTGCGAGACCTAATGGACTATATAGTATGGAAATATACGCTGATGATATTAAAGCTCTTTTAGATTTACTTAAAATCCAGAAGACACACATTATCGGGCATAGTTTGGGAGGTATGATTGTACAGAATTTTGTCTTAAAATATCCCTTTTATGTTGATAAAATTGTTTTGATAAATACCATTGCAGGAATTACACCTTCCGGTGTTCCAAGCGATAAAGGAATTCAATATTATAAAGAAAGCAAGATAACCTCTTTAAATGAGATGAGAAAGGATCCTATTAACAACTTCATAGCTGGGGCTAAAAAAAGTTATTCGCGTAATTTTTGGAAAGAAATGGCTCAAAATCCGAAGAAAAAATTTCACGGTATATGGTCAGTTGAGGATCTAGTTAAAGAAAAAATGGAATATGGTCCGACAGAAAAAGATATCATAAACCAAGTAGAAGCACTAAAAACGCATAACATATATGAGAGATTACATGAAATTAAAAACGAAGTGTTGATACTCGCAGCGGATAAAGATAAGACATGTCCTAAGATAATGGTTGAAAAAATGCAAAATTTAATTCCAAATAGTCATTTTATTGTTATTCCGGATGCTGGTCATCAATCAATATTAGAATATCCCCAGATAATTAACCAATATATTATAAAATTTTTAAAATCATGAATAATAGTATAATAATTATTAATCAATTAACTTGATTTAAATGACAGAGTTATTTGCTGAAGTTAATGGAATAAAGTTATGTTATGAGATACATGGAGAAGGAGAACCTGTAATTTTAATTCATGGCTGGGGAGGTACTAAAGAAGGATGGTTAATTCATGTTGGTGCCTTATCAGAACATTTTAAAGTTATAATAATCGACAATAGGGGTGCAGGTAAATCTGATCATCCAAATATACCTTATACCATGGATATGTATGCTGAAGACATTAATGGATTGTTAGATTATCTAAAATTCGAGAAGACTCATGTGGTAGGATCGTCTTTGGGCGGAATGATAGTATTGAATTATGTATTAAAATATCCTGAAAGGGTAAATAAATTAGTATTAATAAACACATGGCCAGGATTTCCTAACGAACAAGGTCCAGAAATGTATAAAAACGGGAAAAACACTTATTTTCAAGATTTAAAAAAGGATCCTCTAAACACCTTTTTAAAATCTGCAAAAGCTAGTTTCTCTCGAGAATTTTGGAAAAAGATGGCAGAAGATCCTAAGAAAAAATTCTTTGGCTTATGGTCTGTAGAGGAATTAATCGAGAGAGAGCTAAAAAATCCATATTCCATCCAAGATAATGAAAACGCAGCTAATGCGGTGAAAGGCCATAACACTTTTGATAGACTTCATGAAATTAAAAGTGAAACACTTCTACTCTGTGGAGAAAAAGATCGAATCGCACCAGTTTCAGTAAATCAAAATATGCATGAAAGAATCTCTAACAGTACTCTTAAGGTCATAAAGGATGCACGTCATAATTTACCATTGGAAAAAACACTTGAAGTCAATCAGATATTATTGGATTTTTTAAAAACATAATTTTTTGAATTATTGGTTGGGATTCCAAAAAAAAATATTGGTCTCTTCAAGGAGGAATACTCTTTTTTTTATTATTAGAAATTTTAAATGTAATTCTTTATTTTTTGATTTAAATTAAAAAGAATTTGATTAGAATATGGATCAACAAGCACCTACTCGACGAGAAAAGCAACAACAGTTTAAGGATGCAATGAAAACAAAGTATCCTATATTAAGACCTCTATGGATCGGTTTATTAATTGATGTCTTAGGTTTCTATATAATTTTACCTTATATACCTTCTCTAATAAGTATTTTCAATGCAACTCCTGTTACAATTGGATTACTCCTAGCGACAAATGCCGTATTTTCGCTCTTTTCTGCCCCTATTTGGGGAAAGTTAAGTGATAAATATGGAAGAAGACCAATGCTCTTAATTGCTGAAGCAGGTACGTGCTCAGCATTTTTAATTTTGGCTTTTTCAAATTCACTACCAATGTTTTTTATAGCACGAATGGTAGATGGTATCTTTGGGGGAAATTTTCCACTTACAAAGGCAATCATTACAGATGCAGTCCCACCAAGAGATAGAGGAATTCAAATGACAAACGTGGGGGTTGTGATGACAATTGCAGGACTTGTTGCTCCAGGCTTGGGTGGATTTTTATCCGTATTTCAGATTTTTGGACCCACATATCCCATGGCACTTTCTGGTCTAGTAGCTGCGGGGTTTTCATTTTTAACAATTCTAGTAACATTTTTATTTATCGAAGAAACTTGGCCTAAATTTAAGCGAGAAAAAGCACAAAAAGAGATCAAAATTAAAATTCAAATCTGGAAAAATAAAGATGTGCTATATTTATTAACACAATTCGCCTTACATACGTTTTCTTTTATTACATATGTGTCTACCTTAGCTGTTTTTATTTCTTTAATTCTCGGATTTGGTACTTTAGGAGTAAGTCTATTATTAACAATATCAGGAATTTCCCGTGCTATAGTAAGATTTTCTGTATTTAAACCTACTATGAGGAAATTAGGTGAAAGAAACATGACTATTTTAGGATTATCAGTTTTAGTAGTGACTTTTTTCTGTATAGGTATATTTGCAAATATTTATCCTGAACCATGGATTTTTATTATACTAATGATATTCGCAAGTTATGGTGTCTCTTGTTCAAGAGGAATTTTGATGAGTAGGGTAACTCAATCTGTTACTCCAAAAGAAATAGGAAAAATCAATGGATATACTACAACGTTAGATAGTCTTGCCCAAATTATAGGTCCAATTTTTGGTACATTTCTGTTAGAAAGGTTTAATCCTGTTTTTTTTGGTTCTTTTATGGCAATACTTGCACTTGGGGCATTTTTAATGGATTTTAAAGTCATTATACCCTTAATGCAGAAAAAGCAATTTAACCCAGAAGAAATATTACAAGAGAAACTTTAAGAAGAATATAAATATAATTATTTCTAGCTCCTTCCCTATTATTAACAACAACGAAGATGGGGAAGATAAATGGTTATAGTACTACTTTCGACAGTTTTGATCAACCAATAGACCCTGTATTAGGAGTATTCTTACTAGGAATTAAATTCCTATTATATGATATTGGCTCAAGAACGCTTGCGTTTGGGGTATTTATAATGGTACTTAAGAAAATAATTCCATTAATGGAAAAAAGACAGTTTAGGCAGATTGAAACGTTGGAATGATACTAGAAGAAAAAACATGTAAGAATAACTCGTATAAAAAATATTTTTTTAATTATTTTTCTCTTAGCTCAGAGTTAATGGATTGAAATTTTTTAAATTTAACAGTTTTCAAAACCATTAAGAACGGAATTAATGCTATTGAACCTACAACAAAACTAAGAAAGAATGGTTGAAAAAAACCTAATATAAAAGTTCCGGTTAAGGGTCCAATTATTTGGGCAAAACTATCTAATCCTGAGGACAACCCATTAATTTTACCTTGTTCTCGTGGTGACACTGATTGACTTATTTTACTATTCATCGGACCACGGGTTAATGATGCTGCAAAACTAATAACTAACAACAATGCAAAAAGCATGATAATGTTGATTGAAAATCCTATTAATAGAAAAGCTACAAGGAAGAACCCCAAGCCAAGTTTAATAGCATTACTTTCTCCTAATCTTTTTATTGTTGGTTTAAACAGTGTAAATCTTACTATTGCTCTAAGAATCCCAGCAATCATTAACAATATTCCTATTTCATAGGATTCAATTCCAAATACAATTTCAGCAAAGAAAGAAAATGAAGACATCACAATCATGAAGGAAGCCGTGTGAAATCCCCATACTGCTAAAATAAACATTGCATTTTTGTTTTTTCTAATTTTAATATCGATTTTTAAAGGAGCTTCATGATGTACTTGACGTTTTGATTCTGACCAGGTTTCCTCTAAAATAAAGATGGTTATAATCATAGTAAAGACAGACATCCCTGCTGCAAATAAACCAGGTAATAAAACACCTCCAAAACTAAAAAGAGTCCCTCCAATTGCTGGACCGATAAGGGAAGCTAGGACATGAGCAACCCCAATATTTGCCATTTGAATTCCTCTCTCTTTTGGGGGAACTTCATCACCTATAATTGCTTTAGCTATTGGAAAATTTCCTCCAAAAATTCCATCAATAATACGAGAAATAATTATCATCCAGATTGAATTAGAGAAAGCAAATAAGACGAATCCTAAAAAAGTGCCAAATTGAGATATCAGTAATAAAGGTTTTCTTCCGTACTTATCACTCAATTTTCCTAAAATTGGACCAAAGAAAAATGAAAAAACAGCATTTACAGAAAAAACTAATCCCATAATAAAAATATGAATGTTAAATTGCTTTGCTATGAATGGTCCCATTGGGAGAATCATTGAGAAACCAATTATATCAATAAAGACTGCAATCCACAATGGGGATAAAGCAGGGTATTTAAAGATCTTTCGATTTTTTGAAGTATTGTCATTTAGCATTATATCATCTCTAATAAATCCCTACAAATGATACAAATTCAAATTATTTGTGAGCTTAAAATTTTTGTTTTTTCTTGGGAACTCCCTGTTTAACCACATAATTAATTTTTTAAATATCCTACTCAATTATACTATATAATGAATGAGGAAAAAGAAGAAAAAACTGTTGAACTCCCAGCATTTGACTTCTTTAAAATCAATTTCATTAGCTTTCTAGTTCCGTTTTATGTGTGTTTGGGATTTTTTCTAGTATTCGAATACTTATTTATTAATCTTTTCTCTATTCCAAGATTTGTGCATATTCTTCTATTACCTGGATTTTTAATGGGACTCTTTTATTTATATTTAGTTTTGTTAATCGAATTTACTGCTTTTTGGACTAGAAGATGGAATAGGAAATCACCTCCTCAGCAAGGTGTTTTTGCGAGAGTTCTCGATAATATAAAAAGCCCTGAAGGAAAATTGATGAAATATTATCATAAGAGAGGCTTTATTATAAAGTTTCCTATGTGGTTATCATCAAAATCACCATTTCCTTGGCTTGTTAACAGAGTTCTTCGAAGAATAAGCCATAATAAAATTGGTAAAAATGTCATTTACTGTGATAGTTATGTGGGATTAGAGTTTACTGATTTGGGAGACAATGTTTTTATCTATCCTTCTAGTGGGTTGTCGAGTCATGCGGTTAATACAATTTTCGGGAAAATCACGATGATGGAACTCAAATTAGGAAAAAATACTACTTTATACCCCGGTAATATAGTTGGACCAAACGCAGTTACAACAAATAATAATGTAATATATCCTAATACCGTATTGCATAAAAATTGGAGGGGAAAAGAAGGAAAATTTTACTATCAAGGCAGTCCTGGACGTCCGATTGACGCTGAACATAAATAATAAACAAAATTTTCTCACTTAAGAATGTTATATAGTTAAAGATGTATACACTGAGAAATATTAAGTTATATTATATTTCTCATGCAGTTGTAAGAATTCTCTATAACTGTTTACTTCATCTAGAACAACACCTAGTAGATCTAAGCTCTCAAAAACAGATACATTACGATTTAAAAGCTTTAACTTAAATTTATATCTACTTTTATACTCCTCAAAACCTTCATTAATTTTGAGCATGACACAATAGAGGAATAAAGCTCAAATAAAATATTTTATTAAGAGGTATCGACTCTTAACCTAGCTTCTATTTAACACTTTTTTCAGGAGTTGGATATCATCTGTAATTATACCATCTATCCCCATCTGAATTAATTGTTTCATGTCCTTTTCATCATTTACGGTCCATCCAAAAACTTTAAGATTGTTTTCATGACAAAACTCAATAAGGTGATGATCTATCAAGCTGAAATGAAGGTGAATTGAATAAAAATTATTCTTAACTGCTTTCTGAATCCTTTTTATTATTATTTGCTTAACTTTCATTTCTTCAGATAAAAGGAGCCCAAATTTAAGATTACTATCTATTTTTTGAATCTTAATTAATTGGTTAAAAGAAAACGAACTTAAAATTGATTGTTTCCCTAAATTTTCATTCCTCAGAACATCTACCAATCTTTGGTTGAGTCCTGGTGCTTTGAGATCAAATATTAACCCTATCCTATTTTTAGCTATTTCTATTAATTCTGATAAAGTTGCGATCTTTTCCCCCTCTCCAAAATCCAATTGCTTTAACTCTTTAATGGTCATCTCCCTAATCAGGCCATCATAACCAGTAGTAGAGAAGGTATTAAAATCATGGTTCATAACCATTATATTATCTTTTGACAATTGAACGTCAAATTCAATAAAATCTGCTTTTAAATCTATCGCTTTCCTAAAAGACTTTAAAGTATTCTCTGGAGCTAAGGAGTTAGCTCCTTTATGACCTACGATCAGAATTTTAGTATTATTCATTGCATTCTATCAACTTATTTGATTCAGTACTTCTCGGACTTTAGGAATTTTGTTAGTAATAATTCCATCGACACCATCATTTATTAGTTTCTTGATAGTTGATTCTGAATCGACAGTCCAAGGAAAAACTTTTATATCATTCTTATGTGCTCTATTTACAAGCTTTTCATTTACTAATTTATAGAAAGGATTAATCGCGTAAAAATTATTTTTGATTGCAACGTTAAGCATCTTTTTCTTAGACATCCAGCTATTTATCCATCCAGTTCGGGTAGGTTCTAAGGATGCTAATTTAATAGTTGAATCCGATTTCTGAATTTTCAATAGTATATCATGTTTGAATGAGCTAATTATTGTAGTCTCGACTATTTCAGATTCCTTGAGGATTTTTATGATTTTCTCGGTAATCCCCCTTGTTTTAATTTCACAATTTAATCCAATCTTTCCCTTGGTTACCTCAATTAGTTCCTCTATAGTGGGGATTTTTTCTCCATCCCCGCAATCTAGCTTTTTTAAATCGGATAAAGTCATTCTATTAATAATGCCAAAATGACCCGTGGTTCTAAAAGTATTACCATCATGCATAACAACGATTTCTCCGTCCTTAGATTGATGAACGTCAAACTCTATATAATCCGCCTTTAATTCTATTGCTTTTTGGAATGCTTTTAAAGTGTTTTCTGGTGCTATGCTGCTTGCTCCTCTATGAGCTATTGTTAAGATTTTTGCTTTCTCGTATTTCTTTATCATAAATCCCTAATTTTCTTAAGATTGAATTAAAAATTCTTAAAAGAAATAATGTTAGATCATTTTTTTATATGATTTTTGTAAAACTAAATTATCTAGACGAATATTTTAGTTAATCCAGAACCATTATTTTATAAGAAATCTGGTTGTAATATGATTTGAGAAGTTTATCCTTCATTTACCTTCACACATTCATAATAACAAATTAATAATTTAAACATAAAATTTTTAAACGTAATACAGTAACAATAATTTAAGTTATGCGTTAAATTTATAAATGTTATACTTTTTTAATATTGGTAGTTATCGAAAAGAAATAGCCTACATAACAAAATCGAAAAGTTTATAAACTAAAACCGAAAATTTGGTGATAACATTGCGTTTCTGCCCAAATTGTGATAATATATTGATCCCTAAAAACAAGAAATTGTTCTGTAAAGCCTGTGAGGAAGAATTTGAACTCGGTGAATTGGAAACGGAGTATAAAATACAAAAGAAAATTCCCCATGATGAGACGGAAGCAGCCCCGATTATAGTAAAAGAAGGATTGAGAGGGGAAAGAATCTCAAACGAAGATCGAAAAGCTTACGAAGACCTGTTTAGTGGAAGCGAGGCAGACGGGTACTGAATCAGGCTTATATTGGAGTTTTAATGTTAGATTACTTATTCTTCTTTAGATTTGTAAATTTTCCAATTGTTTTTAGCTTTATTAATATTTTCAAAATTAACTTGTTAAATTATTTTAGAAGAGATTAGGGATATTTTAGATCTATAAATTAATGATTATTATGTCTGATGAAAAAAAGAAAAAATTCCGTGGTTTTGCAGGAATTGTATCTAGGTTAGTTGAACCTCTAAATGAAAATGAGGAGTTTAAGGTGAAATTCAAAGATACAGAAGTAAAAGTTCTTTTAAATGCCAAGGATGGAAAATATGCGGCATTATTGGTGATTGACAACGGTAAGATATATGTAGAAGGTATGAAAAATACCCCAAAAAAGAACTTGAAAAAGAAACTTCTTGGTTGGGATGGTTTACTTCAAGCAAAGACCTCGATTTTTTTAGAAATTCTGGAAAGCGATGAAATCTCTCTTGGGAAAGTTATCGGGAAAATCCTTACTGGAAGAATAAAAATAAGAGGTATAAAGAAAGTCCTTATTTTACTCCAGTTGTTTAGGCTATAAGTAATCTACTAACAGAATATTGAGATTATAAAAAAATCGTGACTAAGGAAGTCATTTTTTCTTTTAATTTATCCTTATTTTTCTCATCCTGTAAGGAGTTGAGTATTACTTCTTTATCATTTTTCGATATTGACTCAAAATTATCAAGAAATTCTCTCAGATATATTATTTTTTTGGCAGGATTTTCTTGAATCTTAGAAAGAAAATTATCTACCTTTTCACGTAAAAAACTTGTTTTTTCATCTATTATAGTGTGTAAGTGTGGTCTTTTAGATCCTTCTATTTCTTGTAGAATGTTGTTTTTTTCAATGATATCCTTCATGATTTCCTTTAAGGATTCATTTCGTGTTAAAATTGCTAAACTAGAAATATAATTTTCAATCTCTGAGTTTTTTTTTTCAATTTCATCAATCATTCTAAGAATTTTATCTTTATTTCCTCCTTCCATAATTAATTAAGCTTTCTCTAAATTTTTAAATTTAACTGAAAATAATTGTATATTAAAGATGGTAATGAACAAGGAAGAAAAATTAAGAAAAATTCAAGATTTTATTGGCTATAGGTTTAAGAATGAAGATTATCTAGTACAATCCCTAACAACCCCAAGACTTGCTAATGAAACTGGAGAGCTTAGTTATGAATATTTGGAAACACTCGGGGATGCGGTAATAAAGCTAGTATTTATATTAAAATTATATAAGCAGGGCATACAAGATCCTGGAAAAATTACTAAAATTAAAGCCTTATTAGAAAGTGATAACACTTTAAAAATAGTCGCAAATAGAATAAATTTACAAAATTTTATTTTCAAAAGTGGAAATCAGCAAATAAAGGGAACAAGGATTTTAGCAGATGTCTTTGAAGCATTATCTGGGGCAATATTTCTAGACTCAAATCATAATTTTAATTTAGTAGAGGAAAAATTAATCAATCCTTTCTACGAAAATTTTGATTCAATTATAAATAGCTTAGTGGTAAATATTAAAAGCGAATTATTAGAATTTTTACAAGGAAAATTCAAAACTAATGTTAAAATAAAACTTGAATATGACGTAAGTGGTTTAGCGCATAATCCATCGTGGATCGCAAAAAATCCGAAAATTTTAGAGATTAATACGAAAAAAGAATTGATTAAATTACCATCTATTATAAAATCTAGTAATTTTGGAAACAAACCAGATGCAAAGGAAGATATTTATCTTAAAATAATGGATCATTTAAAAAGTAGGGAAGATTAAAGCTTTCCCTAATTTTATAGTCAGATTTTAAACGTTCTACTAAAATAGAACATCAATTTTTAAAACAGTTCTCACATTTACCTATCCATAATAGATTAATTATCTGATAAAATTTAATTTAACATTAAGATATAATAGTGTTAAAAAATTTTAAAAAGATTTTCAATCTGGTAATCGAGAATAAAGAACAATTAAAAAAGAGCAGATTCCGTATGGTTAATACTCGATATTTAAAAAAAACTCCACTAATGGAACAATATGAAGAGGAAACTGGAAAACTGGCAATTTGGAAGGGAGAACTTTCAAAACAATTCGAAAAATGGAAAAAAAAGAAGGGAAAAGAAACTATTAGGAAACAGAAATTAGAAATAATTTCACAGTCTCGTGAAGAAAAGAAAAAAATGAAAAAAGATGCGAAAAGTGATAAAATTGCTGGAAAGGATTATGAACATTTAATAGTTGTTGAGAACCTGCATAAAACTTATCTATTAGGGACCACAGCAGTGGCAGCCTTGCGTGGGGTTGATTTAGTAATAGATAGTGGGAACTTCATTGATATAATGGGACCTTCAGGCTCAGGAAAAACGACATTACTAAATTTAATTGGAGGTCTTGATACACCTACTCGAGGAAAAATCTTCTTAGAGGGTCGCAATATAAGTATGCTGAACGATAACAATTTGGCCGAGATCCGGCGAGAAAGAATAGGTTTTGTCTTCCAGTTTTATAACTTACTTCCCCAAATGACCGCAATAGAAAATGTGATGGTTCCGTTGCATTTTTCAGGTAAACTTAGTCGTCGAGGAAAGAGAAAGAGATCAATGGATCTCTTGAGGTTAGTCGGATTAGATGAACGAGCTCATCACACACCTTCAGAATTAAGTGGTGGTGAACAGCAGAGAGTTGCGATTGCTAGAGCTTTTGCTAATGATCCTGCTATTGTTATTCTTGACGAACCTACAGGAGATCTTGACAGTAAAACAGGAGTTATGATTTTGAACCTGCTCAGAGATTTAAATCGAAGAGGTGCAACCTTTATTTCTGTAAGTCATGACGCTGCTGTTTCAGAATTCGCAACGAAAGTTTTCCATATGAGAGATGGAAAACTTACCCATGAAGGAAAAATAGGTGGGTTGAAAGAGACTGAAATTATGCAACTCCAAAGAAGACAGGAAACAGAGATTAATAAAGAGAAGTGTAAAAGTAAAATTTTCCAATATCTCTTCGCAAATCAAGGTAAAGCTGAGATAGCGATAAGTGAAATTAAGAAGAGTATCCCAAGTCTTATTATTGCCAATTTACCAGAAAATTTTAATGATATATTACAAGAATTAATAGAAGAGAATAATCTCTTTGCCAAAATTGAGAATGACCGTTTAATTTTACGTTAAAGCATTTAAATTGACTAAAATCGAAAAATTTTGAACGTATGACCCATTTTAAATTAATTTTAAAATATGCGTTTTCGGACTTAAAAAAGCAGAGAGTTAGAACAATATTTGCGATAGTAGGAGTTCTAATTTCAATAGGATTATTAACAGTTATTTTATTCTTATCTGATTCTATTTCTGCTAGTTATGTAGATTTTCTTACAATAGAAGCCGGAAATCAAGATGGATCAATTTCTGTAAGGCATTATACAGGAGAACCAGAAGATCGTTCATCATATTTTCAATTTCAACCGGTTGTTGAGACTATTCAAAATTCAACAAATGGGGTTGCTAGTTTCATTCCAAGAATGGATGTATCTGGAAGTGTAAAGAATAAAGAAACAAGTGAAACAGAATGGGTTGTAGTTTCTGCTATCAACTTTTCTCTAGAAAATCAAATAGGGTTTGGAGAATTTACGGATCCTAATAGGTTAGGTAGGCTTGATCTGGATGATCTACCCATGGATCACTGTGCTATTTATTATGGGTTCAACGAGGTTATAAAATACTCTTTACATGATGTTATTGAAATAGATTTACAATTAACACATGGAAATACAACTTTATCAGTTAGTAAAAACTTAACAATAGATGCAATCTTTGACTTCAATCTAAAATGGCCAGATAGATATCGAAATAGGCATCTTATAATTGTTGATATTAATACTCTCTATGATTATTTTGGTTACACTGAGTTTGATGGGCGTTGTAGTGAGCTAATATTCACGCTTCAACAAAGTAGCACGCTCTATGATATTAGAAATATTGAGGGAACAAAGGCAATTGTTAAAGGTATCGCAAGCAATATTCAAATGGCTATTGGAATTAATGAATATAATATTGATCTACCAAAATTGAGAATATTGGGATATTCCGAATTTGTAAGTATATTAATTGTTATTGTCTTCATATTTGTTTCAATTGTTGCAATGCTAATTTCTGGCGTTCTAATAAGTGGAATTCTGAAAACATCTGTTGAGGAGAGAATAAGAGAGTTTGGTGTGTTTAGAACTTTGGGGGCTAGTAAAAAGTATAACCTTGCAATTGTTTTAATGCAGGGTTTCTTATTATGCAATTTTGGGACAATTTTAGGGATATTTACAGCCAATTTACTGACAAATTTTCTTATCATTCCCTTCGCAAATAGAGTGATCACTACGAGCATGCTTGGTTTCACCCAATTAAACTTTTCGTTTACGTGGTGGTCAATAGCTATATCTTATACAATGGGAATTAGTGTAGGAATGATAGTTAGTATATCTCCTGCTCTAAAAGTGATGCGTCTTCAATTAATTGAATCTATACATCCATATCGTCATGAAGATACATTGTATCATTTACGAAAAAAATCCACAGTGAACTACAAATTATTACTCATGGGGCTAATACTAGCATTTAATGGGGGATTTGTTTTTTTTGTTATCCCAAGGTTCTTAATTTCCTCAGATGCTACTCTCTTTGCAGGAACATTAATATCAATTCTACTTGTATTTAATATTGGGTTAACCTTGGCAGGTTTAGGATTAATACCCATTATATTAAGATTAGTAATCCTAATATTTAGACCAATGGCTAAACGATTACATAATGTGATAAAAATATTCGTCTTTCGATATCAAAGAAGAAATTCAAGTACAATTATTATTTTTGCTTTATCATTTTCATTTGTAATTTTCACCTCGACAGTTATCAATACACTTTCGGCACAATCAACTGCCCAGACTCAACTTACATATGGATCAGATTTAGTAATTGAAACCTCTGGATGGAAAGAGCCTGAAGATGGTTTTAATGGAGGTTTTGGTGGAGGGGGACTTTTCTCTACTTCAATAAAAAATAATGTAGATGAAGGATTACAAGAAAATTTCGATGTTCTAGCTAAGCAAAATCAACAAGCGGATATTAATCCAAATAAAATTATAACTGTAGAATTTGAAGAAGTTTTATTAGGAATTAATGGGATTGAGAAGGTGTCTTCTGTTTTAGCAAAACCTTATCAATTGACTCAAATTTATTCTGAAGCAGATAAAGAGTTTAAGGCAGAAGTTGGTGATTACGCCGGATTAGACTCTCAAGAAATAACATTAATCGGTATAGATGAACAATATTTGTATACTGTGAAGAGAGAATTTATTGAGATGACTTCTGGCAGTGCAGAAAAAGCATTTAAGAATATATTTGATGATTATGAACCTTTTTACCCATGTATTATCTCAGAGGCGATTTCTATCGATCTTAACATAATACGTGGTGATAAAATAAGAATTGTAATTTATCGTGGTGATGAAATGGAAGCGTATCCTTTCAAGATAGTTGGGACCGCAAAGAGTGTACCCGGCTTTTCTCAAGAATTTGGAATATCTCCGGCGCAAGCATCGGGAGGTGGTGTTTTAATATCTCAACAAACCTATATTAAAATAATGGATATTCCCCCTGTTTCATATCTGGACAGAATTTTTATTAAACTCCGAGATGATAAATCAACTTCAGCTTATTATATTGCATCTGTTATAAATGAGAATTACAGATTGGATTATACATATAATATCTACAATCTTGATAGATTAATTCGTGTTCAAGAATCTTCTTTTTTTGTAATGGATACTTTGTTTACTCTAATTGCAATGACGACGGTATTTATTTGCATATTTGGATTACTTTCATCATCTTATTCTACGATTCTTGAAAGAAAGAAAGAAATTGGAATAATTAGAACATTAGGGTTAAAAGGAAAGGAGATAAATCGTTTATTCATAATTGAATCACTAATAATATTAATTAGTAGTGGATCCATTGGAATAGTGGTTGGTTGGCTTTCAGCTTGGATTGTAACTTCGAATTTAAGCAACCTTACTGGTCAACCCAATGTAATATATGTACCCTATTTCAATATAGGATTAATTTTTTTACTTTCCTTAATTATGGTACTCTTCGGGATGAAAATTCTTTTAAGAAAAGCCAGAAAAAAGAAAATCGTTGATATATATAGAGAGACAATGTAGGAGGAACTTATGAAAAATCTTAAAAAAACTATCCACATAATTTTTACTCTTTTTATTTTTCTTACCCCAGTTTATGTTCAGTTAGTAGATAACTCATTAAGATACTCTCTTTTTAAAAACAATATGATTATGAATCAAAATGATGAAGAAAATACATTGACGACTTCTGATATCGCGGGTTCAGATCTTTACGCAGAACAAATTAATGCCTATGTAGCAGGGAATAAATCTATTATAAAGCAATCACTCTTTACAAATGATACAAATATTTTTTCCCAATTGGATTTAAATGACCCAGCCTTTTATAAATGTAATGCTCTTATTAGTGCTTCTAATTCTATTAATCCTGGGATATTTCCAAAACTTTTAGTCGAAAGTAAGCTTGGATCTCAATATGAGTTAGGATTTAACAGTTTTATTGGTTTTCTTTCTTATGACGAAGAACTAGGTACGATAGATGCTCAATTGAGAGCTGAAAGAGCCCTTGAAATCATTAAGAGAAAATTTGAAATTGATCTCATAAGAGTAAATGGATCAAAACCAAATTGCTTTTTATTTGTAGGAGATGCTCCCAATTGGGATTCATTCTTTGATGAGATTACAAATAATATACCAATGGATGGATACTGGAAAGCTTTAGATCTTTCACGTTTAATCAGCAAAGAATATTATAATAATTATCATTTATCTTCAACTTTTATGATACTAAATTCTCTTAGTTTTATTGAAGAAGAACCAGATTTCTCAACCGACCAACTTAATTTCAACTTTCAAACGCTTGATTTTTCTTTCTTGGAAAATCTAGAAATGGAGGCACTCATTGACCAATTTAATCTTATAATTGAAAATTACGGAGAAATACTTAATGCTACAATCTCAGAAGATGAATTAGAACAATTTATTGAAATTTTGGGATCTTTTTCTTTATCAAATGAATCTAGTTATACAAGTTTAACGATTCAGTATGAAGGATTGAGTGAAGGAATAAAAAAGATTGGAAATAATCAGTATAAATTTAATCTATGGGATTCTTTGGGTTATAGAGGAAAGCCATTAGCACCAAGTGAAAAAATCTATATTGCCTTAGTAGGGGCTTTTATGAGTGATATTGAGGTAAATATATTATGTACTGATATTATTGATCAAACACCAAGTAATTTTGAATTTTATGATTACCTGCTTGAACAGATTAGTTTATTGTTATACTTTGCAGGATTTGAATTTGATATTCAAACTCTTAAAGATTATTCTTTTGAATTATTTTGGGTAAATGAGGAAGGATTTAAAAAATCTTATGTTAAGCTGGTGAATCTTAATGATCCTGGTGATATAGTTAATTTACTCCAACAATTAGGGTTTGGTGGTTTCCCTTATATACCTACAGGAATAATAAATCCTCCTGAAGAATTTATTATTACCTATAATTGTTCTTCTTCTGAGCCAAATATTATAATTAAAAAAGATCTTGTTGGAAATAATGCATCTTATGGTGTATATCGGGATTTTACTTATAATATCACTGCAGAAAATATAGGAAATATTACTGCTTGGGGTGTACCTACTCCAATTCCACTCGAACTTAATGACTTTTTCTTATTGCTTACATTAGGGAATCAACCATTAGCGGATGAATTTCAAAATACGATTTGGGATATTGTGAGAATAGAATACCCAAATCAATATAGTTCTTTAGAAGATTTTTTTAATTTTGATAAAGATCCTTTAATTTTCTCTTTTGATTCACTCGGGGTAGGAATTTATGATACTTTCTTCCCAGATATCTTAAACTTTACAAACTTATGGCCTTTTAATAGCGAGATGGATAATGTAATTGATATAATTATTACTGGATACCCTCAACTAATCACAGCATTAGCGGTATTAGGATTAACTCCTAACGAACTCAAGAACATGTTTACTAATGAATATAGTGTTTGGAACTATGAGAATTGGAAACTAGAACCAGGGGAAGTTCTGACTTATGAAGTTGAAAATGTGTCAGTTGCATCTTTAGATTCATTCGAACCCTTTTATTCAAATAATTTTACGATAGGTAATTCCCCTAAGACTCCTGAAGTAATTTCAGGAACATCTGTTGATAACACCTCACCAGATATGGCACTAACTATGAATAACGAAAGTTGGGTCATTGAATCGGAGGAATTATTTTTAAATCAACAGGTCGAGATTGATTTTATCTTTAGAAATGATACCACTATAAATTTCATTGATAAAAATCTGGAGAGGATCTCAATAATAATAAATTTTTCCACAAGAGAGAATTTAGAATCCTTAAATTTTGAGATTTTTAATTTTAGTTGTGAAGAATTTCTTGAAATGACTCCCTTTTTAGATTCAATAGAGAATAATACATGGACATTTTCATTTATCAATAATAATGAAAGTTTAAATTGGTTGTTCTATCCTTTAGATCCCGTTAATTATTCAGTTTTATTTAAGATAAGGGGTGTTGATACTGATGCCTTCAATATATCTATTGATAACCTAGATATTGAATTTTCTACTCGAGATATAAACGTTAATGAGGATACTGGATCACGGGTTGTGTTTGGCTCGTTAAGCAGTAATGTCCAATTTGAACGTTTCTCTAATTCAATACCATTAAGCACTTATGATATGGCATCAATTATGGCGACTAGCTATTGCACAAACTATAGTTCAAGACCAGGAGCACTTAATACTTATATAATAAACCTAAAAAACATTGGATCAAACATTGCTGAGAATATAAGCATTGAATTGTCAATTCCGGGGATTATTAATAATACAAATGATTTTACACTTGTGAACGGCAATCTGACATACTTTTTATCTATCCTCAATCCTTTTGAGGAAAAAACAATTAATTTTTCTTTTTCTATCCCAAATACACGATTGATAAGTGAAGTTTTAATTACTTATGATAACCCAGAAAAGGTACTCGCAGGAAATTCCTCTCAATTAAGGTCTATTACAAATCAAGTTTATTTAACAGCACCTGTAGATTATTTATTAAAGGTTCCATTCATTAGAATTATTGATATTTGCTATAATTCGTCTTGGGATGAGGTACCCGACATTGGATCTGAATTTAATTTATCTTATGTTTTAAAAAATATTGGTCCAAAAGGTTTTAAAATCCCCAATTTAAATATATCCATTAATGATCAAATCGGAGATCTAGTTAGGATTGATAATGATAGTATATTTTTTGAGGATATTAACTTTAATGAAAATATATTCTTTAATATTACTCTGAAAAAGAAAGGGTGGAGAGGTTATTTCTATCCTCCAATAAATTTTATTGAAAGTTCTGAAGGACCTACTATACAAATTTTAAAATCTCCCCAAATAATCCTAGGAGAAATTAACTTTTCACTAATTAAATCTGTTAGTAAAGACCAAATTGAAGTTGGGGATGAAATAATGGTTTTTATTGACGTGAAAAATACAGGTACAATTGAGGTTAATGATATAATTGTAAACGACATGATTAGTTATTCTCAATTGTATTTCTCATTAACACAAGGAAAACTAGTAGCTTTTATTGATAACCTAAAACCAGGTGAAATTTTCACCTTTAATTACACAATCAGAGCAAAAAGACAGTCAATTGTGACCTTAAATCCGGCTAGTATTTCTTTTTATTACCTACATAGAACAGAAGAACTGTCAAATGTTCTAAATATAAAGATTAACACCCCGCAACTAACTCAAATTGGATATATATTCCTCCCTACACTCATAGTTTTAATAATTATGGTTGCATATATTTGGCAAAATAATAAATATAAAAAAAGAAAAAGGGAATTAAAAAGAACAGAAATGCACATCTTTGATATGAGTTCAAGAGATTCAATTTTAAAATTTGAACCTACCTTAAGAGATAAATTAACCAATTTATTAAAAGAATCCAAAAAAAAGGAGGAGGAATAGAGGTAAATAGGATGATGAAAAAGAAAATAAAAGGATTTTCCATTCTTTTCATGTTACTATTAATTCAGGTATGGTTTAATTCTTCTCTTATTAATTCCTCCTTTTCACCATTTAACGATGTGAGATTTGAAAATTATAAGGAGGGGATAATATCTTCAAAAAATTATAATGAAAATCTTATCATTTTCTTTAATGAATCCTCTTACCACAGTTCTGTTATTTTAAGATTCCAATATTATGGAGGGGTGGTTAATGAAGAATGGAATAATGTATTTACTTCGTTTTCAGGATTTACAGGGATAATGCCTCTAGAGGATAATATTACTTTATTTCAATATGAATTTCCTAATGCTCAAATAGAAAATAACGAGCTACTGGAAATTCAAATGAATTATGCTTCAATTCAGACAGGAGCAATTAATTCAACATGGTTGCTAAACGGGTATAAAGGAGATACGAATTGTTCTGTGGCAATATTGGATACAGGAATTAATCCAAATCATGAGAGTTTTCCAAATGGTTATAATCCTATAGATCTGAGTGGAGACATTGTTGGTTGGGAAAATTTTGTTGATAGTTCCCCTATTTCTGATGAAAATGGTCATGGTACATTACTATCTTCAGTTGTTTCCGGAACTGGAACGAGTGTAAATCAAAGTATAATGGTAAAAATTCATGGAAACTATTCACACATGGATTTATTTGAAGAATATTCTCCTTCGAAAAATTTTAGTTCAAAAGTATTTTCTTTTAATGCTACAATTCCAGGATCCTCCATCCATATAAATTCTTCTGCAAATTGGGAAAGTGGTGAAATAGATGCATTTTGGTTTGAGTTATATCTCAATAATATTTTAATAAGTTATTCTTATAATGAGAATCCTCATGATTTTTATGTTATAGACCACACACTTTCACAAGAAAACCTTGGAATTTATGATTTGTATGTTAAATATCATAAAAAGCTTCAAACTATTCCATTATTCTCTTTTAATTCTACGATCACTTATGTTCCTGAACTTTATTTCGGAGAGAGCAATGATTTTACAGGAATAGCAAACGCCTCAAAGCTGGTAGCTTATAAAATATTAAACCAATCAGGTTTAGGACAATCATCTGATTTAATCTCGGCGCTAGCAAGCGTTAAAGAAAATAGAAGTAAATATCATATAGTTAGTACCTGTTTAAGCGTAGGCACTTTAGGTGAAGACGTAGAAGCTGTTAATAAAGTAATAAATGAGGTAATAGAAAGTGGTGTAGTAGTTGTGATTGCTGCAGGGAATTCTGGTATTGAAACTTCAATATCTTTAAATAAGTTAGCTAAAAATAAAAATGCGATAGTTGTAGGCGCAACTAATGATGAAGATCAGGTCACATCCTACAGTAGTATGGGAGATAATTTCGGTGACATTATTAAACCAGATATTGTTGCTCCCGGTGGGAGTAAAATAGATCAACATAGAACAATAATTTCGGCAGGTAAAGAATCTAATACTCTTTCTAGTGGTTACGGAACATCAATTTCAACTGCAATAGTTTCCGCGGTAATAAATTTGTTAATTGAGGCTAGATGGGAAAATTGGAATCAATGGGAGGCCTTAAACCTTACTAACTGGGTCAAGTATATAAAAGCAATCCTACTTATGACAGCTTCAGAAACTAATCTTGAAAGAGAAGATGATCCCTCAACAACAGAAGATGAGAGTGATTATTCACCAACAATCTCGACTTCACCCTTAATTACCGGATTAAAGGACACCCATGAGGGATATGGGCGTTTAAACATTCAAGGTGCAATCGATGCTTTGACAAAATCAATAACACTAAATACAACAACAAACGAGAGCTTAGTAAGTTCTCAAGATAATCCATTAGCTCCTCATGTATTTGCTCGACAAGTAAAATTGAATAAAGGCAATCAATATTTGTTTAATTTATCAATTTCAGATACTAATGCTGATTTTGATATGTTCTTATTTTCTAATATATCAAATCAATATGGAGAACCGATCTTATTAGAGACTTCAAGGAGATTTTATGGTGATCTCGATTATTTTTACTTTACACCCAAGGAAAATCAAACTAATTGCATTATTGTTGTCAAAGCTATAGATGGAAGTAGTCCTTTTTCCCTAAACGTTTCTACTGTTGAAAATATATTTAAACCAATTTTAACAGTGCCCGAGATTAACTATATAGGAGATTCAAAAAATACTACAATACTGAGCTTTCAAGAATTTTTAGGAAATAGCCCAAAAAAGAATTACAGCATTGATAGCTATAGATTTTATATTGAATATTTTGATAATGATAGTACAAACGTTCCTCCTCAAGAAGTGTATGTTTCAATAGAGGGATTATCAGAGAACTATACACTCACCCAATTTTTTCCTCCTGATAACATTTTTACAGATGGGGCATTATTTGTGAGTGATTATATTCAGTTTTCAACAACGGGGGTTTTTCAATACTTTTTTATTGCTAGTGATGGTAAATTTATATCACGGTTTCCAGAAGTAGGATTTTTGAATGTAACAATCGAATTTCCCACAGATAGTGTTCAATTCCCTTCATCGCACAGTTTTAATGATGGAATTGGCAATTGGACACATACTGGAACCGGATGGAACGTGTTACAACAGTTAAATGATATCGATAATAGATCGCGAATTTATCAAAACTCATGGGAATCATTATATTTTGGAACTTATCATAATTATCCTGTAAACTATACTTATCAACCGATTAAATTAACAGAAGACCCATACCCTAATGGCACATTAATAAGCCCTTTATATAATTTAACTCAAGTTGATAATAATATGTTTAAACAACCATATGCGAAGCTAGGGCTTAGAGTTAGTGTTAACTCTGGTGATTTTATCTACTTGCAAATTAATCTAAATTGGACAGGCTGGCAAACAATAAGAACATACACAAATCAAGAAAGAGAATGGTTTATGGAAGAGGTTAACCTTTCAGATTATGTTGGATATTTTATCCAATTTAAATTTGAAACATCTATAGATGACACTTTTGACACCATAAATTACAAGGGATTTGTCTTCGATTACTTTGCCATTGAATATAAAACTAACTTTTTTTCACCAGAAATTGCGTTCAATCTACAACAGGGGTTACCAATTACTCAAGAATCTCAATTTTATCGTTTTCAATTTTCCTGTGAATATTTTGATCTAGATAATAATTATCCTGATTTTGTATATTTAGAGATAGGTGGTAATAACTTCACAATGTATAATATTTTTGGTGATTGGAATGCTAGCTCATTCAATCTGGGAGATTGGGGTATATATTTTACAAGATCCTTGATTATCGGGGAAATATCAAACAAATCATTTAGATTTCATGTGTCAGATGGTAAATTTATAACTTCCTCTCAATGGTATAACAAAAACAATTCACTTATTGAATTTATAGACCTAAATCCTTTAAATTATAACATTTTCAAAGATAATAAGAACATCGGCTATACTTTTTCAAATAGTAATTTATTGGATTATTATATTACCGGAACCCCAGTACCAAAAGAATTCACATGCTGGTTTATGGGTGATAATACCTGGCATCCATTTGATCGTTTAGAACAGAAACACCTTTATTGTGGGAGAGGTCAAAGTTATGGGGGGACTAATCAGGGATATGGAACGAACTGGGATGCTAATTTAATAACTAAACCTCTACATTTAGAGGGTGAATATAATATATATCTTGAATTTGATTATGACATTTCATTACAAAATGAATTCTTTCAACCTGAAGATCAATTAGACAAGTGTATCGTTTCAATATCAAAAGATTATGGGGATTCTTGGATAACATTGAAGGAATATACTTATGAAACAGAAACACTCTTTGGGGCAGAAAAAATCGAGATAACACAATTTGCTGACGAAATAGTAATGATTATGTTTACTTTAAATTCTAATAATATTGAGTTAGGATTAGGTTATGGATGGTTATTATCTAATATTCATATAGGTTATGATGAATCTACAGATTTTATACCTCCTGAGATTGAAATAATTAATCCAAAAAATGATACTGTTTTAAATTCTATTATTACAATTGAAGCAATTATTTCAGATAATATCGAAGTTGATGAGACTAAACTGCATATTTTCCTAAATGATAGGAGTGTTGAAAGTGCCAGTATATCATACAATAGCAGTACTAATGTCTTAGAGTATAAATGGGTTACTAATAGATATAATGATGGAATTTACGAAGTAAAAATTGTAGTGTATGATAAAACGGGTAATTTAGATGAAGAAATCATTATAGTCCGAGTGAATAACATGAAATGGTGGAGTTTGTGGGGACCTTATATTATTTTGATTATATCTGCGATTGTTTTTGGTATTCTTATCTATATTTATATGGAGAAAAAGGGTAAAATAAAATTCGAAAAAATAAGAGAATATCAAACTGAAAAAATTAGGTTAAAAGATATTGATAGAGATCAAATAATCAAAAGAATTGAGCTTATTAAATTAGAAGAAGAAATAAAAAGACCATTAACTCTTCATTGCAAATATTGTAAATCTTGGTTTTCATCAGAAAGTTTTGATATTATATGTCCAATATGTGAACGTGACCAAATATATGCTGCTTATATATGTCAAAATTGTGGAAGATCCTATTTTAAAGATGAACCGAGTGAGAATTATTATTGTAAAAATAAAATTTGTGGAGGGGTTAGATTAATTAGAAGAGAAAAAGAAGATATTCAAGATTTATTAGCTAAAAAAGGAATATTTTTAAGAAAATTCAAAAAGCGAATTAAAAAATTCAGTATTTTGGATAATGAGTAAGAAGAGTCTTAAAATAATAAAAAAATTGAATTTATGAGGAGATAAGTATAGATATAAAAGCAGTATTATATAGATTTAAAAACAGGATCAACTTGCAATTTATCAAGCATTCTTGGCTTGATTTAAAACGTGATAAAGCCAAAGCAATTTTTGGAATCTCTGGAATTGCAATCTCATTATTTTTACTAACCTCAATTGGTATGCTGAATGATACAGTTAATTATAACTATTTATTATATGTCACCTCTACAACTGGAACGACTGATATTATGATTAGTAAAACAATTCAGACAGATTTAACATTTGATCCTTTTTATGATCAGGACATTTTAAATAATGAGTTGAAGGATATTGAAGGTGTAGAAGACTTATTCCCACGTATAATTATGTTAGTGAAAACTACATCTGAAAATATAAATAGAAGTGGGTCACTTCAAATGTATGGAATAGATTTTCAAAAAGAAGCTGATAATGGGAATATCGGAGATTTAATTGTGGTTAACGAAAAAGGTGAAGAAACTAATGAAATTTATGATGATGAGCCCGATAATGGTGAATGTGTTATCTTATGGAGTGTTGCAGAAATATTAAACGTTTCTCGAGGAGATACTATTAGTATAAACTATCAAACATACAATTTGGATTTAACTGTTGTTGAAATCTGCAATCAAGGTTTGAAATTTATGCAATTCGAAAATGCTTTAATTCTGGTTAATTTAAATCAAGCACAATCTTTTCTACAAAGAGAAGGAGAAATTAATCTCATTGTTGGAACAATCTCCAATCCAAAATTAGTATATGATGCCAGCAATTTACAAGCAACTACTCGCACCCTCAGAAGAATTAGCACTAGAATTCAAGATAGGTTAAATATCAATGAATTTAGTATAACATTACCAAAATTAGAGGAACTCGAGGGTGGAGAGTTTTTGTTGATGACAGTATCAATTATGTTTTGGTTTATTACCCTCCTATCAATGTTAATAACAGCAATTTTAATAAATAGTATTCTATCTACTTCAGCAGAAGAGCGAATTCGAGAATTTGGTGTGGTAAGGGTAGTTGGAGGTAAAAAAATTTATCCGGTTAAAATCGTGTTATTTGAAGGATTACTCTTGGGTATAATAGGTTCAGTTATAGGAATGATTTTGGGAGCAGTGTTTATGATACCAATCGCACAAAGCTTATTTCAGCTTTATAATTTTCAATTTGGATTCTCTGATGTAGAATGGGTCATAAAACCTCAGACACTTTTGTTGACATTTACAATAGGCACAATAGTCTCTTTAGTAGTAGCCTTGCTTCCAGCTCTAAAAACAGCTAAGAAAGAGTTAATAAAATCTATCACTCCTTTTCAATCTAAAGAAGAAGCGTGGGAAATTAAAAAAGAAGGTAGTATGAATATAAAAAGTTTTCTTGTAGGAATTGCCATTGCTACAATTGGAATAATAGTATTTGTTTTACTTCCCAATATTTTTGTATCAGGCGATTTCATTTTAACAATGGGACTATTCATAGGTTTACTCGCTGCTGTATTAATTGGCTTAGTCTTTACATCCATTGGAATTGTACCGTTGATTCAAAAATTCTTTCTGGGAATAATATCTCCTACAATTAAAAAATATCGAAATATTATAGGAATCTCATTGAAAAGATACAGAAGGCGTAATACAAGTACAGTAATCATGTTTGCAATTAGTTTTTCATTTATCTTCTTTATTACAAGCACCTCAAAGATGCAATCAGAGACAATGTCATTAAGTATAAAGACACAATATGGTTCAGATTTAGTATTAATAAATCAAGCCTTGGAAAATGAAGATAACGCTCTAAATTTAGAAATGATTGAAGAATTAAGAAGTACATCTAGAATAGACAAAATATCTATTACACTCCATAATACTTTTGACTTACAAGCTACTCTATCTGCTGCATTCGATGTGAGTGAAGGACAAGTAGGTTTTGGGGGAGAAGAATCTGAAGATTTGCTGATAAGTATGTTTCAATTCTATGCATCTCAAGAAGAAACCAAATTTAGAACCACAGCAGGTGATATGATGGATTTTGATGTTGTAGATGCAGGTTTTATAGGAGTTGATGAAAATTTTGTGAATGTAATCAATAATGACCTCATCATTTGGAGTAGCGATCGAAGTAGTACTAGTTATGCTTTCAACGAATTATTTTCACAAAATAATACCTGTATCCTTGCAAAATCTATTGCAAGTTTAATTGGTATCTATGATGTAGGGCAATTTATCCGATTAACATTCTATGATCCCCAAATTGAAAATGATCCCGGTAACGTAACAATATTTCGAGTTGTAGGAATTTCAGGAGGTATCCCCGGATTTTTCAATTTCCGGAGCAATGAGCTCTCTGCGTATGGAGGAGGCGTAATGGTATCGTTAGATAACTATATGCGTTTAATGAATGTTAAAAATCCTGGAGAACAGAACATGATTGTTGATAAGGCTTTTGTAAAGTTGATAGATAATTCTGAAGAAAGCATTGATGAAACCAAAGACAATATTCGGTTAACCTACCAAGAAAAGGATATAATTGTTGATGATGCAATAACAAAAATAAGTTTTATCAGTCAGATGACTCAAAGACAAAGCTTTTTGATGGAAGTTATTTTATCTTTCACGATTATGATAAGTATTTTTGGCTTAGTGAGTAGTATGTATGCAATTATGCTAGAAAGAAAATTTGAAATTGGAATATTACGTTCAATGGGTTTGAAGACGCGTAATGTTAGAACCATGTTTTTAATAGAGAGCATGATAATTCTGCTTTCCTCAGGAATTATGGGCGTGATCATAGGGACTTTTACGTCCTTTTTCCTTCAAGTAAACATGTCGCTAATGATGGAAATGCCCATGATTTTTAAAATACCTACTGAAGCTATAATTAGAGTTTTTATGATTTCAGTCTCAGTTGGATTTTTAGGGACTTATGTGATACTTATAAAATTGAGTCGTCAAACAATCATGGACACATTTCGGGAAACTTTTTAATATATTCCTTTCCCTTATTAATGATTTTTTTTCAAGAATAGAATTAATTTTTTTATTGCTTGGCCTCTATGAGAGATTCGGTTTTTCCGATGAATAGAAAGCTCAGCAAAAGTCTTGTCTGGAATTGAATCAGGAATAAAAATAGGATCAAAACCAAAACCCCCTTCACCTCTCATATCTCTTGAAACTCTTCCTGAAATGTAACCCTCAAAAAAGATAATTGAATCAAGTGGTTTAAAATAAAGAGAGATGATTGCAGAAAAATGAGCTTTTGATCCCTCATATTCATCAATTAATTTCAGAATTCCATCGTTACCTATAGTTTTTAGTACATAAGAGGAATACACTCCTGGAAATCCATTAAGCGGAATATCTACAAAAAAACCAGCATCTTCAATAAAAAATGAATTAGTGATCTTAGGTTTCACACTATTTAATTTAAACAAGGCAACGTCTTTTAAGGTTTCTGCTTGGATTTCCATAGTATCAATATCTTTCTGTTTTAAATCATATGGCACCCTTTCTTTAGTAAACACTTCTAAAGCTTCACTAAACTTATTTTTATTTCCTGTAACAAAATAAATTGAATTTTCTTCCTTTTTCATAATTAGCATAATATCCTAATACTTTTAGCTATTATTTAATTTAGAAAGGGATTTTAATAGAAGGATATCCCGATTAAATTACATAATGAGATTTATTATACGTTTCCGATGATTATAAGTAATTAAATTCCTAATCTTTATCAAAAACTTTATTTTGTATATTTCTTTATTAATGGTATACTATTATTTTACTATTCACTAAAGCAATAAAACAGATGAACGAATAATGGCTCGTATGCACTCTCGTAAGAAAGGAAAGGCTGCTAGTACACGTCCTGCACGTCTTGAAAAACCAGTTTGGGTTGAATTACCTCCTGATGCAGTTGAGAATGAGGTGGTCAAGCTAGCAAGGAGAGGACATTCGAAATCAATGATTGGTACTATAATGAGGGATTCTCAAGGAGTACCCCTAGTTAAAATTGTAGCAGGTAAAAAGGTTAGTCAAATTCTTGAAGAGCATGATATAAAACCACCTCTTCCAGAAGATCTTGCTAGTTTGGTAAGAAAAGCCTTAAACGTTAGAAAACACCTTGAAGCTAATCATAAAGATTTAGAAGCAAAAAAAGGCCTTAATCGAACAGAGTCGAAAATATACCGATTAATAAAGTATTATAAAAAAAAGGGGAAGTTAGCCCCAGATTTTAAATATTCGCCAGAAACTATAAGAACTTTGGTAGCAAGATAAGGGAGGAAAGGAAGTGAGTTCGAGAAAAAAGAAATTAAAAGGAAAAAAAGTTTCTTTTAAAGATAAAGATTGGTATGAGGTAATTACACCTAAAATTTTTGACTTCAAGCCAATAGGGGAAATATCCGGTTTGGAAAGTAACATTGTAGGACGAACTCTTGAGACTTTATTATTTGATTTCACCAACAAGTATTCAGATATTAGTTTGAAATTAAAATTTCGAATCGTTAATCTAAATCAAGAAGCAAGAAAAACTAATACAATTTTTGTGGGTCACCAATATACAACCGACTTTATAAGATCTTTAATAGGGAGAGGAAGCTCAAAAATACAAACCATTTTAAATCTAACTACAAAAGATGGGTATGTTTTTCGATTAACAACAATTTGTACTACTTTGAAAAGAGCAAGAAATTCTCAAATTGTTTTAATTCGGAAAATTATGAGAGAGATCTTAAAAGAATTTGCTCAATCTTTAAATCATGAGAAATTTATTGCTGGTATTATTTTCTCTGAGTTCCAAAATCAGATTCAAAGAGTTGCCAAAACCATATATCCATTATCTAATTGTGTTATAGTTAAAAGTAAACTCGTATCAATACCTCCCGGCGGGGAAGACAAGGAAATACCTGATGATCAATTTGATATTGTGGAAATTGATGTCAAACGGTCTCGAAAATCGGAAATTAGACGAACAGAGCGTATCAGCATGAAAAAGTTGACTCAAACAAAAAGAGAGTAAATTCAGACTAAAAATTTAACAACTAATTACTGATTTTTTAATTATAATCAAATTCTTTGATGATTTCATTTAGCGTGTGCTTTAAATGTTTATAGGGTTTTAGATCTCCTGAAAAATCTCTTTCAAAAATAGTATCCTGAGACATCTTGTTTTTAAATTGCTTGAAAATATCCCTTATTTTATAGAAATTTCCAGATGCAATAAAATCCAACGAATACCCATTAATATTTCCAAATAAAATAATCATTTTACTTGATGATTTTTCAGCATCATTGATATGAATTTCTTTGATTTTAGTTTTTGCCCTTATTTGAGTGTTCATTGCTATTGTTTCTAATTTTGCTGAGAGATCTGATGTAAAAAGTTCGATATTTTCATTTGATTTCTCTACGGTTAAATTCATCAATAGATTTGCATCACAAAGTTGAGAAACGAGAGGGAGTCCTTGAGAAGATATTCCTGCATAAATTATCAAGTTTTTAATACCGTTTCCTTTCTTATCAAATATGATTTCTTCTTCTAAAGGTTCAATATATTTATCCCTCAAATAATCTACAATGAGATCCATAATTTCTTTAAAAGTTGAGTTCTCGGAGGCGTATTTTAATTCAGCTAGATTTCTATATTGAATATTAACCTGTTTACTGAATTCGTTTACAATTTTATGAGTTTCGAGAGAACTCACATTGAAATTACCTATAATACAGAAAAATAAATTTTGTTGTTTTGAGGTGATGATATGCTTTACTATTATTGCTTCTCTACCAATTTTTTGATCTTTTAAAGAAATTGTTTTCAAGCGCCAAGTATATCTAGGATTTATACTACTCATTAATTTCTCAACGAAAAGTACAACTTCAAATAAATTGTATTTTATTTCATCTGAACAATAAAGAATATCATCTTCTAAAATAATCGTGAAACCTGTTATCATAGAAAAAACTCTAAGAAATTAAAATGGTAATTGCTAAACACTGATAGGGTAAAAACTATCAAACCATTTAATTTTTTTTAATTTACAAGAAACAAAGATTTAACAAGATTTGAAGTCTATTTACTTCAAAATCATATATATAAAATTTATTAGCAATATAACTCTTAAAAAATTAAAGATTAACTATAAGGATATTTCTATTTCAGATGGAAACACTAAAACCGTTAGAGAGGGTAAATATAAAAAAAGCGGCTAAGATTCTTCTAAAGTCAAAAAATACTATTGTCTTAACAGGAGCAGGTATTTCAACAGAATCAGGGATCCCTGATTTTCGAGGAGAAAACGGTATTTGGGAGAAATATAAACCTGAAATCTATGGAAATATTCAATCTTTTCTAAAAGATCCTTCAAAATTTTGGAAGATGGCTGAAGAAATAGCTCCAAATCTTTTTAATGCACTACCAAATTCTGGTCATTTAGCTTTGGCTGAACTTGAAAAGATGAAATTAATAAAGGCTATCGTAACGCAAAATATAGATGAATTACATCAAAAAGCGGGGGCTGTTATCGTTTATGAAGTGCACGGGAATATTAATCGATTTTCCTGTTTAGGTTGTCGTGCTAGTTATACTAAACAACAAATTTTAAATAAATTAAAAAAGGAAAAAGGATCAACTCCTCAATGTGATTATTGTACTGCTCCTTTAAGACCTTCTGTTGTATTATTTGGTGAGAATCTACCAAATTTTGAAAAATTTATGTCAATAGATTTAGCGAAAAAATCAGAAGTTATGCTAATTGCGGGATCATCATTAACAGTAGCACCTATTTGTGATTTACCTGTTTATACTTTAAAGGGAGGGGGTAAATTGATAATTGTGAACGATCAACCTACATTTTTAGACGAGAAAGCCGAGATAGTGATTAATAATAAAACGGGAACTGTGCTTCCTCTAATTGTTGAAGAAATTAAAAGAATTAAAATCAAACGTGAGATTGAATCTAATCAATAGATGTATTCTGAAAATATTATCATTAAAGATTGGCGTACAATCGATATTTCTTTTGGACTAATATATCCTAATATCTACGATATTGGGATGTCATCATATTCTATTAGACTTCTTTATTCTTTAATAAATTCTAATGATAATATCGCATGTGAAAGAATATTTCTACCAGATAATAAGATAAAATATCCTGCATCTAAAGATTATTCAACAGAAACAGTATTACGGTCCCTTGAAAATAAGGTATTACCAAGAGATTTTGATATTCTAGGATTCTCATTTCATTTTGAGAATGATTTTAAGAATATTTTATGGATTCTGGAAAAAGCAAATATCCCCATTAAAAGCCAAGAACGCCAAAAATTAACCTCTCAGGAAAAAACAATCTATCCAATAATAATCGGAGGTGGACCTGTGGTTACCTCTAATCCAATTCTTCTAAGCCATATATTTGATTTTCTCTTTATTGGGGATGCGGAACCAAATTTAAAGTTATTTTTCAATTTATTCCAGGATTTTAAACAGAATAAAAATAGTTTTCAAGAGTTATTTGAAAAGGTTAAACAAATAGAGGGTATTTTAGTTCCTTCCCTCAATAATAAAGTTAACAGGGCAGTTCTTAAAAATATTGATGAATCCCCAATACCCATATCACAGTTATTATCCCATTCTGGACAAGCAAAATCTATATTTCAGACTAATTTTTTTATTGAAATAAATCGGGGTTGCCCCTTTCAATGCAAGTTTTGTATATCATCTTTTCATAATTCTCCTTTTAGAAATAGATCATACGAAAATATTGTAGAAACGATTGATGATGGAATAAAATACTCTAAATTTGACACTATTAGTCTAATAGGATCTTGTGTTTCGGTTCATCCGAAATTCAAACAAATATGTGAATATATAATTAAAAAAGGAAAACGATTAACAATACCTTCAATCCGAGTTGAGCATATTAATGACGATTTAATTAAGATTCTTGAATCAGCTAATATAAAAACGATAACTATTGCCCCAGAAGCAGGATCAGATGATCTTCGATATTCCTTAGGAAAGATGATTTCTAATGATCAAATTATTTCAATTTTATACAAAATTCGCGATTCTAAGATAAGAAATGTTAAGTTTTATTTTTTAATTGGGTTACCTAATGAAAGTGAAAAGGATATAAAAGAGATAGTTAATTTAATAAAGGCCATCGATCAATTAGGTTTTGAAAATACCTCGTTAAGAGTAAATGTCAATCCTTTTATTCCCAAATTGAATACACCTTACGAAAAGGAAGTTTCCTATTACTTAAAGGAAGGATTAAATGATCTAATTTCAAAATATAAAGTAATCGAAAGAGAATTAAAAAGTTTAAGATCGGTTAAACTAAGGTTTAAGAATTTTAAAAAAATAGTAACAGATGCTAGAGTTCAAACCATCATTTCTCTAGGAGATCAAGAAATCTCAGATTTACTTATTAAATATTACCAAAATGGGGCTAATTATAGTGCACTAAGAAAAGCCGAGGGACAAACAAATCTCTCGATTGATGAATATTTATTGAAAATAAAAGACTGCTACTCTCCTTGGGATATCTAAATTAAAAAAAAAAGGAAAAAAGTTACTTAATTTCTTGAAATACTTTTTTTAATGCCCCACAGACCGGGCATTTTTCAGGTGGTTCTCCTTCGTGAGTATAACCACATACTGGACATATGTAAACATCTTGTTTTTTTAAATCCTTACCACTTTCGACCGCTTTAAGGGCGTTTGTGTATAGTATATGGTGTATTTTTTCAACTTCGTTTGCGAGATTGAATGATCTTTCAGCACCTTTATTGATTTCTTTCCTAGCATCCTCTAAGAATTCAGGATACATTTTAGTAAATTCATGATGTTCCCCATCTATCGCACCTTGAATGTTTTCCTTAGTAGATTTAATACCACCAAGTTCCCTTAAATGATTATGAGCGTGAACAGTTTCTGCTTCTGCTGCTGCCCTAAAAATTTTAGCTACTTGAGGAAATCCTTCTTTATCAGCCTTCTTTGCAAAAGCTAAATATTTACGATTTGCTTGTGATTCGCCAGCAAAGGCCGCCTTTAAATTTTCTTCTGATTTTGTCATATTTTCTTCACATTAAAAATTTTATTTTAAAACTATATAGAGAGATTTTTTAACTTAGTTGTTATAAATCATAAATTAAAATCGTTTTATTTGGGGGTCGTAACTGAAAGGAAGTAATCAAAATTTAAAAAGTTATATCTAAAATTAATAATGTGAATTTGGAAAGAGCTAATCTGTTAAAATATCTGTAATTTTATTTACAATTTCTGTCAGATAATGTTCAGCTAATCCAAATTTTATTTTAGATTTAAAAACTAAAATGATAAAGAAAGTATTTAATAGATATTCAGAGAATATGAACTTATCTTTAAGAGTATAGAATAATTTTAAAATCGAATTTTCATAAATCTTTACTCGAAATTCGACTTCTTTTAAAAATGTGCTTAAATCTACTTTTCCAAAAGAAGAATATATTACTTTTCCTCTGTCCGTCAACAATGTAATCCCTTCAATATCATCGTTTGACTTAATTTCTTTTAAAAATTTTATAACTTTTTTCTCTTTTTTCGAATCAAACTCAGGTCTTAGAGCCTTACGTATGATCTCTTCAATTGTCTCATTTAAATTACTATCATAAATGATTTCAGCTTCAATATTTATATCATTCTTAATTAGATAAGCAGTGAGTTTCTCGTTTATCTGGGATATGATTTCATCTAAGAATGTTAAGTTTTCAAATGTATCGCATAATATACTGTAAAATAATGAATTTTTTTCGAAGATGACAATTTTAATATCTTCCATCTCGATTGTTTTAAAAGGCTTTCCAATCATTTCTTTAGCAAATGTCATAAGTGCCGTTATGAATGGAGAAATCAAATTTTTCTCAACATTGATATAATCTGTAAAATTTCTCCCAAAAAAGCACACTCCTGACTTGTTAAAAACAAAGAGATTATGGATTAATGAGTTATTAGTATCTTCTGTTACCTTAGAAGGAAAAGTCGTGTGATCTTGTATAATCATATTAATATCTTATATATAAACTATAAAAAGCACAAACTTTTAACAAAATTAAACCACCCACGTCTGAACACCTGAAAAATCTAGTTTTGTTGGAAGGATTTGATAGCCACCTTCAATTAATTTTCTTTTTAATTTATATTCATTCCCGATACCAGCTAAAATTGCAGCAGAACCACCCCCTCCTGCACCGTTTAATTTAAAGCCTATTGCACCATTCCTAATCGAGATTTTTTCCGCTTTTTCAATAAGCGGATTTGTCATTAAAGAATGCAAACTTTTTTGGGCTTTCCAATTCTTATTCATTATATCTCCCATATAGGTAAGATCTTCAGATTTAATAGCTTTTCCCATATCACGAGCACACGTTTTAATAATTTCAAAAGATTTAAGTGTTGATGTATCACCTTTTTTATAGTTTCCAATTACAGCTTTATGCATTTCACTGGAACTTCGAGAATTTAGAAAAACTAATAGCATCTGGCTTTCTAATTCATAGACTTTTTCACCTGGTATTGAGATAGGAGTTATTTCAACCGAAGGGTATGAAATTTTCATGAAATTTATTCCTCCCAATGATGCTGCATATTGATCTTGAACCCCACTTTCTAATTCTAATTCTTCAACTTCTAGTTTATGTGCCAAACTAGCAATTTCTTCAGGTTTTAGATTCTTGTCTGAGATTTTTGCTAATGCTGCAATTAAAGCAACAGCTACACTTGCACTTGTTCCAGTTCCACAACCAGGAGGTGCTTCTGTTCTAACATAAATATTCAATCCTTTTTTAATCCCCATTCTCTTTACAGCAGATTTTAACAAATCAAGAGTTCCATCATATTGTATGTTATTCAAATCATCAATTATGGTTTGTAGATTAAGGTTTTCTGAAATAATAGTTATTTTTTTGCCACTTGAGGGAACAATTCTGACGTAACTAAAAAGATCAACACAAATGTTAAAAACAGCACCATCAGGACAATACCAAGTATCAGTCCAGCCACCTATATCACAAATCCGAACTGGTGCCCTTGAAAATGTTGTATTACTCAAGGATTACTACACTTTGATAATTTGTTGATTTAAGTTTCTTTTTATATTTTATTGTAGATAAGATTTTATCGATTTAAGTAATTTTGATCAAATTGATTTGTACCATTATTTTTTAGAATTAGATTAATTCTCCATTTTTTATTTTGAAAAGTTATTTCTATCTATTATATCTATATTTCAAAATAAATACAATTATTTTAAATTTGTATTTAAGAAAATATTCATAATCTTATGAGTAATTATAAATCTAACCCCTAATTTCACCCAATTTTAGTTTCACAAGAATTGCAAGTAGAAGGTTTTTATTCATCATTTAAGATAATTAAACCTTAAAGTTTAAAAATAAGAAAGATAGAATTATATTTGATATATAATCTAATTTAAATCAATTTTAAATCATTATAGGAGGAATAAAAAAATGGCTAAAAAAGGCGCTGTAGAGGCTCTTTTTGTAAAAAGTAAAGTTCGAGAATATATTAAGGGTAAAGGATGCAACACAAGTGGAGATTTGATTGATGGTCCAGCTCTTAATGATGCAATTATTGAAGTTCTCGACAAAGCAATCGGAAGGGCTAAAGCAAATAATAGAAAAACAGTACAAGAAAAAGATTTGTAGAATTCTTGAATAAAGCTTAAACTAAGTTTTTTTTTTATCTTTAATTCTTTTACGAAAATATAAGAAATTACTAAATTAGTACTGTTTGTGAATTTAAAACTGTGTTTATTCATAATAAAAATAACGTTAAACACACACAACCCAAAATAAATTAAGAATAAAAATTCCTTCCCAAATCGCCTTATACCTTGGACTCTTTCTAAGAGGTTTGGAATCTATTATTCTTATTTTTTCTCCTTCTCAACTTCTTGATTTGTTTTCTTATCAATTATAAAAAATCCAATAGAAATAGTACTTTTTAATTTCTGTAAATCATTTTTAAGTTTTTTAACACGAGTATAGGGGCCTGTGACTGCGATTATCTCTAAACATTTTTCATATTCTAAGTGAACGTGCATTGTAGATATGATTATATCGTGAAAATGATGTTGTATGTCTGTTTTCAATAATTCGTCAGTTTGATGAACATTTGCATACATTGAACCAGAACTATAATCATGATCATGATCAGCGGAATGAGAAAACTCATGAGAATGATCCCCTTGATTTATATCTGGGTGTTCATGGGTCATAATAGTGGTAATACAGCCAACTACATCTCCAGTACTAATAGATACGTTTTCTTCACTAAGCATAAGAGTATGCATTGCTTTCCTAATCGCATCTGATCGTGAGATTCCCAGTTTATTTCTAAAAAATTCAAACTGTTCATACAATTTTTCAGGAAGAGAGACTGTAAATCGTTTATATTCCTCCATTTTCAGCAGGATGTTTATTAATTTCTTATTTAGAATTAAGGTTATTTTCTTATGAAAATCGCAATCGGTACGCTTGCTTCTCTCCACTGAGCTATTTTCCCGGAATATTCTAAATCTAATTTACTTCTACCATGATCTCCGATGATAATCATTAAAGAATTTTTCCTTAATTGTTTATAATTACTTAGGATCCACTTATCAGTTCTGTTGATTAATTTCTCAATTAGATCTTCTGGTGTTCTTTGTTTTAATTGTTGTTGTTTCTTATGTAAATTCTCAAAATCTAAATAGTGCATCCAAGAAAAATCGTGAGTATTAATAACTTGAGCACTCTGAACCCACGTACTCATATCCGAATCTTTTGGAATAGAATTCGTTCCTCCATCATAACGTGCTATATCTTTTTTCCTACCTATAAAGCAAGAAGTCTTTTTATTATCATTTAAGTATCTTAAAAGGTGAAAACCATTTGGTTCCCTTTCGAATCCACCATAAATAAGTTGATGTAAAACCCCTAAAGTATATGGATTTCTCGTACTGAGTAAAAGCATTACTTCAGAGTTCGTAATCAAGAAGGAGGGTTTCATATACGTGATTTCGAAGAGACCTAGATTATCAATTAGATTTATGCTAATACGTTCAACACCTTGATATAAATCCACGAGTTGTTGAACTGCCTCTGGAATGACACCCGAAGGTGGCTCAACATTTAATATTTTTAGTAATGTTGCGGGTAATTGGTTCAAATAGCATTTTAGAGTTTGAAGTTCACTCATAATTGTGTCCTAAAATTGAATACTTAAGTTTTTTTTAATTATTCTTAATATAATTAAATAGATAATATACTTATAAAATTATTATCACTTAGTTAATGGATAAGATTTAGATTCAAATTATTAATTTAATTTTTAACTAATACCCTCTCTTTTACCCTTCTAATATAAAGTATAAAATATCCTGCAGGGACTGCGAGCCCAAAGCCTAATAATGGGGATTTAAAAATAAAAATAATACTACCAAGTGGATAAAGGAAACGAATAAGAAATTTTATTATTCGATTCTTAAATGGTTTTTTTCTTAGAATTTGAATTGAATACTGGAGGATGGAGGGGATCCAACAAATAAAGAAGAACATAAGAATAATGGGCAAACTGAAGAAATTATAAATATAACTGTAAAATAGATTCCCTAATATTAAAGCAACAGTAGTGCCTAAAATAAATGCAAAACATCCTATGCAAATTGCATGGTTAAAGATATAAAACACGTGATCACTAAACTCTTCGCGTTCTGGATTATGATGTGCTAACCAAGGAATTATTACTTTTTTTTCCTTATGGGGCGCTGTTTTTTGACTATCCATAATTTTCTCTATCTAAAAATAGTATAAATCTAACAGATTTCCTAACAATCGCAATCACAATCAGCACAATAAAATGGTACTATACAACATTTTCCCTTTGTCCCTATACCAAGGAATATAAATCCAATTACTAAAAAAGTAATTCCTGCTGAGATTGGTAATCCCCCAACTAGAAAAGATACGCCCCCAGAAATCATAAGAATTATCCCAAATAGCGCAAAAATAACCAGAACAGCAACTACTTGATCAGTTCTTCCTGAGGATCTTGATGTATACGAGTAGGTTTTTTGTTTTGACTGTTTGGGTATGTCTCCAATCGCAATGCTTTTTGGGGCCTCAGTTCGGAGTTCAAATGAGTCTATAAGCGTATGACCTGTATTAGACAGTAATCTAGCAGTTAATGTAAAAATACCATCCCCTTTAGGTAAAACTGAAATAGGAGCACTATTAGTGCTATTCGCATCTATCACTTGAAGCTTTATTAAATTCGTTAATAATTCAATATGGGGTGGTCCAGAGAGTTTAATGTTTACATCGTATATAGGTTTTAAGCTATTATTTTTAACCTTCAGGTAGAATTTGTTGACATTGTATGGCTTTACAGATAAAACGCTTATATCCCCCTCAAGAGAAAACTCAAGCTCTTGTTTTAAGTTTGAGATGTCACTTATCGTAGAAGCCTCGTTGAGAAAATTTTTAGCTTTTTCTAGGTTTTCTCCACAGGTAGGACAGAACTCTGCCTCGTTAGATATTTTGGAACCACATTGAGGACAAAACATTTTTATCTACAATTAATTTGATATAATTTTTATACTTTAAAGGAAGTAACTTTAATTTTTTAATGTACTTGAAAAATGATATAGTTATAAAATTATTATCACTTTAATAAATGAAATTTACACTAATTTCAAAGGAATAATAAAATGAGAATATTGTACCTAGATCTAAATAATTCAGGAATTTCTGGAGACATGTTTCTTGCTTCTCTTTTAGGTTTAGTCACAAACCCAAATGACATTCTGCAGGAATTAACAGAACTTAGAAATTACTTGCCAGGTGTATACAAATTAAATATCAAACTGATGAAAATACCGAGGTCTGGACTGCAAACAAATCAATTAGATATAGAAATTAAAGAAACAAAAGATCATAGATCAGCCCAGACACTTCAAAAATCATTAGAAACATATTTAGATGAAAAAAAGTTCAGTGATTCTGCCAAGGATTATGCAGTTAAGGTATTAAACTCCTTAATCCAAGCAGAAGCAGAGGTTCATGGTGAATTAGCAGAGAATATCCACCTTCATGAGCTTAGCTCAATTGATACATTAATTGATATTATAGGTGTCACATCAGTTTTAGATAAAATTAATGGTTTTGATGATAAAATATGCATTTACTGCAGCAAGATACCATTAGGGGGAGGTAAAGTAAAAACTGCTCACGGAATATTACCCGTTCCCGCTCCAGCAACCTTAAAAATTTTAGAACAGACAAACCTATTAACATATGGGGGTCCTATTGAATCAGAGTTGGTAACCCCTACAGGAGCTGCCTTATTATCAAATTTAAATCCTAAGATCATCCAATTTCCACCTGAGATGGAAATTAAAAAGGTTTTTTACAGCACGGGTCAAAAATCTTTTAAAGATTTTCAAAATGTGCTTCGATTGTTTTATGGAAATTCTTTTGATACTGATAGTACTGGTTCTCTACATCCTTTACAAAAATATGTTGAAAACATATCGATTCTTGAAACTGATGTGGATGATGTGTCAGGAGAAATACTAGGGAATTTCATAAATAAATTAGAAAAAGAAGAAACGTTAGATATTCAAATAATTCCGAGTCTAACAAAAAAAAATCGACCCAGTCATATAATTAAAATTCTTTGTTCTCCAGAAAATAGATTTAAATTAAGTGAAAAAATAATTCATGAATTAGGGACATTAGGGGTGAGATATTATACAATGAACCGGGTCTGTGTTGAGAGAACTCAAGAAAAACGAAATGTCGAAATTAATGGAAAAAACTATGAAGTAAATTTTAAGGTCTCCTTTATCAAGTCCCTAAATGATAAGGATATAGTTAATATTAAACCAGAATATGAAGATTTAAAACGGATAAGCGAAGATTCAGGAATTCCTGTAAGAAAGATTCAAATCATGCTGCAAGGATATATAAATCGAAGTTTCAAGATAACTTAAAAACGATTCAATAATAGAAATTAAAAAAAATTGGTTTTGTTAATAAGGCTCATTATTGAGTTGAATTAATATTTATCAACATGAAACTTATGTAACATGTACTCGTCTTCAACCATTTCTTTAGAAAATTCTTTTATTCTCTTTACTTCCTTAGTGATATTCTTAACAATCCTTAATTTTCCTAGTTCACTGAATATTTCAGAGGCTTCTTCGAACGTTTCTATGCTCTTATCGTAATTACCAGATACTTCAAGGTCTTCTGCTAGAAATACTAAGCCTTCTGCGGTCTCAACCTTTTTCCCTAATTTTTTTTGAATTTTTAATGATTGGTAATGATATTTCATACTTTCGGGATATAATTTAAAAAGGGAGTATGTTCTTCCTAGAGCTCTTAATGCTAAGGCTTCCTGCTCAGGTAAATTGTTTTCTTGGCAATATTCTAAAATAGCTTGTAAAAATTGGAGATAATCTGACTTGTTTTTAAGCTTTGTTCGATCTATTCGCTCTATTGCTTTTTCATAGTGATCTAAAGTATTTTCGATATCTTTTTCTTCGAAAAATTTCTTTGATTTCTCAAAAAGATCTTCATGTTCAATAGATGCGACCATCGTGGTCTCAACTACAATTCTGTAGAATTTTTTTAATAGTTTTATTTAAATTAAAATAAGTTCAATATCTATTATATTAATTTTAATATAAATACTTATCTAGGTTAAATTACCCAACTAGAGATATTGAAAATGGGCAATTATTTGAAATTAACCCACTTTAGAATAGTTAATTTGAAAAAAAAAAATTTAGAAAATTTAAAAATCTATTATTCCCACAATACCTAGTGGGAGAAATATGCATAACAGCACAATACCGATGGCATAGATAATTCCAACTACTCTTACTTTTGACTTTCTATCAGGTAAATCGTATACATAGAACGCTCCTACAAAGAAATGAAAATATCCTATTAGGAAGATAAGAATTGGATTATACCAATGCCACCAAGGATATTCCCAGATTAAATAATTCCCTCTATTTAATAAAATTTCTACAAACACAGAGAAAATTGTGAAACCAATCGCATAAGCCCATCGATTAGGAAGACCTAGCATTTTCTTGTTTTTATCATCTGATAAAAATTTCGCAAATACTATCCCTGCAATGGAGAACATAAAAGCAATTTCAATATTCCAACCAATTAAAATAATGTAAGCGCTTGCTCCAGGTGTAGTCCAAAAAGCAGAATAATTAGAAAAGGCAAAAATAAGTCCATTCCATATTTCATTTATTAAATCCAGTCCTAATAGAGTTAATCCCGCGAAAATTGTGCTCCAATTTCCTGTTTCTCTTGCGTTTTTAATTTCCACCCCATATATATATAATACTAAAACAAGTAGTGGAATAACATACCATCCAAATTCCGGATTTAGCTCACGAAGCTTAGATAAAGCTTCAAGTGATGCTGGTGTTGGCGCCATAATTAAGATATATTTTTTATTTTGAGTAATTGAAAAAAATTTCAACTCGATAGTTTATAAAATTTTCCTAGGTAAGATTTACCTAATTGAACAAAAGGTTCTAATTATTTGTAAATTTAAGGAATAAGGGAAAACCTACAAAATAATTAAAACCTATTCCGTGATCTTATTAGCAATAATCGCAGCTGAGACACCAGCACCAAAACCATTATCAATATTTACTACCAATAGTCCCGGGGAGCAAGATTGTAACATTGTAACTAAAGCACCTTTTCCTTTTTCTCCCATCCCATATCCACTCGATATTGGAACACCAATAACTGGAACATCAACGAGAGCTGCAACAACTCCAGGTAGGGTTCCTTCCATCCCTGCACATACTATTATTACATGAACTCCTTTTTTAATCATTTCACTTAAGGGTGTAAAAAGTCGATGAATACCCGCAATACCTACATCGTAAGATGTAACAACTTTACAGCCCATTACCTCTGCAATAATCTTTGCCTCTGCTGCAACAGGTATGTCTGAACTTCCCGCTGTTACGACACCCACTATTCCCCCCTTTTTAGGGAAATTATATGATTTTTCTTTAATAACAATTATCTTACCAAGTGCGTTAATGATAAGATCATATTCATTAGATTTATCAAATGATTCAAGGATGAGATTCTTCTGATCTTCATTATATCGAGAGATAATTGCGAATTTTTTGCTTTCTAAAAACCTTATTGTAAAATCTATTACCATCTGGGGTGCTTTATTTTGGGCAAAAATAACTTCTGGAGTACCGGTCCTTGTTTTACGGAAAATATCTAATTTAGCTAAGTCTCCTACTTCTTCAACATGATTTGCTCTCAATAATCTTTCCGCTTCTTCTAAAGACACTTTTTTTTCTAGTAATTTTGCTAAAATATCTTTAATTTCACTCATAACACAACACTATATAGGCACATAATACGAGGGATAGTTTAAAATTATCTCTTATAAAAATGATAAAAATTCCATTCATTTTGTATTTTTCTAATTTAAAATTTTAAAAAAAGATAATAACAATTCAAAATAATTATAAATTACTATTATTTTAATTATAAATCCTAATCTGAAGTGATACAACTTATGAAAATTGATTATACATCCTTTAAAGATGTGAATTTAAAAGGTAAAAAAGTATTAATGCGGGTTGATATCAACTCCAACATTGATGTAGAAAAGATGGAGATTAGAGATTCTCCTCGGATTCGAGCATTAGTTCCTGCTCTGAATAAATATTTTAAAAAAAGCGCAGTAATTATTCTTGCACATCAATCTCGACCGGGTAATGATGACTTTACTGATCTAGATATCCATGCAAAAGAGATAGAAAAATATTTAGGGCGTCCAGTAAAATTTGTGAAGGATATCTATGGAGAACAAGCAATTAAAGCAATAAAGGATCTTAAAAAAGGAGAGGTTTTGGTTCTTAATAATGTTCGGAAATTTGAAGGGGAAATGAAGGAATATAAAGATTTTTCTGAAGCAGAAAATACTGAAATGGTGAAGGTGCTTTTTCCATTGGTTGATTATGTCATTGTTGATGCTTTTGGAGCAGCTCACCGCGCTCACGCTTCTATCGTAGGATGGCCAAAAATGATGGCAGGACCAATTACTGATAAGGAATTAGATGCCCTAAAGAAAATTATGGTATCTCCAGATAAACCTATGGCTATGTTAATAGGCGGCGCAAAAGCAATAGATAAATTTAAAGCAATGAAATACAACTTTGATAATGAAAAATTAGATTATGCCTTATGTTCAGGATTGACAGCAATTTTAATTTTTGAGGCTTTGGGTAAAAACATGGGAGAACCTAATCATAAAATTATAGCCAAAGATTTAGAAGCTAATAAAGATATGATTCTGGAAACATATAACAAGTATAAAGATAAAATCATTCTTCCTGAAGATTTAATTATTGATGACGATGGTAATAGAAAAACTATTGGAATTGATGAGGCTGGGACTTACAACACAACAACAGGTGATATTGGTGAAAAAACCGTAGATAAATTTAAAGATGTTATAATGAAATGTAAAACAATTATCGCAAACGGACCCCCAGGAATATTTGAAATGGAAGTATTCCGGGAGGCCACAAATGATATGGTTGAAGCAATGGTACAAGCTACCAAGAAAAATAACGCTTTAACGATTATCGGAGGCGGTGAAATGGGAGCCGCAGCAGCAATGTCCGGAAAATCTGATGGTATTTCTTTTATATCTACAGCTGGAGGCGCTATGCTAGAAATTCTTTCTGGTAAAGACTTGCCTATGATTAAGGCATTAAGAGAGAAGAAAGCTTAAAATTACTCTTATTTTTTTTTTCTTTTTTTTCATTGGTTAGGAATTTAAAAAATCACATAACAACTGATAAAATATTTATTTTTCTAATACTTTAAACTAAATATCATTTAGATTCAGAATTTAAAAGGGCCCGTGGTCTAGCCTGGTATGACGTCCGCTTGACGTGCGGAAGGTCGCGCATTCAAATTGCGCCGGGCCCACCATTATATGTAAGAAATACCACGAAAATGCCAATAAAAATTCGTTGGAAATCAAAGGAATACCTTGGAATTGGAATGTTATTATTAGGGATGTGTGGGATAATTCAACTCTTCTTTATTTTTATTGGGCAGTATTTTTTAGAAATTGGTAGCTATTTCGTTGTTATTTTAATTCCTATAGGAATAACTGTAGCTATTTTTTTCGCTAGTATGATTATTTTTGAAAGCTATGCTCAAATTGAAAGAAGAGAGAAATTAAGAACCCAATTTCGCAAAACTAAGAATCAACTTACATTATTAAAAAGGATCCTCAATTTTCCTATAACTAAACCGTTAGTAATTGTATTTTCTGTTTTCACTGTGTTTTTCTTTATAACATTCTTTATTTGCATTGTATTTCTGGATAACACCTTCTCGTTTATAATTGCTGAAAATTTGAGTGCTGTTGCGTGCCTATTAATAGCTAATCTGGTAGAAAAAAGTTACGGTAGGGTTCAAAGATATTAAATTCGGTATGATTGATTTACTAGCTAATCTTTATATTGATATTACTTCATTTAATATATAGCTAAGAAAGAGTACAAAATAAGAATAATTCTCACTTTCTATAATATAATTCTAATCAAATTCATACGATTTAATATGGCTAAACTTGAAATTCATTGTCCGATTTGTGGAAAATGGGAATATATAGAGATATTAAATGATGCGACAAAAAATGCTCAAAAAGGACTATTAGCAGTTAATATTGAACCGGGAATGATTTGTGAACATTCATTCATTGCTTATGTGGACAAAAATTTAATTGTTCGAGATTGTTTTATAGCTGATTTCAAAATTGAAGCTCCTGAAATGGAAATCTCTCAAAGTCGTGATGAAGAAGCACCCCCCATTACAGAATCAATTAACTTTGATTTGATAAGGCTGAATATTCCTGAAAAATTAATGATTTTTATTTTTAAGGCTATATTTTTAGGAAAAAAAATTATTATTTTATCAGAAGATAAGTTTCTTTACAATCATATAATAAATTTCTTTAGATTTACTATTCAAGGTTTATTTGATTTTGATTTGCTTATGATGTCAGAAGGGGATTATAAGAAGGATAAAAGTGACTATATTGATTATTTAGTTTTTAATAAGGGTTACATAATCCATGATAAAAACAATCTGATTGACTATAAAAAATTAAGTGTTGAGAAAAGTATCACTCAGAAATTTTTAGCAGAATATGAATTAGCTACAGGGCTAATAATTTTAAGGAATGAAATTCAGAAGGCATATGAATTTTCAAAAGAGTTAGCAGAATTTATAAGTGAGGTTCAAAAAGAGGTATTAACATCGAAAATTCTTATGGATCGTATTAATGAGAAGCATAATGAACGGATACAGAAGGTTTATTTAACATTTCTATTAGATATAGTAAAAAACTATTTTAAAGTAGAAATTCCGAAAATTCATGGTGTTACTAATTTTCTTGGATATTTGTAATCTTGAATTAAAAAAAAGATGTAATAATTTATTTTGCTAGTTTTATTCCAAAATCTTTACATTTTGGTAGATCTTCGTCTACGATGGGTCCTTTCATCCCGCCAACTTTTATAGATAAACCAGAACTCACTTTTTTCATATTTGGCATAACTTTAGTAATTTGTTTTTCCATTTTTCTTGTAGCTTTTTCAAAATCTTTTCCCATATACGTGTCGAATACTGCAAAAGAATTCCCTTTCAATGAAGCTTTAGGAAGGTTCTTGATGAATTTCTTTACTGTACCGATATGACTCCCAACATGGTTTGGGGAACCAATGATTATTAAATCATAAGTTTCGTCTTTTTCTACATCAATTTCTTTCACACTTTCAACTGAAACAGTGTTTCCCTCAACTGTTTTTAAACCTTCACCAATCAATTCTGCTACTTTTTTTGTGTTTCCATATTTAGTGCCATAAACTATAAGTGCTTTCATTATAAATCACTCCTTTTTATTAATTGAATCTCATTTGAATTACTATGAATTTATTTTTCACATTATAAAAAAAGTTTTGTAAAAAATAAGCTAAAATGCTTCATTAAATTAGATTATTATATACCTCTTAAAGATAGTAGTATTATAAAAACAAATATTTTTGATTTTTTCACTGTTGGGTAAAATATTATTTTGAAAGTTTAATCCCAAATTCTCTACATTTAGGAAATTCTTCATCTTTGATAGGCCCTTTATTAGTAGCCACTCTGATTGAAAGCCCTGGACTTGTTTTAACCATATTTGGCATGACTTCATTAATTTGCTTCTCCATTCCCTTTATTACTCTCTGATAATTTTTGTACATATACGTGCCAAATACTGCATAAGTGTTTCCCTTTAAAGAACTCTCAGGAAGATTCGCTATAAAATTCTTAATAGGTTTTGTATACGTTCCATAATGGTTCGGAGAGCCAATAAGTATTAAATCGTAAATCTGTTCTTTATTCAGATCAATCTCTTCAACATATTCAATTATAACCTCGTTATCTTCAATAGTTTTAAGACCTTCGCCAATTAATTTTGCCACTTTTTTAGTATTTCCGTATTTTGTGTCATAAACTATGAGTGTTTTCATTATAAATCACACTTCTTTATCTATTGAATCTCTATTGAATAATTATGAATTTATTCTTCACGTTATTAAAAAAGTTATTTAAAAAGTAACCCAAAAAGCTTTATTAAAACTTTCGTGAATTATTCAATTCACCTCCTCCAAAAGACTTAGTACTGGAAGTTATTTAAGAAATTCTAGAGAAAACATAGAAAAAGTTCGTGAAACACCTCTTTTAGTTTAAAAGAAGTATAAACTTGATACTCTAATTATCCACTTTCTTTAATTATCATTGTAAAATTACAGGTTAGAGCCAATATTAATTTTTATAAAAGGTAATATTTTTAAAAAGATCTGCAATTTTTTTTAAAAATCATGTGACCAATTACGCTTATATTCTAAATTATATCAAAAAAGAATGGAAAAAAGCGAAATAATTATTAATTATTACACAATGAGACAAATTATGAAAATATTAGCAATAATTAGCAGTCCACGAAAACAAAATACGTATAATGCAATAAAAACCATTGAAAATATTCATAAAAAGAATTACGATTGCGAATATGAATATTTATTTTTAAATAAGGTCGATTTAAAAAATTGTATTGGTTGTCATCAAT
>JAEOTR010000056.1 GCA_016839705.1 Promethearchaeota archaeon | reverse complement strand
TTGATTATGCTCAGAAGTATTTTCAACGCTTGGAAAATATATATAATCAAACGAAAGATAGTGATGTCGAATTACTTTACCATTACACTAAGGCTTTAATGTTGAAAAACAGTTCTCGAATCCGAGATAAAGCTATGGCTGAAGAATTATTAAAACAAGTCATCGAAAAAGAAACTTTACATTTTGATCTTAAAATTAACGCGCTTATTCATCTTTGTGACTGGCTTCTTTCAGAATATCGTATCAATAATGATGTTGATGTTCTTAATGAACTCAAATATTATATTACCCAATTATTAACTATCGCTGAAAATTCACATTCCTTTCTTGTTTTTTGTGAAACCTTCATATTGCAAGCTAAATTGTCTTTATTAACTTTTAATATGAAAGCAGCTCGACGTTTTCTAACTCAAGCTCAAAAAATAGCAGACACTTATGGGATAAAGCGATTAGCAATCAAAATTTCATATGAACATGATGAATTATTAAGACAACTGAATTTATGGGAGAAATTAAAAGATTCAGAAGCTTCTTTACCTGAACGTTGGAAAATCTCTGGATTAAGTGAGCAAATGCAGAAAATAGTGAAAAAACAAATGATTGAAATTCCTAAGTTGTCAGAAGAAGAACCTGTGTCATTATTTATCATAACAGAAGGAGGTTTAGCTTTATTCTCCCACTCATTCTTAGTTGACAAATCTTTTGAATCACATCTTTTTGGCGGTTTTTTAACAACTATTGATTACTTTATTAAAGAAATGTTTTCTGAAGGTCTAGATCGCGCGATCTTCGGTGAATATACCCTTCTTATGAAATCTATTCCCCCCTTTTTTATTACCTATATATTCAAAGGGGATTCTTACCATGCTCATCAAAAAATGCAAAATTTTATCGATAGTGTACAAAAAAAAGAATCTATTTGGCAAAATTTACTTAAATTCTTTCAAGCAAACCAGTCTATTAACATAAAAGACATCCCTTTACTTGAATCTTTAATAACAGAAACCTTTATTAATAAAAATACTAAATTTAATAGAATTCAATTTCTAAAATAAAAAATAATTTTACAACACATTTAAAACATTAATTAACTTAATAAATTCATAGTATTTTAATCCAAACTAAATAAACACATGTCTCTTCCTAAATTGAATGAATTAACAAGAGCAGAACAGCTTTTTGATGATGGTAAACTTGAGAAGGCTCTTGAAATATTGAATGATAAGAATCAATTTGAAGAGCTTAATCAACAACAAAAAAATTATTACCAGTTTTTAAAGGGTTTAATTCTAATGCATCAACTCAATTCCGAAGGAGTTAAAAAATTGGGTGATCAAATTTTTAAGGAAGGTCAAAAACGAAATGATGATCTCCAATCGATTGACGGCTTATTCTTTATTCTCATTGGATTGTGTTTAGCTAATGAATATAATGAAACCTCCGAATTAATTGGAAAAGCTGAAGATCTATTAAAATTTAATTCTGACCTACCGAAAAAAATTTTTACTATTAGAAAAGTTCGTATAGAGTTGTTAAAAGCATGGAGTAATATGCATTTAGGTAATATAGATTTAGCAGAAAAGTGCTTAGAATTAGTCTTCGGTGTACAAAAAGAACTTGGGAATACTTTTGAAATTGCATGGGCTAATATCATAAAGGGACAAATATTCTTTTTTACAAGAAGTAATTTGAATCTTGCTTTGAATTATTTCAGGAACGCAATATCACTGGCGATAGAAATTAAATTTAATCATGTCTGGATGGCCATGGGATACGAGTTTATTGCAGGTATATATCAACTTATTGGAGAGTTAGATAATAGTTTAAAATATCATTTTAAAGCTTTGGATTTAATTAAAGAATTTAAAAGCAATGATTGGGAGGGACGTTTATTAAATAACATTGGGAATACTTATTCTGAAAAAGGTGAATCTGATCTTGCTTTGGAATATTTGGAACGTAGCTTGAAACTCAATGAAAACCAACCTAAAGGAGCAGCAGGTATTATTGATAGTTTAATCTATGTAGCTCTCGAAAAGGGAGATATCGAACTTGCTCAAAAATATTTTCATCTTTTAGAAAAAATTTATAATCAGAGGAAAGACAGTCTTGTAGAATTGGATTATAAATTCAATAAAGCTTTAATATTAAAAATAAGTTCTCGAATCCGAGATAGGGCTAAAGCTGAAGAATTATTAAAACAAATTATCGAAACAGAAATTATGGACTTTGGGTTGACAATTAATGCATATATCCATCTTTGTGACCTACTTTTTTCAGAATTCCGCATAAACAACAATAGTGATGTCATTGATGAAATCAATCAGAATATTGCTCAAATATTAATCATCGCTGAAAGTACGAAATCTTACCGATTTTTTTGTGAGACTTTTATATTAAAAGCTAAATTAGCGTTGTTAAATTTAGATTTAAAGACAGCCCGCCGATTTCTATCTCAAGCCCAAAGGATAGCTGAATCACATGGGATTAAACGATTAGCAATGAAAATATCATATGAACATGATGAGTTAATTAAACAACAAAATGTATGGAAAAAATTTAAAGAATCAAATGCTTCCATATCAGAACGCTGGAAACTTGCTGGATTAAACAAACAAATGGAGAATATGTTAAAGAGACGAGG
>JAEOTR010000055.1 GCA_016839705.1 Promethearchaeota archaeon | reverse complement strand
GAAGATCCATTTAAAAATTTCTTATACGCCAAGCTAGAAGAAAACGACGCATTTCGCGTTGTAGTAAGTGAATGGGAAAGAGAGAGATATATAAATAGACTTTAATTTTTTTTTTTCTTTAATTATTAAGAAAGTTTTGGCTTCTATTGTTGAAGTGATCTCGAATTTACTATACTATTTTCAATTTCAGCTAAATTTTTAATTGATTTTAGTGGATAATCTCCAGTCAAACATGCCAAACATAGCTGATCTTCTCTCAAACTAATTGCCTTTACTAAATCATTCACATTTTGGTAAATTAATGTATCAGCACCAATTTTTTTTCTAATTTCTTCAATAAAATTCTCTCCAAATAGGTTCTGAGCTCTCCCAGCTATAAGCTCATCTCTAGTAGGAAAATCAATTCCCATATAACATGCACTTATAATAGGAGGACAACTAATCCTCAAATGAACGGCATTTGCTCCCCCTTTTTCTTTTAACAATTTAACTATTTGACTGGTTGTTGTCCCTCTAACAATCGAATCATCAATCAGAATTACATCTTTTCCCTTTACGACACTTGTTATTGGATTAAGTTTCTCTTGGACAGCTGCTTTTCTTTTTTGTTGACCAGGCATAATAAATGTCCTCCATAAATACCGATTTTTCATTAATCCTTCTGCATAAGGCAAACCTGCTGCATTAGCGTAACCCACCGAAGCACTTCGACCTGCATCAGGTACAGGTACTACTATAGCATTTTCTTTAAACTTAGGATCTTTTAGATATGGATCTGCTTTTGCTAAATATTGACCTAATCTTACTCTTGCTTCAGCCACAGAGACTCCATCAATGACAGAATCTGGGCGAGCGAAGTATACAAATTCGAATTGACATAGAGCACCTCTATCTGCTTTCAAGATTATTTCAGAATGAATATCATCTTGAAAACTTAAATGTACTATTTCTCCTGGTTTAACATCTCTTAGGAATAATCCTCCAACTGCGTCAATGGCACATGATTCTGAGGCAACGTAATACAGATTTCTTTCTTCTGTAATCAATTCACCAATACATAAAGGTTTAAAACCAAGGGGGTCTCGCATCGCGTAAATATCGCCTTCTGGAGTTAATAGAATTAAAGAATAGGAACCTTCAAGATAAATACTTGTTCTTTTTAAAACTTCTACCCAATCTTCAGTTTCTAGAGCAATAGATGCTAATAATTGAACAATAACCTCTGTATCTGTATTAGTAATGAATACTCTACCCATCTCGTTCAATTTCTGTTTAATTTTATCATAAACAGGAATAGTTCCATTGAAAGCCAAAGAAAACTCAAGCACATTATTCTTAAAATGATATGGTTGTATATAGTCGGATGAAGAGAATTCGGATGCTCCTGTTGTTGCATATCTGTTATGGCCAATTCCTATATTACCCCAAAAATGAGATCGAATTTTTTCATTTAATACTTGAGAAACTAATCCTGTCTTTTTATATGTAAAAATTTTACCTCCCGTTTGAAGTATTGAAATACCAGATGATTCTTGTCCTCGGTGCTGTAAAGCCATTAGCCCTTTATATAACTCTTGAGAGACTGAATATCCGATATCATCACATGTAACCCCGAAGACAGCACAATGCTCTATAAGTTTATCTCTCATTTTTAGTTTATTTTTTTTAAAAAGCATAATATTTTTTTGATTGATAGAGAGATTTTAATTATCAAAAAACAATTTCAATTAAATTATATCATTCTTACCTTATAATAATTATTACAATAGATTATTAATACGCTTATAAAAAATATTGTTGAAAGATTTCAATATATTAGTTATATTTGTTATATTATATGAAAATATCTTATTCTCTCCAACGATCTTGGGGAAATATTGTATCTACTATATCTTGAGCCGTATGAAATACAGTTATATTTCCCATAAAATTTTCAAGAGAAAATATAAAATTGGTTTCGAATTTATTTCTAAATTATCAATATTTCAATTATAAATATTTATAAAACTATGTGACCAAATTGATCACATTTAAATATGAGGAAAATTAGGGTTTGTTCCGCATAGAGTTGTAGTTTCTTCAATCCACTGAGATAAATCATCATCTACTCGGCAATAAGTCACGATTTTATCTAATTCCGATAATTGAGTAAAAGAACATTCAATAATTACATCCCAACCTCCATAAATAGGTGTGGAGTAAGTTACTTCCCAATCTTCACCCTCTTCTTTGGATTTCAGACCTTTGAGTTTCTCTACTAAATCCCACTCTTTTCCTATTGTTCTTAATCTTACGAGTATATATCCTCGATAGTAAATTTTTAAAACACCTCTCTTTTCTTTAATTTCCTTTTATATTATTTTTATTTGTAAAAAATTTTTTTAATTACCAATAAATCTCTTTTAATTCTTTATGAAACTCATCTAATGATTTTACAACGAGTGGCTTTTCGCGCACCTTCTCTATTGCATCTATTATAGCTTCAGCTAATTGTAAGTTTATGATCACTGGAATATTATAATCCACAGCCATCCTTCGTATTTTAAATTCATCTTCGATTATTCTTCTGAATTTCTCCTCATCAGTAGTGGGTAATGGGATGTTAATT
>JAEOTR010000054.1 GCA_016839705.1 Promethearchaeota archaeon | reverse complement strand
ATGGAAGTTCTGGTTTTGAAGGACTTAGAACAAGAATCGAAGCATTTCATGATTTAATGGTTGGCAACAAGAAAACTAATCCCTTGTTTAGAGATGCCAAGTATGTGATCCCGGATGAAATAAAAAATATATATTTTAAGCCGAAATCCAATTTTGAATATTTCATGTCTAGTATTGAAACCCCAATGTCAAAGGTTTTAACAATGCTGAATCCATCAAAAAAATTAGATTTAGGATTCGCTGTTAAGAATGGACTCGAGTTTTTTTCAAGAAATTCGTTTTTTGATATTGGATCTCTTTTTAACCTTTGAAAGGCTATTTTGGAGAGGCTGGAATGATTACGCGTATCGAAGCTTTTGTTGAAATGGCAAGAAGAAAGAAACAATAAAAGCCTAGGAAATTCCTAGTTTGCATTTTTCGAATACTTAAGGATGGAATAGAATATAAAAAAAAAGGTTAATTAAATATTTAACCTGCAGTACTTGCGGGGATTAAAAGAATATCGTCGCCATTGTTTACATCGTAATCTCTTAATGGATTATTTTCATCCATTGTAACCCCACCAGAAGATAAATGAAAGTCATTAGGATCAAGTCCATATATATTTCCTAATGTACTTTTAATATCATCAACGCGGTTGCTATCATTCACAGATAATTTTTCCTTCTTTTCCCCAGGACCAATTGTTGACATGAAATAAATCATACCATTGGTATGATTTTAAAGTTTTTCAGTATTATCAACAGATGAAAATATGAAAATTCCAGAAAATGTATAAAAATGGAAAACTAACGTAGGTGAATTATTTGGGAATAATCATTCGAGATATGACTGAAGATGATGAATATTATGTTGGTACTTGTACACACGTAAATGAAAATAATTTAGAAATTGAATCATCTTCTCCTCGGAGGGTATCTTGGCTTAAAAAAATGGAAAAATATGGCTTAAAAACAAAAGTTGCGCTCTTTGATAATGTTCATGCAGGATTTATATATATTATGCCAATAGAAATAACCCCATTTCAAATATATGGAAAAGATTTAATGGTTTTTCCATGTTTAGTTTCACAATCAAAATTTTCTTCAAAAGGCATTGGGAAGGAATTAATTAAAGCAGCAGAGGAAGAAACTCTAAAACAACAACGCAAGGGAATCGCGACTATTGCTAAATTTTGGGATTTTTGGTTTATGCCAGCGAAATATTTTGAAAAACTTGGGTATAAAGTTGCTGAAAAGCAAGGAATCAATGCAATTCTTTGGAAGTCTCTTGATTCTAGTGCTGAACCACCTCAATTCATGAATCTAAATTATAAATTTAAACCAATTCAAGGAAAAGTGGTTGTAGATTTATTTTGGAATGTTTTTTGCTTAACGAGTGATGTTGAAGCCCAAAGAGTACGAGAAGTAGTCTCTGAATATAAAAACGATGTCGTGCTTAATGAATATTCTGGTACTAATCCATCCATTCTTAAACAATATGGTCTTTCACGTAGTATATTTGTAAACGGTAAATGGATTGAAGTAGGTCCAGAGATTGAAAAAAAAATACTCAGGCATGAGATTGAGAATGCTAAAATTAAACAATAAGCTAATAAATAATGATGCTACAAAATCTTCTAAGGAACAACGATTGAGCGGATCAAACGCCATCAAATCTAAATATTGGGAAATTGGAAAACGTGGTTTGTCAAACAAATGGATTACATTTTATGCTTATCTATGTTTAAAATATAAGGAAAAAGCACAATTACACTAAGATCTCAATAGATATTTATTCACAAGTACGTAAATTAAGATTAAAAAAAAATTGATTAAAAATTAGGACATATTAAAATTGTTGACCACAGTTAGAGCAAAAAGTAGCGTCTTCTTCTTTTTTAGCACCACATTTCGGACAGAAGTTAGTTGTGCCTCCCGTCTTAGAACTTGGTGTTTCTATGGGTTGAGAGGGTTTATTAGCGCTTGAATATGGTAGGTTTTTCAACTTTGACAATTTTGCATATCCTAGAATTTCATATATAATACTTATTAGTATGGTTATTATTAAAAATCCTAATAACATGCACAAACTTGCTTTTCTCAAGTTTTCAGAACCCTTTCTTGCGTCGTATGCGATAGCTTCAGGAAACATCTCCGAATTTTTTATAAAGAATTCATTCAAGTTTTTCCATGCTGAATACCGTAGTATACCAGCAATTAATAACGTTATTAAAGCGATAACAAAAATTATTCCTGGAATGAGTATTAGTCTTAATAGATCCTCTAGTGGTGGGAATGTTTGAGATTCTATATAGGGCCAAAAAGCAATAGCGAATAAAATCCCCGCTATTATGATTATAGTTCCTGTAATAAATATAAGAACATATGAACTTATAAAATAAGATCGAAAATCCTCTAAATCATCGCTTTTTAGTTCCTTATTAGCCTTTTTTATATCTTCAATAGCTTGAAATGAATAAATTAACATTAATATACCAGGGATAACGGGAATTATGAAATTTAAAAGAAAGAAGATTAATATATAGAACATTTTATCTCCAAATTGGCGAAATTCACGATTTACAGTATCATTTGTCATTTTTAATTACCTTACTTAATTTATTTTTTGAGAGTTATATATTATTGATATTAAATTCTATTAAAAAAATAGGTTTTGATTATAAAATATGTATATCTTAAATATAAAAATTAAATAATGAAAAATAAATATCTCTGTCAATATAATTGTGAATAAACTTAAAGCAAAAGTAATACGATTAATGGTATTCCATTATAAAATATTCATATTAATAATCAAAAGGTATTAAAAAGTAAAGAGCGAGAGATTTATTATGATTGATTTTAGTTTAAGTGAGGAGCAGAAAGCAATACTCATGAAGGCAAGGGATTTTGCTACTAAAGAAATAAAGCCTGTTGCTATTGAATTTGACAAAGAGGGAACTTATCCGGAAGAAATTCTTAAAAAGGCACACGAGTTAGGACTAATGTACACGAATATCCCTAAGGAATATGGTGGGTCTGGATTTAGTTATGTAGAGCATTACATTATAACTGAAGCATTAAATTACGAGTGCCCATCCATTGCTCAGATGATAGGAATTTCACACTTGTCCATGGCACCTATCCAAATTGGTGCAACGGAAGAACAGAAGAAAAAATTTATAGGGACTATGACGAAAAGTTATAGGAGTGGTTGTTTTTGTCTCACGGAACCTGAGGCAGGTTCAGATGCAGCTATGATGCAAACTGTTGCGGAAAAAAAAGGGAATAACTATGTTATTAACGGTACAAAGCGCTATATTACTAATGGAAAATATGCTGATTTACTTTGTTTATTCGCGACTATTGATAAGAGTCTTGGAATAAAAGGAATATGTTGTTTTGCAGTACCTAGAACCACTCAAGGAATAGAAGTGGTTAATGTAGAGGATAAAATGGGTCACCGGGCTTTAAATGTTGCGGAATTGAAATTTAATGATGTCGAGGTAAATGAGGAAAACCTTATCGGTCAAGAAGGGCAAGGCTTTAAGCTTGCTATGATGGCTCTTGATAGGGGAAGGGTGAACATTGCAGCAGTTTGTACCGGTATTGCACAAAAAGCATTGGATGAAGCAGTCGAACAGGCGAACACTCGAGTACAATTTGGTCAACCCATAGGTCAATTCCAAGGAGTTCATTTTATGCTAGCTGATATGAATGCCCTTATCGTGGCATCAAGAGCTATGTATTTACAAGGAGGATGGATGCTAGATCAAGATATACGATGCACCACAGAAGCGGCTTTAGCGAAGTGCTTTGCTTCTGATGCTGCTATGAAAGTTACAACAGATGCTGTACAAATTTTAGCAGGTTCAGGATATATGAAAGGTGCAATTGTAGAAAAGCTTATGCGTGATGCTAAATTGACTCAGATTTATGAAGGTACTAATCAAATTAATCGATTGGTTGCAGGCCGTGGTATACTAAGGAAACCGAGTAAACTATTTTAAATCCTTTGGTTATCAAGATTTTATTTACATTTATTTTAGTATATTTAATTGCGTTATCATGAAATTTCTTTTTCTTATTTTATGGAACTTCAATTCGTGGAGTAGTTGTATCTATCTCTACGGGTTTAGCAAGCTTAATCCTCCTTAAAAAGGATACTGCGATTAAGTAAAAAATTCCTTGTGAAGCAAACAGTAAGGTAATTATTATAGGGTTGCTTTGATTCGCACCTGTGAGCATTAAGCCAATAATAATTTGGAAAAAAGCTGCACCGAGTGAAGATATAAATGTAGAAAATCCGTAATATGATCCCGAAATGTTACTAATTGTCTCATCAATATCAGAAGTGTTTTTTTTAACTGCTGCTTCATGGATTAAAGATGCACCTAGAGGAATTCCAAATAAAGGTATTGAATAGGATGTCCCCAAAATTGTACTAAAGGAAACAACATATAATAAAATCTTAAATCCATACGGGAGATTGCTTAGGAGAAATAACAAATCAGTAATAGATACTATTGCAGCAAAAATAAGAGATAAAGAATATGCTTTAACTAATGGTTTTCTTTTAATTACAAATCTCCATACAACATACCAACTTAATTTTCCAAAAAGTGAAATTGCAACATATAATAAAAATTCTGCTTGTTGAAATTCAAGCAAATGAGTCTGAAATGGAAATATTAAGAAGCCAAAAACACTCCCAGACATATTAATAAAGAAGCTAGTGAAAACCAAATTTCTATATTTATGGTCTTTTGCGGGCTGTGCCATTCTTTTAAACGTTTCTCTTAGTGTTGCTTTTTCTTTTTTCGAGTTAGAGTTATGCTGGTGAAAGCTTTCATCTACAGAAAAAAAAACAATTAGCACCGCAGCTAATCCAAAACCTGTTAAAATAATGCCAATTAGGGGTATAATATTAAGAATAATTTGGCCAGAAGGATCAAAGTGTTTAGCATGTTTTGGATCGGGGAGAAAACTTTGCACAAGCAATGGTAAGAATAAAGATATAACTGATGCAATTATCATGAATAAAGCTCGGAGGGATGCGACTGAATGTCGATTTTTCAGAGTTTGAGATTGTTCTGGTAGCATTGATAGGTAAGTGTTGAAAATTAAAGTTCCACTTAAAGCACGAATCGCAGTTACAATCCAGAAAAAGAATGCCGTCGGTAAGAATAAGGAGTTGTTTTCTGGAGCATATGGAGGAAACCATATTATAATACTGCTGATAATCCAGAAGGGTAAAGCGTACAGCAAAAAAGGACGTCGTTTCCCGAATTTTCCAGGTTTTTTATTATCTATTATGACACCAAATATAATTGAGAAGGTTGCTGAAAAAAACACGTTAAATGAAAGCCCAACTGAAGCAAGGACAGAATCTAGATTAATGGTATATACATAAAATTGAAACACAAAAGAACCGCTAAAAATATTTAACATGGATATCCCAAAATTCCCTAGAGCATATCCTAATAAACGCTTCCCCTTTAATTCCCTTAAGACTTTTGATGAGTTCAAAAAAAATCCTTCCTAGTAATAATATTTTTGAAAATAATTCAAATTTGAAATAGTTTTGCTTGCCTTTTTTATTAGTTTAGACTGTAATGTTAAGAATCAAAACTATGAAATGTGCTAAAAAATTAAAAATATTAATACTGAAAATAGTAAGTAATATAAATTCAATAAAGTTGATACTATGGAATTAGAACACCTATTTAGTTCCGGTAAAATTGGTAATGTTCAAATTAAAAACAGACTCATCAGATCGGCAACTTGGGTCGCTAAAGCAACAGAGGATGGTTATGTAACAGAAGATTTGATTAAACTTTTTAAGGATTTAGCCGAAGGAGGAACAGGTTTAATAATTTCTGGATATCTTGCTGTAAATGCATTAGGTTCTGCTACTTATAGAATGGCTTGTTTATATAATGATTCATATATTTCTGGTCAAAAAAAACTAGTAAAAACGGTTCATGAGAATTCAGATGCGAAAATTGCTGCTCAAATTGCTCATACTGGTAATGGCGCTTTTATTTTTGGAAATAGAAATTTTAAACCCGTCGGACCTTCACCAATGATTAATTTAGTAATTAATAAACCATGCCGTGAATTAACAATTGAGGAGGTAAGACAAATCATTAAAAATTTTGTAGATACTGGTCGGAGGGCTTATGAATGTGGATATGATGCTGTTCAAATACACGGTGCTCATGGTTATTTGCTTAGTGATTTCGTTTCACCCTTTACAAATAGACGTAATGATGAATTTGGGGGATCTTTCCAAAATAGAGCAAAAATACTAGTTGATATTTATAATCAACTCAGAGATGATGTAGATAAGAATTTCCCAATACTAATTAAGTTGAATACAATGGATTATCTTCAAGGAGGGTTAAGATTAGACGAGGCAAAAGAGATTGCTGATATTCTTATTAAGACTGGTTATGATGCAATAGAACCAAGTTCTGGTCGTTATGATTTAAAATTTAGTAATAGGAAAACTTATCCTTCTGTTATGGATAAAAAAGAGAAAAATGAGAATTATTTTCTTCAAAATGTTAAAATTTTGAAACCTATAATGAAAGGTCGGCCAATAATTCTTCAGGGAGGTATTAGAAATCCATTAACTATAGAAGATTTTATTAAACAAAACGTCGCAGATTTTGTAGCATTAAGTAGACCTTTAATTTATGAGCCAAATCTCCCAAATCGTTGGAAAAATGGTGACCTATCACCCCCACTTTGCACTAGTTGTAATGCCTGTTTAACTGTTGCAGCTACTGATACAGCGTATTGTGTGGTTAAAAAGAAATTAGAAGGAAATCTTGATCCAAATTGAAACTTAGCTTTCATCTTTTCCAATATAAAACTATTAACTTTCGGAAAAAAAACACGAGATCAACAACAAGATTACCGAAATCGCTGTATAGATTCAACAAAATACTTATGATATTCTCAATTGTTTAATTTTATTTATATGCCTACCATGTCTATTTGATTAAATTGAAATTTATTTAAATAAATATCTAAGTAAATAAATCGATCTTATTTTTTCTAAAGTATAAGAGGACGTGGTGATGAGTAGTGCTAAATAAGAGTCTTCAAGCAATTAAACCAAGTAAGATTCGTTATTTCGAGGGATTGGAAATTGGTGCGGTTTCTGTAAAGTGGGTTCGTAGAACACATAATGGTGAGATACTCAGTGAAGTTATACGTCATGAGGGTTCTCCTAAAGAAAAGATAAAACAAATATTTAATCGCTATAAAGATGATAAAAATTCAAATATAGTAATAACTGGGCAAGCCACGAGTAGTTTTCTTAATTTACCTTATATATCAGAAATTGAATGTCTTGAAAAAGCTCTGTCTTATTATGATCTTAAACCTGACATTTTGCTTTCACTTGGGGGAGAAACTTTTAGTGTTTACCCGATGAAAAATGGTATCATTAAAAACATAATTTCTACTTCAAAGTGTGCTGCGGGTACGGGGGAATTTATTGTTCAACAACTTCAAAGAATGGGATTATCTATTGAAGAAGGAATAGAAACGAGCGCGAAGGGAAACTTTACTCAATTGGCAACACGATGTTCAGTCCATTGTAAATCAGATGCAACGCACAGATTGAATAAAGGAGAATGTACTCCATCAGATATTGCAAAGACATTAATTTATGATTTAGCGAGAAAAGTAAGCGAAATGATAGATGCCGCTCAATGGCCTACTCAATTGATCGTCATATCTGGTGGAGTTGCTTTAAATAAGATTTTTATCAAAAATCTATCTAGCTTTCTCAAAGATTCGGAAATAAAAGTATTACCTGAAAGCCCTTATCTCGAAGTTTTTGGAGCATCATTGTTTGCATCTGAACTACAAGATTCTAATCAACTATATGATAATTGGTTTAAATCATCGAAAATTGAATTTCAAACTCATGAGGCACTAGAAAAAGCAGAGCATCTTCTAGATTATCGGGTTAATGCAGAAAATAAGATAGCGTTAAAACCTGGGGAAAAATACATACTTGGTGTAGATGCGGGTTCCACTACTACTAAAGCCGTATTATTTAATGTTTCTGATAATTCAATAGGAGCAAGTGTGTATTTAAGAACATTAGGTAACCCCATTTTAGCAACGAAACAATGCATAAACGAACTTGTAGAGCAAGTGGGAGATAATTCTATAAAATTAATCCAGTGTGGGGTAACAGGCTCAGCAAGAGAGATGGTTTCAGTTTATTTAGATAACTGCAGAAGCCTAAATGAAATTTTAGCACATGCAAGATCAGCAACGGAAGAACTTCCTGATGTTGATACCGTTTTTGAAATAGGAGGGCAGGATTCAAAATTCATTTCATTTTTAAAAGGAGTGCCGATTGATTATGCAATGAATGAGGGTTGCTCTGCGGGAACTGGTAGCTTTCTTGAAGAATCTGCATCAGTAGATATGGGTATCAAAGTAGAAGAAATAAGTTCTATTGCAACAGAAAGTACTCAACCAATTGCATTTGGTGAACGATGTGCAGCTTTTATTAATACTGACTTGAGGAATGCTCTTCAGCAAGGTGCTAAAGTAGAAGATGTTGTGGCAGGTCTTGTTTATTCGATTGCTGATAATTATATTTCACGTATTGTTGGACCTCGTCAAATCGGCAAGAATCTCCTCTTCCTTGGAGGAGTTGCTCTTAATAGATCTGTAGCCTTAGCTATTGCCGCTCGTTCACAGCGAAAGGTTGTAGTTCCTACCCATCCCGAACTTATGGGGGCTGTAGGTACTGCACTTATGACGAGGGATTTATTACAACGTAATGAAATATCAAAGGAAGAGTTTTCATTACAAAATCTTACGAAAGGAGAAATTGAGATTAAAAATACGTTTAGATGTAAATCATGTGATAACAATTGTGAAATTCAAAGGATTTTGATAAGAGGACATACATATCCTTTTGGAGGGTTATGTTCTAAATATAAATTATTGCGTCAGAAAGGAACAAAAATAAAGGACGGTCAAGATCTTATAGAAATCAGGAATAACATGATGATCAATGATTTTGGGGCTCGTGCTGTAAAGCATCCTCTTGGCACGATTGGTATACCCATGTCACTTACTTCTCACATTTACTATCCTTTATATGCAAAATTTATCAATGAGTTGGGGTACAATGTAGTGTTATCAAATCCTTCAAAAACAGGCAATACAAAAACAAAAGCTCCTATATGTTATCCATGTGAGTTAGTTCATGGGGCTGTACATGATCTAATTAGCCAAAATGTTGATTATATCTTCTTACCCCACGTAATTGAAATGGAAATTCCAAAGGGTTATATTCATGGTTATACTTGTCCATCTACAACAACTATTCCAGACATTATCCGAGCAGCTTTTGAGAATGAAAGTGAAAAAATAATATCACCACATATTGGCCTCTCAGAAGATCTTCTTGAAACTACAATAAAAGAATTTGGCAGAGTTGCTTCATTATTAGGATTAGAAAATAAAGTGGGTATTAATGCTGGATTAGTAGCCCTATCTCATTATAAAATGTTCAGAGCAATATATTTTGAATTTGGGCGAAGAAAACTGAAAGAATTATTAAAAAAGCCATCAGTGATTATTGCTGGAAGACCTTATGTTGTTTATCCTCCAGATGTAAACATTGCTCTACCTCGAAAGATTGTGAGTAGAGGTTATAATGCTATTCCTTCTGATCTATTACCATATATAGAGGAGGAGGATGTTCCATCAAGAAATGTATGGAGATTCACTCAAGAGATTGATAATGCTATAAAATATATTAAGAAATATCCTAACCTCTTTATATGTTTTGTGTCGTGCTTTTCTTGTGGACCTGATGGTACGATGTATCATCATTACCGGGAACAACTTGAAGGACACACGTTTTGTTATCTCGAAATAGATTCTCATACCGCCCACGCTGGATTTGAGACAAGAGTGGGGGCATTTTTGGATATTATAGAAGAGCGTCATCTGAAAAAAGATATAAAAATTATGAAATCATTAACTCAAAGTGTGGTTGTTTAAGAAATGACAGAGATAGAATCAGTAAGAAGGGCTCGCTTTTCAGATGATCTTAATCATATTATTGACAGTAACGGCCAGAGAGTCGATTTTGAAGACTCTAGGATAGTATACGTTGATCCAGAACCTCGTAACTCATATGGAAGAAGACTAGTTATAAATTTATTCAAAAAGTATAATCGAAACATTAGGGTAAGCGGAGAAACTGATGCTTCTATTTTGCAATATGCTAAACGAATTTGTTCTGGAAGAGAATGCCTTGCGAGTGTCGCAATAGCAGGTGCAGTCTTAAAAGATATTAAAGAATACAAAAAAGAAGATGAAATAACGATATATCGTACTCCAATAGATAATCATGGTCCATGTCAGAATGGTGCATGGCCCGTTCTTTGGGATACTTTTTCAAGGAGATTAAATGTAAAAAATGCCATTTTTTGCGCATTTCCTAAATATACTAACCGTTATCTAGGATTAAATCGCGATATGTTAGCTTGGGAGAACATTAATTTTATTGTAGGTCAATATCTTATAGAAGCAAGAAACGCTTTACATTGTGTTGCAGAGAATAGAATTAATGCTTTGGAGAGATTTGAATACTTAACGAGTGAATTTATCGATAGTGTAAAAGATGGAAAGAAGACGTTGAATACTGGTCTTGTTAAATGGGCAAAAGAGGTGGCAAAAATACCTCTTAAAGCTAGTATTGAAGAAATCCCTAAAGTGTTAATTTTTGGCGGACTAAATTTAATGTTTGATCATTACCCACTAGAAGATTTTTTTCTTGAAAAAGGAATTATTGTGAAAGTTGTAGATATTATTGAGACGATGAGTATGATTTTAGCAGAAAGCACCATAAGATTTGGATTCAAAAAGGGATATTTAACTCCAAAAGATCAATTTAATGAAAAATTGTTAGGTGTTTCTGAATTAGAAGGAAATGAACAAAAAGAATTTCAAAGAACAAGGAGAAATAAAAGTGCTTTAAACTTCCTAAATTCTCAATGTAAAATTTTTAGGAGAATCATCGGGAAATCAGGATTATTATTTGATCCATTTATCGATTTTGTTGCTCTTTTTGAAGAGGGGAATAAGTATGTTTCTTCCAATAGTCTTAGTGAAACCCCAATTATAACGGGTAGATTCTTACATTCGATAAAAGAAGGGATTTATGATGGTCTAGTTAATTTAGGAACTTTTAACTGTCAACCTGCAATGAATTCACAAGCTATCATTCGCCCCCTAGCTAATAAAAGTGACATTCCGTACGCTGCTATTGATTGTGAAGGACCCTGGATATCAACAAACCAACGTAGACTCCTTGAGACTATAGCTATTCAAGCAAAAAGACTTCGAAAAGAGAAGAACGAAAAATTAATCCAAAAAGCTTCTAGCTAAGTTTTTTCTGAATCTTTCCTTTCAACCAACCGATTTTATTTGATTTAATATTATCAAATCTGGAGACGTAAGGTTTTAAATCTAATATCGGGGTTTTATCTAACATATCAACATTCCTGACGTGAATCATATTGTCTCTAATTTCGATTATCTCTAAAATTGAAAGGCCTATAGGATTAGGACGAAATGGCGTGCGTATGGCAAATACACCTTTTTTGTCATTATCTAAAAATGGTTTAGATTGAAGTGGGACAGGTTGTTTTACCATATCAAAAAAAAATAAACAATAGAGATGAGAAAATTCGGAAAGATCTTTCAAACCAGCCTTATATTCAGAAAAAATTTCTAACTTTCCTTGCATATTTGAAATTGCTGATTGAATAGGAATTCCCTTGAGTGATTTAAATGGGGTATGAATCATACCAATTGGTTTAAAGCAAACATTTTCTGGGAATTTACGCTCATTAAGATCAATTAATTCTCGATTCATGATTTCCATGATCTTCTAAAGATAATTATTAAAGAAAAGATTTTCTAATAGATTATGCTTTCTAACTATTAAAAGAAGAATAGAGTAATGATCTTAAATTAAATAAAGGGATAGAAATATTTAATCAGAAAATCTTTCGCAACTACATTATTCTGTTGATAATCTTCTTTCAATTTTGAGAAGTCATAGGGAATATTCTTAAAGTCAACATTTAGGTTAGTATCATCAATTTCTAGTAAACAGAAAGACGTAATTGGTTTCCAAGTAATACTAATTGAACCAGGATTTATAATGTATTTCCCTTTCCATGTCAAATATAACTGTAAATGGGAATGACCAACAAGTACAATATCAATATCTTTAGGGTAATCATCGAAAAATTCTTCTAGTGTCTTTCCTTGATAAATTAAAAGGTTATCCTGAATTGTTCTGCCAGGAGTATCATAGAAATGTGAATGAAGCATTAAAATTTTTTTCCCGTTCATTTCTAAAGTTTTTGATGTAGGGGTATTTTCAATTTTCTCAAGAAGATATTTTCCAATATGGTTAGCAATCCATTCATGATGAATCATCTTTTCTCTCATCCATTCGTTTTTTCGTTTTCCCAAGACGATCATTTCATTGTTCCCAATTATATTTTCAAATCGTTTATCTGTGTAAATTGTTTGCACTACTTCTTTTGGATGGGGTCCAATCGAAGTAAAATCACCTAAATTCAAGATTTTTTCAGCTTGAAAGTGTTCTTCATTATACTGGAGAAAACTGTCTAAAGCGTATTTATTTGCATGAATATCCGAAATAATAGCAAGCTTAGTAGTGTTTGTCATAGTAAATTCCCTAAAAAATAATAACTAGTAAAAAGAAGACTGCTTTTTTAATCTAATTTTTGAAGAATCTTTAACAGAAAATTCCATGTCTTTTCAACGGACTTGACATTTAACATCTCGTCTGGGGAATGTACATCTTTCGTTGTAGGACCAATTGCAATAGCTTCCATATCAGGTTTCAAATCAATTAAAAGCGTACTCTCTAAACCTCCCTGAATTAAAATAACTAATGGATCTTGGTCATTTAGTTCTTTATAAGCTTCTTTGGCTAAATTTAGTAATCTCGAATCATAATTGGGTTCCCAAGGAGGATAACTCCCCGTCTTTGTTTTATTCATTTCAAGACCAGACAGATCTAAAAGGGTCATGATTTTTTCATATGTACCTTCGTTGTAATATTTATTAAAACTACGGAGCAACATCCTTAATCTAATATGATCCTTTTCTGTTTTTATAATTCCTAGATTCGCTGATGCAAAAGCTAAAGCTCTTACCTTAGGATGTAGTGACAATGGTCCACAAGGGAGGATATATAATAGGTCTAACAGGTTTTTCTGTATTTCTCTTGGTAAAACAGTGTCATTAACATCAGGTTCTAGTTCTTCAGTTGAAATTTGAATATTTTCTTCAATGCCTTCATAGCCCTTGTTTATTTCTAGAAAAAGTGTATGAACAACGGATTTAATTTCTGAAACTAGATCTTCTTTTATGTATAATTTGGAGTTTGCTTCCCGCGGTATAGCATTAGCTGCTCCACCTCCGTTGATTGAGTTTATATAAATTACATAATTTTTATCTAATTTCCATAGAATATGACTTAAAACTTTTATAGCATTAGCTCTTCCACGATTAATATCTCCACCAGAATGACCCCCTTTCAGACCACTTAGAGAAATTCTCAACGGTATCAATTTTTCCTTAATTTGATCAATTGACATTGGTTTAGTTTTAATATCCGCAATAAATCCAATACCACCTGTGCATCCGTTTGTTATCATTCCCTCCCGTCCAGAATCAAGGTTTATAAGAAAATTACCTTCCACCATATTTTTATCAATTTCTCTTGCTCCTCCTAAACGAACTTCTTCAAGAACCGTAAAAAGCAATTCAATACTTAATGAATTTAGATTCAGAGTTCCATCGTGTATTTTTTTCATAACAGTCAGATTATAACATATCCCTGTACCATTATCTGCTCCTAAAGTGGTCCCTTCGGCAGTTAACCATTTCTCGTTATCTATTTCCACAATTTTCAATTCCAAGGGATCCTGTAAAAAATCATGTTTTACATCACTATTTTTCTCACACACCATATCCATGTGGCACTGTAATATTAATCTTTCCTTGGTAACTGAGTTGGTTGGGATAGATATCGCAAGGTTTCCAATTTTGTCCACTTTAGTTTTAAATCCGAACTTCTCTCCTTCGGCTTTGATAAAATTTCTGATTTTTTCTTCATGACCTGAACAATGGGGAATTTTAGTAATCTGTTCAAAATATTCCCAAAATTCCTCAGGTTGCCCTATATCTTTTAATTTTGACATTTGTAATACCATAAATGGGTTTACTAAACTAATTGATTTATAAGAATTGCATACTAATACTCTAAATATAATTGAATTGAATTTTAACTTAATCAAAATTAAATAATAAAGAGGTAGAAAATAATGGTTGAAAATCTAAAAATTGGACATAGAATTGTCGGTACGATAAAGGAAGTAAAAGGAAATTGTAATGCGGGCCATAAAGTTGGAGATAAACTAGAATTAAGTGGACATAATACTGGAGGTTTATGTGGTTTTTTTTATCACGATATCTTCCCATATATAATAATGCTTCAATTCGGAGGAGGATACCCTAAAGCATGGACTCCAGATCAAGATGTTGTTAACCTAGAATGTATGGATAGATTCAACGCGGTTAAAATAGAATTAAGAAGGATAAAAGAGTAATGAGGTAAATATTATAATGCCATATTTTGACAACGGTGAGACCATCTCACCGTTGTTCCAGATCCTACATTTCATATGGTGGTAAAAGCATTCTTAGATTATGTAAATAACAAATAAATTTGAAAATTTTTTATTTAATATTTTTTTTTAAAGAATAATGATAAATGTGAATTTATAGAAATTTATTGGTTATTTATTGATTTTAAGAAAGATTAAATATTCAAAATGAATAAAGTAAAATGTGAAAAATTATGGTTGTTAATTTATCGCCTTTAACGCATATTGAGATATCTGTTAATGATGCAGAAGCTGCTTTTCAAGTTTTAAACAAAACTCTTGGAGCAATTAAAGTTCAAGAAGAATTAGCCGCATTATTAGGTGGAGAGGGTGCAATAGACATTCATGTTGGACTCGGCGATGTTGTATTTCAATTTGTCCAACCAAAAATATATGTTGGTTCCTGGTCGGATCAATTGAAGAAAAATGGTCCTGGTGTACATAATATTACATTTGGGGTAGAGGATATGCAAAAAACAAGAGAAATCTTTAAGGATAAGGGAATTTCTGAACTAATTGTAATGGATTTTGAATGGGATAAAATATTCCCTGCTGAAGTTATGAAACCAAATCCTCAACCTGTAGTTATAATGAATACTATGGATATACTTGGATTTCACCTAGAATTATACGAACCGTTTTTGAAGGAAGGTTTTGAGCCACTCCAGCAGAAGTATGTAACGGGATATGATAATCTAATTGGAGATGTGTCGCCTATGCTCCATATCGAACTAGTTGTGCCAGATATAGAAAAGACGTGTCAATTCCTTCATGATGTCTTTGGTAGTGAAAAAGTAGAAGTAGAGTTTGCTGAATTTTTAGATGGGGAGTTTAGTAAAGTGGTACATATAAATCTAAGCAATGTGGTTTTACAGTATATCCAACCTCTTGCAAAAGTAGCTTCTTGGCATGAACAACTACAAAAATCCGGTCCTGGGGTTCACAATATCACATTTCTAGTAAATGATATTGAAAAAATTGTTGACACTTTTAAGAATAACGAAATAACACATCAGATTTTCTTTCCATTAGAATGGGAAAATCTTGTTGGGAAAGAAGATTTCAATCCAAATTCTAGAACGGTTCATATATTTAACACTTTGGAAAAGCTTGGGTTTCATCTTGAATTATTTGAAAGACCCTCAAATATTAAGCATGATTATTTGTTTACCGAAGTTGAAGAATGGTGGAATCAAAAAATATAGATTGTTCTATGATTCCTTAAAATCGTCGTTTTTTTCTTTTTCATGTTTTTTAATTTCCTCAAACATTTCCTTTTCCCATTTAAATGCCTCTTTTTCTTCTTCTAATCTCATTTTATCCTGTTTTAATTTTTCTTCTTTTTCTTCAAATCGTAATTTTTCCTGTTCAAACTTGTCTTTTTCTTCTTTGAATTTTAACTTCTCATCTTCAAGATCCTGTCTTTCTTCTTTAATTTTTTCTCCATTTTTCTGTGTTAAGTTCTTCTCAATGTCTTCTTCAACTTTATCTCTTTCAAATTTTTTTAATTCTTCCATCATTTCTTTTTCCCAGTTAAAAGCTTTTCTTTCTTCTTCGAATTTATGTTTCTCTAATTCAAATTCTTGTTTTGCTGTCTTTATGCTTTGTTTTTTCTCTTCAAATTGGTTTTTTTCTTGAATTTCTGTTGCTTTTACTTTGAAAAGTAGCTCTTTATTTTGAATTTCCTCACCTTTAGATTCATCTTCTGCAATCTCCTTAATGTATTCTTCTTTTTTTACATCCGGTTTTTCAGATTCTTGTATTAATTTCTTTCGAGTTACTTCAATAAATTTATTCTCTTCTATAACAACTGATTTTAAGTTGTTGGAAAAAGCTTTTACTATTATTTTTTTGGAAGTTTTAATAGCTTTCTCAAAATTCTCTTCTGCTTGGTACTTATTTTTGATTTTCTGAAGATCTTCTATTTCTTTGTTAATTTCGATTACTTTAAGCTTTTTAATCTCAAGGTTTTCTTCTTTTTCTGCTTGTTCGCTTTTTAATAGTCCACTTTTCAATTTCTCCTCCACTAGAGAGCCTTCTTCCTTTCTGATACTATCAAGGTTGTCTAATTTTGAAAAAATACTATTCTCTTGTATTCTTCCTTGAAATTCACTAGTAGTTCTAGGTTTTTTACTCTTTGATTTTTTCTTGTTTTTCATCTTGTTCAGATATTTCTCTTGGTATGGTTTAAGAGCTGTAGTTAAATTATATTTTAGATTTACTCTGGTCTTGAATATTAATTTCACTTTTTTTATCTAGTAAGATATTATAAATATAAACATTATGTAATGCTTACAGTTCTATTGTATTGGATTTGCCATATTAAGCAAATCTTACATATGAAAATTTGACTGAATCGATATATTTTTTTACTAATAAATTTTTTTTTCTGTATGACACCCGAATTAACCCTTGATCCTGAAGATTGGGAAGATATAAAGACTTTAGGACATAAGATGCTTGATGAAATGTTAGAGCATCTCAAGAGCATTAGAAAACAACCCGTATGGCAGCAAATACCAAATGAAGTAAAATTTAAATTCAAAATGCCTATTCCAATCAAAACTCAAGATAGGGAGAGTATATATCAGGAATTTAAAGAGAATATTCTACCCTATCCTTTAGGAAATATTCACCCTCGTTTTTGGGGATGGGTAGTGGGATCTGGAACACCATTTGGAATACTAGCAGAGATATTAACTGCTACAATGAACACGAATGTAGCAGGAGAAGAACAGATAGCTAATTATGTTGAAACACAAGTGTTAGAATGGACCAAAGAACTGCTTGGTTACGAGAATAGTGCATCTGGTTTGCTTGTATCCGGTGCTTCTATAGCAAATCTTATTGGATTAACTGTTGCACGCAATACCAAAGCAAATTATGATATTATTAAGCATGGTATACAAGCTAGTAAAAAAAATCTCTTATTCTATGGATCAACTGAGATGCATGGTTCAATCGATAAGGCAATCCAACTATTAGGATTAGGACTTAATTCACTAAAAAAAATTGCCGTAAATAAACAATTTAAGATAAATTTAGACATGCTTCGAGAAACAATAGAAGCAGATTTAAAAGCTGGATGTCAACCTATATGCATTATTGGAAATGCCGGTACAGTAAACACTGGAGCAGTTGATGATTTAAATACTTTGGCTGAGATTGCTAGGGAATTCGATATATGGTTTCATATTGATGGTGCCTTTTCTATATGGTGTAAGCTTTCCCCTACTTCAAAAAACATTGTAGATGGTATAGAAAAAGCAGATAGTATTGCTTTTGATTTTCATAAATGGATGTATATAAATTATGATGTAGGGTGCGTACTTGTTAAGAATAGAAAATTTCATTCCGAAGCATTTAATTTTATTGGAGATTATACAGGTCATCTAAAAAGAGGAACGGGTAGTAGTAAAATTCGATTTTCTGACTATGGACCTCAACTATCAAGAGGATTCAGAGCATTAAAGGTCTGGATGACGATAAAGGAACAAGGTATTAAGAAGTTAGGGAAACTTATTGAACAAAACATTCAACAAGCCAGATATCTTACAAAATTAATAGAAAATGAGAAAAAATTAGAAATCCTTGCCCCTACAGAAATCAATATCGTAAATTTTAGATATAATGATGGATCGATTGATATAAATGCACTCAATAAATTAAATGAAGAAATTTTGTTTCAATTACAAGAGAAAGGAATAGCAGTCCCGTCAAATGCTATGATAAATGGAAATTTTTCTATACGTGTAGCAATAGTAAATCACAGGTCTGTAAAAGAAGATTTTGAGGTGCTTGTTAATTCGGTATTAGAAATTGGAAAAAAAATAAGTAAAAATAATAATAGATTTTAATTATTTATTTGATATTTAGACTTCTTTGTCATAAAAATTATCCCCAAGGTACTAAAAGCAAGAAGGATAATTATAACATTAAAACTTGGGATGTTTGGTTGCTGCCCATTAATCACAATAATATCTGTAGTTTCCAAATAATTCAAATCATGGTCTGAAAATTGAACAAGAACGTTATCAGTATAATTTAGTACTACGCGTACAGGTTTTTTTTGAATAGGTATTATTAAAGAAGTTGTACCATTGATCCATTTAAATTCAGAGAATTCCAATGTTGAACCACTGCTATAAATGGTTATGGGAATTTGCTGCGAATAGCTATAGGGATTTAAATTTTCATTGACATCTTCAATAGTAATATTAACAGTTTTACTCTGGGTATTATATAATACACTTGTAAAGTTATACTTGGGAAGATAAGGATCATTAAACCATGGTAGAAAGAACCAATCAAGAGTTTCTCCGCTGATTGTTTCAAATGCTTGCTGTAAATCTATTAATTGTGCGATTTCGAAAAAATTCTCATGGGTAAAATATCTTAAGCCATAAATAAAATTATCAAGACCTATAATAGTACGTAATTTTTCAAGAATCGTTGGTGCTTTTGTATAGGCAATATACCAGTAATTAGAACCACTATCAATACACTCATAAACAGATTGATTGATTTTGTTGGGTAAACCGTAGTCCAATGAATAATGCCTTAGACGAGATAGCCCCCAATATGGTTCGAAAATATTCCAATCTGGGTGAAACACATCTTTATACCAATCAGTAACCCAACACACAACACCTTCATCTAAAAAGCCCCAATCAACTTCATCTACACCAACGAGATTATAAAACCATTGATGAGCAACTTCGTGAGCAATGATGGTCTCCAAATACCACCACGGATCAGAATGCCTGTCTGCAGCTTCAGATATATATACTTGGCATGGATATTCCATCCCCCCAAACATCGTATACTCTTGAACTATATTAAGCGTGGGATATGTATAATTTCCAAATGCTACATAATATAGACTGCCAGCATTTCCTACGACGTCTACAGCAAAATTATGCCATAACCAGGATGATTTATTAAGATAATAGAGAGAAACTGTGACGTTAGCATCAGCGGAGAAGTAGGACTCAACCTCAAAGTAACGAGATGCTGAAAATGTAACCTCCCGAACTGGAAGACGAGGATTATAGTGATTAATTGTTCTATTCCCTATTGTTATTTTTTCTACCAATTCCCCTGTTGCTGCAACAGTCATGCTATTAGGAACATTAATAATTAGATCATAATAGGCCATATCAAAATAGAACGGATCACCAATTGAAAGATAGGGATCTATATTCCATCCGTCATATTCATCATATACACATGGCATTGGATAAGCACTCCCAAATTTAAATATACGCGAATTATTATGATCCCAACCATGATCACTTGCTCGATCTATTCCCCCGTCAGTTAGAGTCGTATTAAAAGATATGATAAAAGAAGTACGGTTCCCAGGTTCTAATTCGCTAGTTAAGTTTACCCACATTAGCTGAATATCCGAAAGGACTTCGAATTCTAATTCTTGATTAGGATCTTCTGATGTAGTTACATTTAATATATCAATATCCCCAGGTCTCGTATTATATTGCATCCCAGAAGGGTAAATATGGAAAGGTATCTGTGTGAAATTTACAGGATCATCATTATAATAATCAGCAGTTAAATTTCCTACCACACTAGAAGTATTTTCATTTAAAAAGACCGAAAGAGTATAGTTTGAACATTCATAATCAGAAAAATTCCCTTTAATATATTCTTCATAATTTGAAGTAATCGGTTCTACTGTAAAATCATATTTTTCATATGACTTATCAATATGTATCTCATTTGATGAGAAAGTTAATCCTAATAAGATCGAGGTATTCAATACTATAAAAATTAAACCGGTTAAACTTTTATATTTAGATTTCATAGTTATTTTCATTTTAGTTAGACTTTTTTAATAGATTTATCAAAATTATATAATCTATAATATAATAAACAAATACAGTCCAATTTTTGAGTATGCACTGATTCTTTTTAAACTAAACCATTGGATTCTTAATTGATAGGAAAGGAAAAATCCCTATTATTTTAAATTAGTGTACATTTCAATAAAATATTTTACATAACTGAAAAAAAAATTTGTTAGATGGAGGAGTCGAAATCTTTAATGAGTGACTTGAAAAATCAAGAACAAAAAATTAAACTTGTAATTTTAGGTTTGGAAAATGCAGGTAAAACTTCGATTCTGGATCTATTGAAACAGAAAACAGAAGTAACCCTCAGAAAACCCCCTGATATGTATCCAACAAAGGGAGTAGAAAGAAGATCTCTTTTTCAGGGAAAAATTATGGTTTGGGATCTTGGTGGACAGGAAGTATATCGTAATGATTACTTAGCGAACCCTGAATCATATTTTAAAGAGATTTCGTTTTGTTATTATGTAGTAGATATTCAAGATTATTATAGGCTTGCTATTTCGACTATGTATTTCATGGGTGTTTTTAATTTAATAAAAAGATACAGTCCCGATGCAAGAATAGTGTTACTTTTTCATAAAATGGATCCTGATTATAATCCAAGCACAAGAAACCTAAAAGAAATATTTTTGGAAAAAATTGAACCTTTTATGCAGAATAATGATACATCATTTATGTCATATGATACCACAATCTTTGATTTAAACAGCATCAAAACAGCATTCAGTAAGGAAGTTTTACAACTGGCTAAATTGTTGGATTAGTAAGGATATCGGTAAACCTATTCCAAAATAATTTTGCATCCCATTCCCTTTTTTCTTTATATCTAGAAGACATTTCAACAAAAATTTGCTTTATTTTTAAAGATTGAAAATAGGTAATTCTGGGTGCAATAAGTGAAAACATATAATCCTTCTGGCCACCTCGATAAGAAGCATCAGGATAAAAATCAAAAAATGCATAAGCCATAACTTTAAATTTTTTTACATTTATCAAAATTCCTTCTGCTTCTGCTAAATAGTCTTGACCATACATAGTTTTTATACCATCCCAAAGCTGTTCACCGATTTTGCTGAGTGAAAAATCAACTTCTATATCTTGAGGGAAACGATTTACAACTTTTGGACCTTCTATATCATCCCAATGTACTTCAATTAAAATAATCAGATCCTTGTACTGCTCAGAAATATAATTTGTTTCAACTACATTTGAAGATAAAAACTCATTGATTCTTTTATTAATTAGCTTATTTTGTAAATTACGTTTGATTTTACCAAAAACGGTTGCTAAGAAATCATCTTCATTAATAGGTTTAGTAATATAAGCGTCTGCTCCAAGCATCTTTCCCATTCGTATTTCCTCAACAGAATCTAATGCTGATAAAAAGATGAATGGTATATGACAAAGGGCAGGATTATTAGACACTTCATTGAAAAATTCGTATCCATCCATCTCTGGCATTAGAATATCACTGATGATGATATCGGGGTAATCTTTTTGCTCTGAAAGAACTTTTAATCCGTCTATTCCATTTTCTGCTGTAACAACTTCCGCTTCATTAAACTCTAAGGTAGTTTTTAAATAGTTTAAGATGTTTGGATTATCCTCAACTATTAATATTAAAGGTTTCATGTTTTATCCGTAATTGAAATTAATAGTTTTATTAAATTTAAATGTAATGTCATTCTTGAAATAAATATTGTTGAATTTAATTTAAAACGAGGATTCATGATGAGATTATCTAAGAGAGAGATTGTTCTTTTTTCATTAATAATCGCTGGAATAGTTTTAGCCATTTATCCATATTTCCCATTATTTTTTGGAGAAATAAGTACCGACCAATGGTTGATTTTTTCTGTTATATTTGGATTTTATATTATTGTATTATTGATTGCTCTTATTTCTACATGGGTTTTTTTGAAACGGATAAGTGCATTAAAGGAGTTAGATAGTTTAAAAAGTATATTTCTCGCGAGTATGAGTCATGAATTGAGAACACCATTGACTTCAATAATAGGTTTTACGAGGATGATACTGAAAGGAAGAGTAGGTGAAATAAATGACGAACAAGAAAAACAGCTTAAGATTATTCTTAATAGCGCTAACCAATTACATGAATTGATTGATGATGTAATTGATGTAAATAAAATTGAAGCGAACATGTTAGATATAAAAAAAGATAATTACAATCTTGTTGAAGAGATAAAAATAATGAAGGAAACTTTTACTATAGGCGCAGAAAAGAAAGGACTTGAATTACTTATTAATATTCCAAGAAGTCTTACAATTTATAATGATAAAAAAAGGATAAACCAAATATTAGCAAATTTAATTGGAAACGCAATAAAATTTACCGAAGAAGGTGAAATAGCTTTAAAAATTCAAAAATCAAACAGGAATGTTGAAATTTCAGTTAAAGATACGGGCTCAGGTATAAAAAAAGAAGATATGGTAAAATTGTTCAAACCTTTTAGTCGGATTATCAGACCAGGGATATATCAGGAAGGAACGGGTCTAGGTCTTTATATCTCAAAGAAGTTAGCTACTCTATTAGGCGGGGAAATTGTCGTTGAAAGTGAATTAGGGAAGGGAAGCACTTTCAAATTGATATTAAAATTAGAGGAAGAAGCAAAATTTTAACAAATTTCTTTACATAATTTAAATATGCCCAAATTTTTTGAGACTATTAAAGAAAGAGTTAAAAGAATACCTAATTTAATTGCAAAACGTATGGTACATGTTTCAATTTTGGGAGATTCCTTAGAATTTGGATTACCTCCGACAATGCAAAATCAAACATTAAAACAATATCTAGAAGATTTAATTATCATAGTCAATGATGTTGTTGTTTATGATGCCAGTATTTATCCTTTTGATTACGATGTGAAAATGAATGAAACATTATATCTTAATCGAAATATTTTAGAAATCTATGATAAATCTTTAAAGCTTGGTGATAAATTAGTATTAATCGTCCCTAATAGACCAAATCTTATCCCTGGTTTCCACAATATAGTTATTAGAACCCATAGTGCTGGAGTGAAAGCCAGTTTTAATAAATATTTCTCTTTAGCTTCAGAAAAGACGAATGCAACTACTCCGCAAATTGTTAAAAAAGAGAGATACGTCGAATGTAAATATTGTGGAAAACAAGCTTCAGACCCTAATCAGACTATTTGTGAATATTGCGGTTCCGAATTGAAAGAGTAAACTTCTAATATAGAAATTTAATAATCAGAACTAGAATTTTTAATAAGGAAAATCATACTTTTGATAATTTGTTTTAAATAGGTATATTTTTATTTTTTGGTTTGTTATTTAAACAATAGTTTATTTAAATAAACGTTGACTTTAACCATTCATTAGTGAATCAAAAATTATTAAGAAGTTTTGAGGAGTTCTAAGGTATATGATTCTTTCCTTCCCAAATATGGGTCCTAATGTTTATGCATTCAAGACATTATTTGAACAGCTTGATATAGATGTTGTGCTCCCAGATCCAACCAATCGTGAAGCTATAAAAATTGGAGTAAAATATAGTCCTGAGTTTGTTTGTTTTCCATTTAAGGCTACATTGGGTGATTTTGTTAGCGCAATAAAAAAAGGAGCCGACACTTTGGTTATGGCTATTGATTGTGGACCATGTAGATTTGGGTTTTATCATGCTGTTCAGGAGCGTCTTTTACATGATATGGGATACAAAAATGTTAAAATAATCCCATTAGATCAAGCGGATTTACTAGAGTTTAAATGGGTTAAGACTCTCCAAGAATTAAGTGGCAAAAGAGATTTATTTGCCTATTCAAAGTATGTAAAAGCTGTTATATTTTTCTTGAAGAAAGCAAAATTATTAAGCGATATTCAAACCGCAGAAGGATTGTTTCGAGCTTATGAACGCAACCAAGGAGATACAACTAAAGTTTTTAATACCGTAATAAATAAGCTTGATCAGGCTAATACTCTTAAGGAGTTAAGAAGCTTTAAAAATGTGATTAAAGAAGATTTTAACAAAATTGATGTTGATAGGACACGAACTCCTTTACGAGTTGCGATTTTTGGGGAAATTCATATAAGTTTAGAGCCATTTGTTAATGTAGATATTAGACGTAAACTAGGAGAAATGGGCTGTGAAATTCATCAAAATTTAAGCTTATGGGATTGGGTTTCACATAAATTCCACCTTAACTTTCACCGAAAATGGTTAGAACACTTGTCTCATCCATATATTCCAATGGATATTGGAGGAGAATGCCAATGGGTTGTAGGAGAATATATTGATCGCGCTCAAACTGGGTTTAGTGGTGCATGTCATGTATACCCTTTTACCTGCATGCCCGAAGTGACGGCTCGAACGATTATAACTAATAAATTAAAGCAAATGTATGATCTTCCGATTATTTATTTCTCTTTTGACGAACATTCTGGAACAGAGGGAATGCGCACAAGGCTAGAAGCGTTTGTTGACCTAATGGAGTCAAGACGAAAGTATAAACTTGGAAAAGAAAATACTTCCTTTGAAGACGATAAAAATAAATTTTATAAATCAAATGGATCACATTTTTTTCATGAATGTATCAAATTAATTCAGACATAGTAGGTATGGAAATATGGTACAAGTATCAGATAAAGTTGCTAAAGATGATGGGAAGTTAGATGCTTTTCTTGGGATTGATATAGGAAGCGTAACATGCAAATTTGTATTAATGGATATGAATGGCGAAGTCCTTACCAGCGTTTTTCTTCGTAACAGAGGATCTCCGATTGAATCAGCTAAAGCGGGTATGGAGGATTTAAGAGTTAAAGTTGAACAAAGTGAAGAATTGCAAGGGTATGAAATTCGTTCTTGTGGAACGACAGGTTCAGCAAGATATTTAACGAAAGCAATTGTTGGCGGTGATCTTGCGAAGACTGAAATAATAGCTCATGCAGTTGCAGCACAGGCTTTATATCCTGATGTAAGAACAATCTTAGAAATTGGAGGACAAGATTCCAAAATTATAATTCTTAGAGATGGGATTATCGTAGATTTTGCTATGAATTCAGTCTGCGCAGCGGGTACAGGTTCGTTCCTTGACCATCAAGCCTCAAGGCTTGGAATCCCTATCGAGGAATTTGGTAGTTATGCGGTAAAATCTAAAAAACCTGTAAGCATTGCTGGGAGATGTACTGTATTTGCAGAGTCAGATATGATTCACAAACAAAACGCGGGGTATACTAAAGAAGATATTATTGCAGGTTTGTGTGATTCATTAGTAAGAAATTATATGAACAATTTATCAAAGGGAAAAGAATTAGCTCAACCTATAGTCTTTCAAGGTGGGGTATCTTATAATAAAGGAATTATTCAAGCATTTGAAAGACATCT
>JAEOTR010000053.1 GCA_016839705.1 Promethearchaeota archaeon | reverse complement strand
TGCCTGGGTATTATGGTGAAGTCCCTGTCGTGTTATCTAAGCGATTTTCCGCTTCAAGACACTGGGATATAGTACGAAAATATGAAGTGACAACTTTTAATACTTTAGGTTCAATGCCACAGTATCTCATGAAGCAACCACCACGCCCAAATGATAAAGACCATAAAGTTCAATTTATTGGCTCTGCTGCTGCTCCAAAAGAACTTGTGAGGGATTTCGAAGAACGGTTCAATGTAAAACTGTTTGAAGGTTACGGTGCAGTAGATGGAGGCGGTTTCAGTCTAGGAGCTGGAGGTGACCTAAATGCCCCTGTAGGATCTATGGGAAAAGCACCAGAAGGTACTGTTGCAGAAATTATGGACGATAATTTGAATATATTAGGACCTGATGAGGTAGGGGAATTAGTATTTCTAGTAAAAGAAGAAGAAAAAGACCAACGAAAAGTATCTTATTATAAGAATCCAGAAGCATCAGCAGCCCGAATCCAAAAGGCTTCTGATGGTAGATCATGGTTTCTCACTGGTGATTTAGCAACCAGAGACGAGAATGGTTGGTACTTCTTTGTAGATCGAAAGAAAGATTCAATCCGTCGACGTGGAGAAAATATAGCAGCATGGTCTATTGAACGAGCTATTAATCTACACGATAAAGTACTGGAATCTGCTGCATACGGTATTAAAGGGCATCAAGTAGGAGAGGACTATGCTGAAGATGAGGTGATGGTTGCTGTCGTATTACAACCGAATCAAACGATGGAAGCTGAAGAATTATTAGATTTCCTTCAAGATAAACTTGCATACTTCCAAATCCCGCGCTTTATTGATTTTGTAGAAGCATTGCCAAAATCAAAAGTTCATAGAATAATGAAACGATTTCTCAAAGAACAGGGAGTTACTGAAAAGACTTATGACCGAGAAAAAGCTGGTTATGAGATAAAAAGATAAAATTATTTAATCTATTTTCAAATATTCTCTTTTTTTATTCTAATTATAATCTCACTATATTAATCAAACAGAAAAAATTTCATTCATTACATCCCCAAGAGCAGTGGGATTATTCAATTCCAATTCTTCACCTGTTTGAACCGCTTTAGTCAGCCTTTCCCAAATATCAGAATTATTTCTTACAGCTTCTGAGAATCGATTGAGCTTTTGCAAACCAAGGTATGATTGGCCTTTAATTACGTAGCATACCAGAAATGTTTCAATCGGGTTGATAAGGATTAAGTTTTCACCGATTTTGATACGATCAATCGATTCGGAAAAAACTTCTGAGCTAAATGTGTCAAACGCCGACATGAATGAGCTAAAGAGCCATTCAAAATCCCAATCTTCTTTAAATGGGTAAGTAAAATATGAAACTCCACTTTTATCCATGATTAAAAGTACGATCGGTTCTTCATCAACCAATTCTGGAGGCTCTATTGCGCCTTTACCTTGTAAGCGTTCGATTACTCCCTCAACTGAGGCTAATCTCAAACGCTCTGATACTGGAGCATCTCTTTCTTTAAGACTTTTCCATTCACTTAATTTTTCTAAGTAATTATCATGTTCGCTTGAAATCTTTTGAGCCGTACGTGTAATACCGTATAACTCAGCTACACGTTGAGCTTGAGTCAATAACCGTTGCGCCTCCTCAAAATTCATTTGAATTAATGCCACTTTTGCCTGTAATAATTTTGTCTCAGCTAAAGTTCCATACAAACGTTGTTCCTCTGAGATTTTATATAATTGCCCTATTAGTGGGTTGACTTTTGATAATGCTTCAGTATCTTCAAATAGCTTTAATTCCTCTAGATAAAATTCACAGAGATAAATCAGAGCATTTGTAATTATGATTAAATTGGTTTCATCCGAAGAGATTTGTTTTAACAATGTTTCTGCTTCTGTTCGATTGCGGCTTCCCCCCGTTTTTAACAAGAATATTGCTTTTAAAAGTTGATAAGCATGAGTTATTACCTTTACACCCATTTGAACTTCCATTTTCTTTAATCGTTTTAGGTATTTTTTTACTTCTTCAATATCATCTTTTTCAAGATATAAAAATACAAGGTATACTAATGAACTAGTGATACCAAGGACATCTTTCATTTTTTCTGCAAGTGATAAACCAGGCTTTAGATATTCTAATGCAAGATCATACTCTCCCTTTAACATATATATACTACCAATCTTAATTTGAAATCTAACAAAAAAATCATATAAATTATCTTTCTCTGCAAGTACAATTCCCTGTTTTGAATACTTTAAAGCTTTATCGAATTCACCTCGGATTACATAAACCTCTCCTAGAAGACTCATACTCAAGAGTTTGACTCGACTACTGATCATTATTGAGGATAAAATCTTTTTACAGTATTTAATTGCTTGATTAAGTTCACCCTTATTATAAGAAATTGCGCCAAGCAATTCAAGAATCGTTGCTAAACCTACTTGATCCCCTATTTCTTCAAACATCGTTAAACCACTCGAAGCGTAATCAAGAGCGATATCAATATCATCTTTTCTTAAGTATATGCATCCTAGCAGATACAAGATGTATGCGGTATCTGATTTATTACCAGAATTTTCTAGTAACTTTAAACACTCCAGTCCTGCTTCTAATGCTTCATCCCATTCTCCTTTATAAAAATAAGCATATGATTTCCTGAACAAAATATTTTTTTTCTGTCTGGTGAGATATGAAGGTGAAACATCAGAGAGAGAATTGAGTAAACTCTCAGCTTCGACAACATATTTAATGGCTTTGTCATGTTGTCCGAGATAGAGAGAATTTGCTTTAAAAAGAAGGGAAGTTATAGTTTCTTTGGTTCTCCCTAAACTCTGACTTAAACGATATGCCATTTTCCCAACTCTAACGGTTTCCCCTAATCGTTGATACATAGTTAATATTTTTCCTTTTACAATAAGTAAGGTTAATTGATCCCGAGGTATAAGGTCTCCTTTCTTTTCTATATCATTGATAACCTCAAGGGCTTCTTATAACTTCCCTTCACGCCTTAGATTTTCAGCATGTCTTATATCTTTAGGAGCTGATTGGGGCATTTTGATTGGTTTTCACTTTTAAGATAATACAAAAGAAGCAAATTTTCCTTTTAAGACTTTGGAATATTCTTTGCCAAGTAGTCATTAATTCATTGTAAAATGTCTTTTGATATGATAACTACTAATTTATTTTTGTTTCAAACATTTCAATCAACAATTTATTAAGCTATATAAAATTCTACGATCTAAAATTACAAATTGGTTAAACAATTATGGCTATATCGTTTGAGGAAGTTAGAAAATTTCTAATTGAAAAAAACAAGATAACTCCTACCACTACTTTTGCTGATTTCGTAAAGAATAAGGCAGAAACAGTTGGAGATAAAGTTTTTATGACTTATGTTAGAGATTTTGATAAGGGTATAGATGAAAAATACACATATAAAGACATGCATTTACAATCTAACCGAATCGCTAATGGGTTATTAAATTTAGGAATAAAACGAGGAGATGGAATCTCTCTGGTTGAAATTAATAGTCCTGAGTTTCTTTTTTCGTTATTTGGCGCTTATAAAATAGGTAACTATGTCGTACTGGTTAATACAGGATTGAAGGGTGATGGATTACAGTATATTGTTGACCATTCTGACAGTAAAACACTTATAATCCATTGGACATTGCTAGAAAACTATATAAATATTAAAGAGCAACTCCCGAAGATTAAACACGTTATTGTAGACATAAACGAAGCTCTAGCTGATTTTAAATTACCTGATGGTGTTTTATCACTTCAAAGCATAATGGAACCCTCAGATGCGGATACAAACATAGAGATAAAGCCCGATAATATGTCTATGTTAATGTATACCTCTGGAACAACTGGATTGCCAAAAGCAACCACTTCTTTTTTTAGAGGTATGATTGGATATTCTCTTCTTGGTTCAGCCTTCGTTGCTTATGGGATGGGACGCCCTGGTGACACATTCTTTACGTGTTTACCCCTATTTCATGGAAATGCTCTTGGATTATCAACTATGCCTGCATATGCAGCAGAATTCCCACTTGTACTTGCTAAAAGATTTTCTGCCTCACGATTTTGGGACATGATTCGAAAATACGGTGTAACTAACTTTAATCTACTCGGTTCAATGCCACAGTATCTCATGAAGCAACCGGAACGTCCAAATGATAAACATCATAAAGTATGGCGCGTAAATTCCGCAGCTTGTCCCAAAGAACTGGTAAGAGCTTTTGAGGAGAGATTTGGTCTAAAACTTTATGAAGGTTATGGTGCAGTTGATGGTGCCGGATTTAATTTGGGTACTGGTGGATCTCCTGATGCTCCTGTAGGCTCAATGGGAAAACAAGCCGAAGGAGTTATTGCTGAAATTATGGATGATGACATGAATATTTTAGCTCCTAATGAAGTTGGGGAATTAGTATTCTTAGTAAAAGAAGAAGAAAAAGCAACTAGAAAAGTTTTCTATTACAAGAATCCCGAGGCTTCCGCAGCACGCACTCAAGTAGCCCCAGATGGTACAACATGGTTCATGTCAGGAGATCTAGCAACTAAAGATGAGAATGGCTGGTTCTTTTTTGTTGATCGGAAGAAAGATTCAATTCGACGGCGTGGAGAAAATATTGCCGCATGGAGTATTGAAAGAGTCATCAATGAGCATGAAAAGGTATTGGAATCTGCTGCGTATGGTATTAAAGGGCACCAAGTAGGAGAAGATTACGCTGAAGATGAAGTGATGGTTGCGGTGGTAATGCAACCAGGTCAAACAATGAGAGCTGAGGAATTGCTTGACGTTATTCAAGATAAACTCGCCTATTTTCAAGTACCCCGATTTATAGATTTCGTTGATGCACTCCCTAAAAGTAAGGTACATAGAATTATGAAGAGATTTCTCAAAGAACGTGGAGTCGTCGAAACAACTTATGATCGAGAGAAAGCTGGCTATGAAATAAAAAGATAAAGAAAATTAACATATCGAATTTTTTTACTATTTTTAATTATTACTAATTACTACTCTAGAGTAGTATTATTTATAGAGATTAGAAATCATGACTAAAAAGCCGAATATCATTTTAATCTTTCCCGATCAACATAGGGGTGAAATAATAGGGTGTATGGGCGACTCAGTAGTGATAACGTCAAACCTCGATAAGCTGGCATCCGAAGGCGTCGTATTTACTCAATGCTTTACCAATTCGCCATTATGTATCCCTGCTAGGGCTACTCTAATGACAGGAAAATATGTTAGCGACCACGGTGTAATAAATAACAATATGGAAGCTAGTAGTTCAAGTCAAAGTCATGTCAGAAATATTAGAGATGCGGGGTATCATACAGCTGTAATAGGGAAAACTCATTTATATGAACATCGGGTAAATCCAGAATGGAGACATACCAATGATAAGATTGATGTATTAAAGGAATGGGGTTTTGAGGATATTCATGAAATTACCGGACCAATAGCATCTATAAGAATTGATTCACCTTATACAGATTATTTGAAAGAAAAAGGATTATTAAAGGCTCATCGAAAGTATTTACAAAATTATTGGGTAGAATGGACACGCGGTGAAGCTAAACCATGGGAATTACCTCCTTCTCCTCTCCCCTCGGAAGACCAATTAGACAGTTACACAGGTCAAAAAGCAGTAGAATGGATACATAATTATAATGGGGAAAAACCTTTCTACCTTCAAATATGTTTTCCAGGACCTCACGATCCTTTTGATTCAACCCAAGAATATCGAGATAAATATAACGCAGAAGAGATGCCCGTAGGAATTTTAGAAAAACCAAAACAACCTTACCCCGGTAATATTAATTTTGTATTGAATTGGAGCGGACTTGATGGGATGACGGAAGCCCAAAATCAGCTTATGAAAACGTTCTATTATGGGAAGATTACTTTAATTGATGAATGGGTTGGGAAGATTATGGATGCTTTAGAAGAAAAAGGATTATCATATAATACTTGGATTATATATACTTCTGATCATGGTGAGATGCTCGGAGATCATATGATGAGTCATAAAATTGTATTTTATGAAGGAGCCTTAAGGATTCCACTTATTATTAAACCCCCGGCGGTATCAAATGGATGGCAGAGTAAAGGTCTTACCGATCAAATCGATATCGCTGCTTCTTTAGTTGATATAGCAAATGCAAAACCTTTAAAAAATTGCGATGGACGATCTCTAATTCCTCAAGTCTTAGCTGGACCTCAAAATCAGCATGCACAAAAAGGAAAAGAAGTTGTCTTTAGCCAAGTGCTTCAATATACTATGGTCAGAAATGAACGATATAAATTGGTGGTTAGAACTCATAATCTAGAACCTGTAGAGTTCTATGATCTTATTAATGACCCAAATGAATTAGAAAATAGGAATAATGACCCAACTCTAAATCAAATTAGACAGCAACTTATAGATAATCATATAAGTGAAGTGCTCAATCATCCCAAAAACGATTAATTATTAGATAAAAAATACAAAGCTAAATTTTTATTAATTACGTTTTTATTTTTTCTTTCTTTAAGTTAGTGTATTAGATCTCAAAAAGAAGATTTTAAATAATTAAAAGGGTAAAAAATTGTCTGATTTTAAAATAACCGAAACTACCACATTTAATGATGTAGTGAAAAATAAAGCTGAAATTGTAGGCGACAAGGTTTTCTTAACTTATGTAAGAGACTTTGATAAAGGTATTGATGAAAAGTATACTTATCGTGATATGCACTTATGTTCAAATCGGTTAGCAAATGGATTATCAAAATTTGGATTAAAAGCGGGAGTTGGGCTTTCATTAATGGAAATTAACTCTCCTGAATTTTTGTTCACCTTGTTTGCGACGTGGAAACTTGGAGGATATGGTGTGTTAATTAATACTGCTTTGAAGGGAGTAACGTTACAATATATCATTGATCATAGTGATTCAGAGCTTTTAGTCATACACTGGAGTATGATTGATGCCTATTTGGACATTAAAGATGAATTGCCCAAAATTAAATATGTAATTGTAGAAACTAACGAAGCCCCTGCAGATTTCAAACTTCCCGATGGTATGATATCGTTTCAAGAAGTAATGGAATCAACTGATGATGATATCGAAGCTGAAATTGATTTTGAAGAAAAAAGTTACCTTATGTATACTTCCGGTACAACAGGACCACCAAAGGCTACTACTTTCGTGTATAAAAAAACTTATGCGGGAAATGCTTTACAAACCGCTTCTGGTTTAATAAGATTATTCTTGGGGGGAGGAGACGACGTTATGTTCACATGTTTACCGTTGTTCCATGGAAATGCTCTGCAAATAACAACTATGCCAGGATATTTCACAGAAACTCCTGTGGTTCTTTCTAAGAGGTTTAGCGCGAGCCGACATTGGGATATATGCAGAAAATATAATGTTACATCCTTTAATCTATTGGGTGCCATGCCACAGTTTATGCTAAAACAACCAGAACGTCCCAATGATGGTGAAAATAAGGTAAAATTAATTGTTTCTGCGGCATGTCCTAAGGAATTGGTGATACCATTTGAGAAACGTTTCAATGTAGAGATTAAAGAATTTTATGGTGCAGTTGACGGAGGTGGTTATATTCTTGGTCCTTTTTTCCAAAAAAATGTTCCTGTCGGTTCAATGGGAAAACCTTTAGGAGCTACTAAAGCGGGGATTATGGATGACGAAGGAAATTTATTACAACCTAATGAAGTAGGAGAATTAGTATTTTTAGTAAATAGAGGTGAAGTAGAAATGAGAAAAGTTACCTATTATAAGGATCAAGAATCCACTAATGAGAAAATTCGAGAAGCAAATGATGGAAATTTATGGCTTCATACAGGGGATCTGGCCACAATGGATTCTGATGGCTGGTTTTACTTTGTAGATAGGAAAAAAGATTCCATTAGGCGCAGAAGCGAGAATATTTCACCCTGGTCTATTGAACGCGTCATAAATCAACATGAAAAAGTGTTAGAATCCGCTGCTTTTGCTGTCCAAATTGCAGGTGTAGTTGAAGACGAGGTAATGGTTTCAGTTGTGTTAAAGCCAGGTGAATCTATGACACCAGAAGAATTGCTTGATTATTGTCAGGGTAAGATGGCCTACTTTATGGTACCCCGATTCATAGATTTCATTGATGCACTCCCTAAAAGTGAAGTACATCGAACTCTAAAGCAAGTCCTTAAAGATAATGGAGTTACGGAAACGACTTACGATAGAGAAAAAGCAGGATATGAAGTAAAAAAATAATCTCAATTTTATATTATTTATTTTTTAAGTTTCTCATAATAGTTTTATTCATGTTAGCTTTCTTCTAGACAAAAATATTTAGGATATAAAATTATGGAAACTTATAAATTTATTATAGTTGATCGACCCGAAAAATTCATAAACCGCATTACTTTAAACCGGCCAGAAAAGCGAAATGCTTTAAATAATCAATTAAGAGGAGAAGTTTTTGATGCTCTTGAAAAAGCAGACTTAAATCAAGAAGTTCGAGTTACAATCATAAGGGGCGCAGGAAAATGTTTCTCAGCGGGTTATGATCTTGGTTCAGATCTTAGAAAAGATCGCCCATGGTTTACTTCACCAGAAATTGGGTTAAGAAGTTATTCATGGCCTCGTCACCTTATAGATGGGTGGTTCAGAATGTGGGATATGGCAAAACCGATCATAGCTCAAGTTCATGGCTACTGTTTAGCGGGAGGAAGTGAATTAGCTACTGCTTGTGATTTAGTATATGTAGCCGATGATGCAGAGATTGGATATCCTGCGACACGAGCAATTTCTCCACCCGATCTACAATATCCTACCTGGTTAATGGGTATGAGGGCTGCTATGGAATTTATGTTGACTGGTGCTTCCATAAGTGGAAAAGAAGCTGTGAGAGTGGGTTGGGCAAATCGATCATTTCCAGCGGATCAATTAGAGGAAAAAGTCTTAGAGATGGCTCGAAGTGTAGCAAATATCCCTCCTGATTTACAATTACTCAACAAGAGAAGCGTCCATCAAGCCATGGAGATAATGGGTATTCGAAATTCCCTTCGGGCTGGAGCACCTTATGTCTCTCTCGCTCACTATACAAAAACTACTGAGGAATTTATCAGACAAATGTATTCTGGTGAGGGATTAAAGAAAGCGTTTGACAACCGGGATGGGAAATGGAAAGACTATAGAACAAAAGAAGAGGAACATAAGGAAGGCGCAAAAAACTAGGATTCTTTGAATTTAACTTTGAAAAAGTAAAGGAAAACTAGAGCTACAATCTGAAATAATCCCATGGACATCAAACCAATCGTAAGTATCACTGGATTTCGAGAATTTTCACCCCGAAAAATAATACCGAAAATTGCTGATGTTAAAGCTCCAAGCATACTAGCAGAAAACATCATTAAACCGTTATAAGCTCCTGAAAGACGTGTAACTGCCTCATCTTTATTCATTGAGACATGTGTATTATTAATTATATGCATCTCGGCAGCTCGATCAATCATTTCGTTTAATAAGGGTGAACTGACTAGCATGGTTGCATACATACTCCCGATTACTGTACCAAATGACAAGACGAAAAAGATTAACCTTAAAGGCACAATCAGATTAATAAGAAAAATTAACTCAAAAAATGCGCCGAGAGCTATAAATATCACGTTCAGTTTATAGGTTTTGAGGAGATTTCCTTGTTTCCTCGTAATCATTTTCCAAATAAAAAACCAAACAAATTTCATCGAAATGCTAATAATTATATATATGATATAAAAACTACTGATTTGCGTTGGGCTTAAATTCCGTCCTAACACAAAAGCTATAAAAGGTATAATCGTAAAAGAAATAACATACGAACTCATTTGAGTAATTACTCCTGCGGACATAAATTTCATATATTCTTTATCTTTGGCTGGAATAAACAAATTTTTAAAAGTATCTTTTATCTTTCTTTTTTCAAAATCTGCACCTGTTAAGTGAAAACTCTCGTCAATTGAGAAAAAAGCAATTAGAATACAGATCAGTACAGGGATACCAAAAATCATTGATACAGTAGGCATGATATTCATAATAAATTTACCACTGTTAGTCCAATATCCTGTGTTTGTTGAATCTTCAATAAGGCTCTGTATAATGTTTGGGAATGCTGTGCTGACAATTGAGCTGAAGATTTGTAAGTTTACAGAGAGGGTTGCAACTTTTTTTCTATTTGTCAACGTTTGGGAAATCTCAGGAAGAACTGAACTGAAAGCAATCATTAATAAGCTTCCGAAAATAGCTCTTATTATATTCACCCCCCAGTACCAAATTGCTGTAGGCCAATATAGCACTGTACTTGACATTGCTAGACTCTCAGGTGGGATCCAGGGGGGTAAGTAGACTAAAATCATAGCAATAAGCCAAAATGGTAACCCAATAAGAATATATGGCCTTCTTTTACCTAACTTTTTCGGTTTTGTATTGTCTAATATTACCCCAAAAATTATACTCGAGAATGCCATTGTTACCATATATATTGTAGACCCGATTGAGACAAAAATTGAATCTAGTCGAACAGTGTAAACATAAAAATTATATGAATATGAACCTGTTAACATCATCATTAACATAATACCAAAATATCCCATGGAATAACCGTATAATCTGGCTCCGTGAAGTTCTCTTAGTGCGGGAGGTTTTGTTTCAGGATTTTCCATCAGCTTAAGCAACTTGTTTTTGCATATTTCTTAAAAATATTAGGAAGATAATTTTTTGCTTAAAATAAATGTTTATTTTAAATCCAAATCAAGTGAAAGAAGAATTTATGAGTTCTATTCTTTTAATTTTACTTTAAACCAGCAAAGAAAAACGAAAGATATCAGATATAAGATTCCCATCGAGGCCATTCCGAGTGTAAGAACAATCGGATCGCGTGAATTCTCACCTCTAAATATAATGCCATAAACAGAAGAAGAAAGAGCTGCGACAATACTAGTTGAAAACATGAAAAGGCCCATATATGCTCCTGAAAGACGAGTTACAGCCTGGTCTTTAATCATAGATTCATTCCCACTCTTCGCTATATGCATTTCGGCAGCTCTATCTACCATTTCATTCATAATAGGTGAACTAAACATACTGGTGGCATACATGCTTCCCAATACGGTGCCAAAAGATACAATAAAGAGAATTATTCGTAGGATGAAAGGCATATCAGCAAGGAAAAAGAGTTCAAGTATAGCGGTAATAATTATTACTACGACATTTAGTTTATATGTTTTTAATAATTTTGCTTTAAGCAAGAACCTCCCAACTAACCACCAAATCAACAGCCATACAAATTTAGTTGATATACTGATTATGATGTAGATGATGTAGAGATCTGCTACTCCACTTGGAGCTAATCCCCTCCCCAATACGAAAGCGATAAACGGGATAATCGTAAAGAGAAGCGCAAATTGACTTACTTGACTGGTTACTCCTGCAATCATTATTTTCACATATTCTTTGTCTTTTGTTGGAAGGAACAAGTACTTGAACGTACTCTTTAGCGATCGCCTTTCAGGGGGTGGCGATTTCAGGTGAAAGCTTTCATCAATGGAGAAAAACGAGATAAGGATAAAAATAACTGAGATAATCCCGAACGTAATTGAAATTGGGGGCATTGCATTCCTGATAAACTTACCACTATTTGTCCAATACCCCGTGTTTGTCGGATCTTCAAGAAGACTTTGAAGAATATTAGGCACAGCGATGCTGAAAATTGAACCAATAACCCTCAAAATTGAAGCTAAGACTGCTGCTTTTTTCCTATTTTCTAATGTTTGAGAAATTTCGGGAAGTACTGAACTGAAAGCAATCATCATTAAACCGCCAAATGCACCTTTTAACAAGTTCATTACCCAGTACCAAATTGCAGTTGGCCAATACATGACAGTACTTACCATTGCTTCCGTTTGGGGGGGTAACCAGGGAGGTAAAAAAACTAATATGGCAGAAATGAGCCATATCGGTAATCCTATGAGAATATATGGTCTTCTTTTCCCAATTTTACGTGGTGTCGTATTATCCAATACTACTCCGAAGATTATTCCTGCAAATGCTGAAACTAACATATTTATTGTTGTACCTAAGGAAACTAAGACGGAATCTATCCGTATAGTGTAGACATAAAAGTTATAGGAATATGATTCAGTTGCCAATAATAATAGCATAACTCCAAAGGTACCCAAAGAAAAACCGATCATCCTTCCTCTTTTGAGTTCCCTAAGAGAGGATACATTGCTCGAATTTGCCATCTTTTTAACAGAGCTTTTTTTTGGAGAAAATTTAAGACAATAATAATTCACTATTTTTAAATATATAGTTTCAGTTTTACATGTACGTTTAACCAAATTCAAGTGTAAATTAGTAAATTAAAAAATTAGCTATTAATTTTGAATATTTATGACATTACCATTAGAGAATGTTACTATTTTAGATTTATCACGCATGCTGCCAGGACCTTACTGTACAATGATCTTATCAGATCTCGGAGCGAACGTCGTTCGTGTGGAAAACCCAAGCGATCCTATGAGTAATTTGCCCCCTTTTTTTCAGAAAGGTGACTATTATTATAGTGCGTTTAATGCGGTTCTCATGCGAAATAAAAAATCAATAACTCTAAACTTAAAAAATGAGAAAGCTCTGAATATATTTTATGAGTTAGTTAAAAAAGCAGATGTTGTTATGGATACGTTTCGACCAAAGGTCATGGAAAAGTTAAAAATTGATTATAAAACGTTATCATCAATTAATCCATCGATTATCTGTTGTTCTATGACGGGGTATGGACAATACGGACCATATGAGCAGAAAGCAGGGCATGATATCAATTATATAGGAATTAGCGGGATTTTAGATGCCACCCGAGAAAGAAAGATTTTTGGGAAAGAAGATCAAGAGAGACCACCTTTAGTTCCAGGGCTTTCACCCGCAGATATTGGTGGGGCCTTAGTTGCGGCTATAGGAATACTTGGTGCTCTTTATGAAAGAGAGCAAAATCCTGAAAGGAAGGGTCAATTCGTGGATATATCTATGACAGATTCTACCTTTTTTTTCCAACCTATTGTCGCTGCAAATAAATTCGTGAGAGATCATAGTGAACGGAAAGGATGGGGTTCAGGAGGAGGTGGTGGTTCACCGTATTATGGTGTTTATAAAACAAAAGATCACAAATATATAGCAGTGGGAGCAATTGAGCCAAAATTTTGGCAAGCTCTCTGTGAAGGATTGGGAAGAAGTGATTTGAAAGGTAAGCAATATGTGCAGGGAGAAGAAAATGAAAATGTAATTAGGGAAGTTAAAGCTGAATTTCTAAAGAAGACTCAAGCAGAGTGGCTTGAAATTTTCGAGAATTACGATACCTGCGTTTCAGCTGTTAAAAATTTCTGGGAAGCATGTGAGGACCCGCAGATCATTGCTAGAGAGATGATTGTGAAAATGGATCATCCAGTTTTGGGAGAAATACAAAACCTTGCATCACCAATTAAATTATCCAGAACCCCATCTACAATTAGAAGTTTTGCTCCTAAACATGGTCAAAATACAGAAGAAATTTTGAAATCTTTTAATTATTCTGAAGAAGATATTCAAAATTTTAAAAAAAATAAGGTTATATAAAGAATTTTTTACAATTTCTTTTTATAAAGGTTTAATCACTCACTCCTCTTTTTTTTCAAGCATTCCCAATAGATTTTGTTCTCCTTCATCAAGCAATGTATTTGTATTTGATTCTGTTTCACGAGATTGTCCTTCAGCACCTAAAAACATATTCATTCGCGCTTTCGAGGAGGGTAATGCAACAGATTGCCCAAATAAGTATTGTTCTTCCAAGAGTGCATCGACAATTGGTAGTTCTACTCCTGCTAACACGGATTTTTTTGCAAGAGCAATTGATTCTGGAGGATGCGATGCAATTCTATATGCCAAGTTTTCAACATAGAATGTTAATTTATCTGGTGGAAGGGCACGATTTATCAACCCATAAAGCTCAGCTATCTCAGCCGGAAAATCATGACCCCCAAGAACAACCTCCATTGCACGTCTTCGTCCAACCGTTCGAGGTACTCTAATTGTTCCCCCTCCTCCGGGTATTATCCCAACTCCGATTTCTGGTTGAGCAAATACTGCTTTTCCGAGTTCCCCGAATATCATATCAAAACCTTGAATCATCTCAAACCCTCCACCACGCACTATGCCTTCCACTTTTGCGATCGATACCTTTGGCATCGTACGATACAGTTCATTAATCATATGTCCGGTACCTTCAAGGCTTTCTTTTTTTGGTGGAGCTTCATCTGGCATTATAACAAGACCTTCCACATCAAAGTGTGCTATAAAGAAATCTGGATCAGCACTATCAAAAACCATAACACGTACGTTATCATCTTTCAGAACAGTCTGTGCAAGAATAGCAAATTCCATTCCCATTGCCACATTCAAAAGATTCATTGGTGGATTGTCAATTGTTACAAAAGCAACCCCCCGATCTACCTTCACTTTTAACATTTTAAGATTTTCGTAACTCATATTTTTTCATCCTTTCAAATTATATTGAGTATAAATTCTTCAACTATTCATAAAGGAATTTATTATGTTATGAACTCATTTTAGGTAGTTATCTATAAGTTTTGAATATTAAGTAATTGAGTTTAAAATAAAAAAAGTAGTAATGAGAGAATAAACTTTTTTAATCTTATTCTTTTAGGAACTCATCCATTTGCTTTGCAAAATCAGCTATCCCTGATTCGGCGTCTCGGGATTGATCTCCTGACCCAACAAATTCTTTCATCCTTCTTTTAGATTCTGGTAGTGAAGCTGAAATTCCAAAAAGATGCTGTTCTTCTAGTAAAGCTTCCTTTCTTGGTAATTCTTCTGCAATAATAATCGCTTTTTTAACTAATGCAATAGTTTCAGCTGGAACAGAAGCAATACTATAAGCCAACTGTTCTACAAACTGATCTATTTTATCCGCGGGGATTGCTCTGTTAATCCACCCGTAACGCTCTGCCAACTTTGCTGAAAAAGGAAATCGCCCAAGCATTACTTCCATTGCTCGTGCACTACCCATGAAACGTGTTAACCAGTGAGTGCCACCCCCACCTGCAATAATTCCTACACCTGCCTCACCTTGCATGAACACCGCCTTATTTATTGCACCAAATCTCATATCCATAGATAAGACAAATTCACTTCCACCACCTCCGCAAATTCCTTCGATCTTTGCTATTGTAACCTTTGGCAATGTCCGAAATTCCATAAAATATTTTTTCCATCCTCCTAATTCTGTTGGTGCTGGAGCAGGATCATCAGGATAATCCGTTAATAAGGAAACATCGAAATGAGATATGAAGAATTTTGGATCCGAGCTTTGAAATACAATGACTCTTACATCATCATCTGTCTGAACTTCAGTGAAAAAGCGTTCCATATCCTCCCAAAAAGGTCTATTAATCAGATTCATTGGAGGATTGTCAATTGTCACAAAGGCAACCCCCTGCTTAACTTCAATTTTGTATACTTGATAATTTTTATATTCCATAGCTTTTCCTCTATTTGAAAATTTGTTATTTTGTATATTTAGGGTAGTATTACAAATAAATCCATATTTTTTAGTTTTGATATTTTATCAAACTGGCTACCAATGAATATCTTTGCCTTTTGCTTGTGTTATTTATATTATTTTTCTTCAATTTTTTTACTGTATTCATCTACTACTTTAAAGATATCCAGCTCACCTTCTCTTGTCTGACCACCCATTTGAAGAAACAAGCTCATCCTTTCTTTTGCAGCAGCTGAAACACACGTAAGATTGAATAAATGAGTTTCTTCTATTAATCCTTCCACAACTGGTTTTTCTAGAGCTAGCAATACAGCCTTCTTTGCTATGGCGATTGTCTCTGCAGGATATGATGCAATCCTATATGCAAGATCCTCTACAAACGGAGTTAGTTCTTCGGGTGGAAGAGCACGATTAATATACCCATATTTTTCAGCAATGTCTGCAGGAAAGTCCATACCACCTACTATAATTTCCATTGCACGAGATCTACCTATTAGGCGTGGAAGTCTTTGAGTACCGCCACCTCCCGGAATAATACCGAGTGGTGCTTCTACTTGACCTAAAATAGCTTTTCCTAATGCTCCAAATCGCATATCAAGTGAAAGGCAGAATTCACTTCCTCCTCCTCGTACTCGACCTTCAATTTTAGCAATCGATATTTTTGGCATAGTGCGATATAGCTCTTGCAATTGATGACCTCCATGTAAAACAATTGGTTTTGGTGGTGCCTTGTCTGGATATTGAAGCAGAAGACTTACGTCATAATGGGCAATAAAATAATCAGGATCGGCACTATCAAAAACGATAACTTTAACTTTATCGTCTTTAGCTACTTCCATCGCTAACTTACCAAATTCTCCATATAGTTCAATATTTAATAAATTCATTGGTGGGTTATTTATTGTAGCGAATAATACCCCCCGATCGACGCGAATTTTCAAAAGTTTAAATCCTTCATATGACATTTAACCCACTCCCTCTAAATTATAATAATAAAATTTTGATTGTTTATCTAAATTTAAACATGGATTTATTTATAGATTTTGAGTATCTCAAAAATGCATATAAAAAGAAAAAAAAGAATAAAAAAAATATATAAATTTAGAGATCTCTTGAAAAGATGTGCATTACATTAGTAAAACCTGGACCAGGTGAACCAAGAGTGTGTTGGAGACCGAGATCAAGATGTTTATCGGGAACTTGGCGTTTTGCGACCTCCTTATGTTTGGTCATTTGCCAATATATTTCCGCTACTTGTCGTGTTCCAGTTGCTCCGAGTGGGTGACCGACCGATAGTAAACCACCACTAGGATTTACAGGAAGATCACCATCAATTTCAAAAGCACCGTCATTTATCATGGGAGAAGCTTCACCTTTTTTACAGAAACCAAAATCTTCATAATGTACGTACTCTGAAACTGAAAAACAGTCATGACATTCAACAAAACCTCTGTCATAAAAATCTTTTGGTCCAACTTTAGCCATTTCATAGACTTTTTGTGCGACTAAATAATCGGTAAGAAATCCTGGAGGGTAATAACTCCCTGTTTCCTTGAACCATGCTCTTTCATTTGCACTTCCAAAATTACTTCCCATAGCGCTCCCTTTAACCCAAATAGGTGATTCAACATGATGCTTTTTCACAAAATCTTCACTCATAAGTACCACGGCAGCAGCGCCATCCGTTCGAGGGCAACATTGTGATCTGGTCAGTGGATCATTTATCATTACATCATCTAAAACCTCCTCTAAGGTCATGAGGTTTTGAAATTCTGCTTTGGGATTTTTTGAACCGTTCCTTCTACTCTTTACCGTAATATTTGCAAAATCCTCTACTTTTGTCCCATAAATCTTCATATGGGCTCGTCCCATCAATGCAAAACCAGCAGCCATACCTCCGCCCCCACCACCGCCTCCACCTGCCATAGGTGAACTGTGAGCATAAGCTTTTGCTTCAATCTGATACCTTGTTCCTCCCCCGACCACAGCCATTGTAACATCTTTCATTTTCTCAATACCCATAGCCATTACACAATCGCTCAATCCTGAAGCTATATCCATATAAGCTAAACGGAAAGCATTCGAACCGGAGCTACATGCGTTCACTACTCTAGTAATTGGAATTCCAATCATTCCACATTCATTCATGATTTCATGACCAACCCCAACTCCGCCACAACTGCCATAATAACAGCTTTCGATCAATTTACGATCAATTCCCGCATTTTCAATGGCATCATTTACCGCAGGTCTTCCAATTTCTTGATACAAAAGTGCATCGAGTCTTCCAAAAGGAGACACCCCCGCACCTACTACTGCTACATTTCTCATTTTTTAATCCTCCACTAATTTAAATATATTATACCTTTCGTCAGGCAATAATTCTACTTTTTGCCCGATTTCAAGTTCATCGATGCTCTGAACATCAAATATTCCCCCTACCCCAATAGAATCTTTGCCATCTTCAGAAAAAAGCCGGACATTACCAAAAAAACGTTGTGTATCAGTAGCTTTCCTTTTATAAGATGAGGAGTAAGTTGTAATTTCACCTTTAGGACCGAAAACAAGATCTTTAAAATCAGTACCTTGACATATATTGCAATAAGTTCTTGGTGGATTCCTAGTATTCCCACAGTTGGTACAACGCCTTATAAGTACTTTGTTACCTTTTCGTGTTGGTATTTTTAAACGAGTTATTAGACTTTCTTGAATACTTCTCATTATAGTTTCCTTTATTTTAATTCTATATAGTATATATTATGTTAATTCAAAAAATTTTCTAATATATTTCATATGGATAAAAATGTAGAGCTTATAAAATTTTCAATTTACCCTTATAAATAATTAATTTTTCATTATTCATTTAGATAATTTGGTTTTTTCCCATCACCACCAGTGGTTAGACCGATAAGAAAATCTTTTGAATTAACTACAGTCCCGTAACCGTATGCTTCTAATTCTAAACCGATATCAAATGGAACATCACTCCCAAAGTTTATCATTTGCTTTGCAATCCCAATTCCTACAGGAGTACATTTTTGAACAATTTCTTTTGCCTCTGCATACACTTTTTCATCGAATTCATCTATTTTAAAAACTCCATTTATCAACCCTATTTCACAAGCTTTCTGCGCAGAAATTACTTCACCTTTTAATATAAGCTCCATAGCCCTACCTACACCTATATGACGTACCATAAGTTGTGTCCCTCCCCAACCTGGTATCATCCCATAAGTAGTTTCAAATAATCCCATCATAGCATCTTCTCTGGCATATCGGATATCACAACTCATTGCTAACTCTAATCCCCCTCCTGTCGCCATTCCTTCAATTGCAGCTATAACTGGAATGTGTATCTCCCGAAATCGCTTAAAAACTCGTTGCCCCCTAACAACCCCTTTTTTTATACCCCAAGCTCTTATGTCAATAGGAGTGCCAGGAGGGGGAAGTTCTCCTCCTCCAAAATCACCACCTCCAGAAAAATAATGCTTAGATCCTTTTAATATTATAATACGAGTATCTGGATCATAATACAAAAGATCTTGTACTTTAGCGAGTTCTTCAACCAGTGCGGGTCCCATAGTGTTCGTACGAGTATCAAGATCTGAAAGTGGCGGGTGATCCATGGTTATCGTTGTTATGTGGTTTTCCACATCTTTCTCAATTTCGAGATGATTAAATTCCCAATCTTTTTCTTCATTATTACTCATATTTTTTACCTCTCTTTTGTTTTCTATTTTGAGTTATAACATCTATTTGTTTAATTCTCTATAAATAATTTTCAAAAATATTGGAAAAAATCCTAAATGCAAAACTAAAAATTGTTTGATAAATTTTCATTCAAAGATTAAATGAATGGTTAGATCATCCTGTTTTCATATAAAGCAAACTCTGAAGTAAGTCAAATTAATGGAGTATACCGATTTCAGATTGATTTCCCCTCTCCAGTTGGGTTAAAATTTGTATGTATGTATCTTTTCAAAATTGATGATACATATATCCTTATCGATGCGGGATTTAATTTCCCAGAATGGAAGAAAGTATTCTTTTCTGAATTGCAAAAGCTAAATCTATCTATTGAAGATATTAATTACCTTATTATCACACATGAACATCCTGATCACGTCGGATTAATGGAAGAAATAAAGCTTCAAAATCCCAACATACAGATTTTAATGAGTGAAATTACTCAGAGCTTAATTAAATGGATGACTGACCCGAAAAATGAGGATGAGATTCAGCAATCTTCTGATGAATTATTATCACGTGCAATGAAATACGGTTTAACAGAAGAAAGAGCAAGATTCATATTTGGTTTCTCAACAAGAATGCATAATATGATACCATACGTCAATCCAGACAGACTCCTAAAAGATAATGATGAGATTAAATTTAACTCAACTAAATTGAAATTCATTTGGACACCAGGGCATAGTTTAGGGCATATTTGCGTGTTTGAGGAGAGGAATCGGTACTTATTTGCCGGAGATCATATCCTTTCTAGAATAACCCCAAACATAGGCACGTCTATGATTAGCCCTTCAATTCAAAAGAGATTTAATTTTACTAATATTCTGGATTATTATTTGAAGTCACTTGACAAAATAGATGCTTTGAACCCAAAAATAATCTTTCCCGCACATCAAGAGATAATATATGATCCTCATAAAAGAATTTTAGAAATGAAAAAACATCATGATACTAGGTTGGCAGAAGTTACAAAAGTGATAGAAAATACTGCTTTGACACCCTATAAAATTTCACAAATTCACTTTGGAGACGATTTAGATGGAATGAATACAATGTTGGCCCTTAGTGAAGTGTTAAGTCATCTAATTTATTTAGAGGAACAGGGTAAAATAAAACGATTTGAGAAAGATAATAGATTATATTTCATTAAAACTTAAATCGAAAATCACCGTACATCCACTACATGATAATTTAGATAGATTAAATTAAATATAGAGGAAGGAAAACCGATTGTACTATAGCCTCATATAATAAAACTCTTAATATCGTCGAGAATGACTCTCTAAATTCCTTGTTGTAAAATTTTTTTACAATAAAAGGTCCCAATATTAAAAACGACCCTAAAGATAAACTTAAAGTTATGATATAAAAGGAAAATGAAACTATAACTTGTGTTTCTGCAAAAGATAAATTTTCAGTAATAATTTGAATTATAATACTTATAATGTAAGTGATTGTTATCCATATAAAGATAACCATAAATGCTTTTTTAAAAGAAGCGTCCCACTCATTACTTTTTGCTAAATTCTGTAAGATTAGTGTGGTTGTTGCGATATATATAATATAAAGAATCGGAATTAAATATAAACTAATCGGGCTCATTTCATTTTTCCTTCTTAAAAATGACTAATGGACAATAATAGCTTAGATAATTCGAATATATAAATCTACCTTTCAAAAAAATACATAATTTATTATTCAAATGCTTTTAAAATAGCATCAAATCGCTCTTTTACCATATTTTTAAGAATTGGTTCTTTATGTGTGAAAATATAGAGATCCTTATTTCTTATTGCTTGAAACACAATATCAGCGACTTTTTCTGATGTCATCATCGGAGATTCTTCAATGAATTGTTGAAAAAATTCTACTCGCTCCTTACTCACAAGATCAGCTATTCCACTAACATCATCTCTGTATTCTGACAAGCTTTTTATCGCAGAAGCAAAAATGTTTGTACCTACAAAACCTGGACAGAGAACAGATACATCTATTTTGGAGCCAAGCTCTTCCAATTCAAGGGTTAATCGTTCAGAAAGATGCACGAGTGCATGCTTACATACTCCATATGTAGCACCTCCTATCCCTTGAGAAATTATACCCTCCATTGATGAGGTATTAACGATATGACATTTAATATCTTGCTTTAACATAATAGGGACGAATATTTTAATCCCATAAATTACTCCCCATAAATTTATCCCTATTACTTTCTCCCAATCTTTTAACTCATACTCCCAAGAAAGTCTTGGTATAGCAATACCCGCATTATTAAATAGCAAATGTACTTTACCAAATGTTTCTAGAGTTTTTTCAGCCAATTTTTCAACATCACTGAATTTCGAAACATCAGTTTTAAGGGATAATACTTGAGTACCTTCTCGCTTTAATTTTCTTTCCGTTCTTCCTAAACTTTTCTCATTTATATCAGAAATAACTACTTTCATACCTTCTTTACCGCATCGATAAGCAATCCCTTGCCCAATGCCATTAGCAGCGCCAGTGATAACTGCTACTTTATCTTTAAAACTTTTCATAGTTACAATTCAGCATTATTGAATAAAAAGCTTTTTTCTGAATCTAATTTTGAATCATCAAACATATAAGTATAAATAGGTTTGAAAAAAAGAATCTTATATTAGATAGTTAATTGAGAGAAATTTTTAGAATATAGTAAGAAATATGAAAGCAGCAGTTTTTTATGGCGTGAAAGATATTAGAATAGAAGAAGTTGAGATGCCAAGAATTCAAGACGATGAAATTCTTATCAAAGTCAAGGCTTGTGGCATCTGCGGGTCAGATTTACATATGTATAAACTGAATATGTTTTCTGTAGCTCTTTTAAGACCATTAGCAAAAGGTGGAATACCTGGTCATGAACTTAGTGGCTATGTAGAAGAAATAGGGAGTAAAGTCAAAGACGTCAAGGAAGGAGATAGAGTTGTAGCATTTAATAGTGGGGGTATGGCAGAATATGCTCCTGTTCGAAATGTAATTAAAATACCCCCAGAGGTTTCATATGAAGAAGCATCACTTCTTGAACCCTTAAGCAATTCCTATTATGCACTGATGAAAGGTAATCCTTCTAGAGAAGAGAATGTTGTTGTATTTGGAACAGGAACAATAGGATTAGGTATAATTCAATGCTTGAAAGCTCTTGATTTACCTATAAATAAACTTATAGCAATTGATTTATCAGATTTTCGTTTAAATACAGCAAAGCAGATAGGGGCTGATGAGGTTATTAATGCCAGAAAAAATAACCCACTAGTAAAAATAAAAAGATTAGTTGAATCTGTACCTTTTCCAATAATACCAACCATAAGTATGCCTAAAGTGGATGTTATATTTGACTGTGTAGGATACGTGAAAGACCAAAAAGGTTCTATAGTCCTTCAGCAAGCAGTTATTATGGCAAGTCCAAACACAGGGAGGATCGTGATACATGGATTATTTGAAGATATTGTTCCCCTTAGTTTTATGGAAGTGGTTACTAAACAAATAACTTTATTGGGATCGTTTGGTTTTACTCCTGAGTCAGTTCAAAAATCTTTAGAATTACTTCAGAATAAGAAAGTGGATCAATCTAAAATTATTACTCATGAATTTCCTTTGGATAAAGCTAAAGAAGCTTTTGAAACTCAATGTAACACAGATGAGTCAATTAAGGTTTTAATAAAACCTTGATTCCTTTTATTTGAATAATTTTAGGTGCTCTGGCTTTATTTTAGGTTTACTTATAATTGAAAATTTTGTTTTACTATAATATTTAATCAAATGCCTCAAGAATTCCATCAAATCTTTGTTTAACTCGACCTTTCATGAAATCATCTTTATGGGTAAGAATATATAATTTGTCCTGTTTAATTTCGTCTAGTATTATTTCCGCAGCTCTTTCGGGAGTAATCGTAGGAGATTGTGTTAAAGCCTCTTCAATATTAAAATCTAATTTTGAGTAGATATCCTGATTTCTAGTATCTCCAGTTTGCTCTTCTGGGGCATTATGAAATTTTTCAGGTCGATGGACATCACCGAAATGTATTCTTGTTGAAACATACCCTGGACAGACAACTGACACTTTCAGTTTCGCTTCTATCGCTTCTAATTCAATGCTTAAAGTTTCAGTGAGAGAAACAATTGCATGTTTTGATAAACCATAAATTGCACCTCCCGGGCCACTTCCTTTCATTAAACCTTCCATTGATGAAACATTAACAATATGACATTCATTATCTTGTTTTAACATAATTGGTATGAAAATCCTTATCCCATGTATTACACTGAGGAGGTCTACTCCAAGTTGCCATTCCCAATCTTTTAATGTATAATTCCATGTGTATTTAGTATTACCCACTGCGGCATTATTTACTAATAAATGAACTTCACCGTACGTATCAAGCGTTATTTGAGCCAACTTTTCAAGTTCTTCTCGTTGGGATGCATCTGTTGTAACACCTAATACTGTAGCTCCTTCGCGTCTCATTCTTCTTTCTACACGAGGTAATCTTTTTTTGTCAATATCTGCTATGACAACTTTCATTCCCTCTTTAGCACATAATCTAGCTAATTCCATACCGATACCACTTGCAGCACCGGTAATTACCGCCACTTTATCCTTAAATTCTTTCATATTTTTTCCACCTCAAAAGAATTTCCTATAATCTTCAATCTTTATTCCAGCTTTATGATACATATCCCTCGTATTTTTTGCACTTTGCGCATGCATGAATTTAAGTGCCCTTTCATATTGATCTGGTTTACCTTTTAATTCAAGAATATTGAAGTAATCTTTGTTATCACAGATATATAATTTATTTTCTTTAATTTCTTTTACATATATTTTTGCTACTTCATCAGGTGAAACCGCATTTTCAATGAAACCTTCTCTAGCTTTCTGGGTAATTTCTTCTATCTTTTGAGCCCCAAAATCTTCCATAAGTTTCTGAGGTACTCTCACTTCAGACGATGTCCATATATTAGTAGCTATAACCCAAGGGAGAATTATTGATACATTTATGCCAAAACCATGAAGGTTGCCAAATAAAGCCTCAGACATTCCTACAATCGCGAATTTTGATGTAACATAAGGGAGAGGCTCTGAAGATCCCAATATTCCCGCTCCCGATGCCACATTTACTAGGTGACCCGATCCTTTTGCCATCATTTTAGGAACGAAGGTTTTTAACGAATAGATAATACTCCACAAGTTTATACCAAGTACTTTTTCCCAATCTTCTAACTCAAGTTCTAGGATACTTCCACCAATAGCAATCCCCGCATTATTTATAAGTAAATCAATATCTCCTAGACTGGATCTAAAATCTTCTTCACATTTTTTCCAATCTTCAAACTTGGAGACATCACATTTAGCAGTGAACACCTTTACTCCGAGTTCCTCGATCTCTTTTTTCACATTTTCTAAACCTTCCATGTCTATATCTGTTATATACATATTCATTCCTTCTCTCGCAAGCTCAATTGCTAAAGAGCGACCTATCCCTTTAGAACTCGCAGCACCTGTTATAAAACAATTTTTTCCTTTCAAATCTTTCATAAATTTTCAAACCAAAACTAATATTAATTTAAGAAGTGAAATCATGTATAAAAACTTTTAAAGAGTTCTAACAATTAGCTTTTCTTTCAAATTTGTTTTAATTTGATAAAAAAATTGAAGCTTATTTTCCTTAAAAGTCTTTTGTACAGTTTAATAAAATAAAAAAAAAGATTTTAAGGTAGTACTACTTCCTTTTCACCCATATAATAAAATACTGCTGTTAACAATCCACCAATGACTCCCCCGTAAAATCCTGCATCAAACCACCACCACCATTCCTCATCTGTTGCTACAATAGCAAAAATTGCCCCATTAATAATTGTAAGAATAAAGGCAGCCGCAGCAGCGTATAATCCATATTTAATATATTTTTTATCTGGAATTTTTTCGGGGAATTTAAGAACTAATATAGAAATTGCCATACAATAGAGAAGTAAAAACGCCGTCAATAATATTGGGATACCATATACTCCAGAGAATGACCCTATTCCACCCCATAGATAGACTCCTAGATAATAATTAGAACCGTTGAAACCTCCAAGATCAGTAGCAAGGAGTAGAATAGCACCTACAGCACTTGTTATTAAAGCTCCAACAAAAAAAGTTAAAGATCGATTTTCTGACATTTTGATCACATTTAGATTTTGATTCGAAATTTATTTTTGATAATAAAGTTGGGTTCTGAAATTATATAAAGGTTTTTTTTATATTTTTAAATAGATAAAGCTAGAAATTACATGACTTTATTACGTCCTTCGGTAAGATCTGTATGGTAGATTCAAGGATTTTATATTTATCGGATAAAAACTCGTTTACACTTAAAATTAAATCTTGATGATTAATTTTTATTTCTTCTTCTTTTAGTCTAATGTGGGCTGAATATAAAAGCATGTCGGGAATAATCGTCCAGAGATGGGCATCATCCACCTCAATAATTTCTAGAAAATTATTTTTTAAATCTTCGCTAATTGTGTCTATATTCATTCCTTTCGGAGACATCTCAAGCAGTATTCGGGTTGAATCTCTTAAGATTCCCCATGACCAATATAATATTACAACAGATATACCTAAACTTACAAGGGGGTCAAGTATTACGATCCCTGTAGACATGATAATAAAGGCGACAATCACAATTCCGATCGAAGAAGCAGCATCAGCTATCATATGGTAAAAAACACTTCGAACATTTAAACTGGTCTTTTGACTGCCCTGTAGTATTAAAATGCTAGTTAAGTTTACAAATAATCCAATAATGGCTACAATAAGCATATAAAAACCAAATATTTCTTGGGGATTTAAAAATCGAAGGATTGCTTCATAAATGATTATTCCTACAACGGGTACAAGAAATAAACCATTAATAAAAGCGGCTAAAACTTCTGCTCTATATAACCCAAAAGTTTTGTGATGACAAGGTGGCTTTTTAGAAATTAAATTGGCTAATAAACTTATGCTAATAGCGAAAGCATGGGTAAACATATGACCTGCATCGCTAAGTAAAGCAATGCTATTAGTCATAATTCCACCAATAATTTCCACTATCATTACAACTATAGTAATTATCAGAGATAGGATTAATCTTCTTCGTTCGACAGAGCGAAATTGAAACAGATGGTCAGTATATGCACTTTTACTCATAATTCTTTTCGTATGGTTTTTTAGTTAAATCTAAGAGACATTATATAAAGAATTTATTGTGTTAGAAAATAGAGAAAGATAGAAAATATCATATAATTAAGCACTATCTGATAATGTGATATTTTTCTCACCTTTCCTTTTAAACTTACTCAAATATGTTTTGATTTTTTGAAAAAAACTTCCTTCCTTCAGCGAAAGTATAGGGTCCTCTCTCATAGAATCTTGAAATTCAAAATGTAAAATCAGAAATCCAAGTGCCATTATAACAATAGCAAAACCAGGCCAAAAAATAGCATGAGGTGCAGTGAAGTGATATTTTGCTAAAAGTAAATAATTTCCTAAGTTAATTCTTTCTGAATTCTGAAAGAATCCAAAAAAACCTAGGGATTCATAAATTAAGATTGTAGGTACAGTGTATAGGCAGATATAACTGATAATCCTCCTTGCTTTGTAAATCTTATACACCATTATATTTTTCATTACTCTAGTAAAAATAGGGATCATTAGAATTCCGGAAATTAGCATTAATATCCAATAATTTGGTTGAGGAAGTAGAAATACCATAATTACTAAAACTAATATAAGAAAACCAGGAAGAAGATAAAAAATTATCATTAATCCCATTATTCCTTTACATATCCATCGGTGTAAGCTAGCAACAACACCAAATATCGCTCCTCCTATCAATCCAATCAACACTGCCCCTAATCCAAACAGTACAGCATCGTGAGTCCCCCATATAATAATAGCTAATACATCACCCCCTAAAACAGTTTGACCTAAGAGATGACTTGCAGATGGCGGATCCCATGCCCCTGGTGCTGGCGCTTTAGCTGCACCCATAGAGAATCCTGAAATCCATTCGGGAACTAATGTGATAACAATCATAACACCTGTTAGAAACAGTCCAATTATCATTATTGGTGATTTGTAGTTCAAGGGATTTCTTGTAGAACTTACTTCAATTTTTTGCTCCTCTGATGGGATTCCAATAATTAAAATAACAATATTTAGAATAAATATACCTATAACGAAAATAAATATAAATAAAAATACTACTGGGAACAATACGAAAAAATCTAGTTGGAAGAATGATTGCAAAAATAACCCACTTATTCCCGATATAGTAAATACAATATCTATCACAAGGGTATAAGCAAAAATTAATCCAAAATTGAAACCTATTACTAGTGTATTTGTAAAAGTTGAGCTAAAACGCTGTCTAGAACGTGTGAGTCTCGTCACAAGAGCAATAATTGCTATAGTCAAAACGCTAGTTGGTAAAATATAATGTCCCGTAATATCAAAAGCTAAATTCCAGTTTCCATCTAAAATTGAATCCAATATCATGAAACCCGTTTTGAAAGGAGGATCTAATAAGGTAGAACTTTTATATCCAATTGCATCAAACACACCAGATTGATATGAGAAATTATACTGAAAAAAAATTCCCAGAAAAAATACTGGTACTGATAACCCGATCATGGTAAATATTTGAATAACCTGATCCTTCCATTTATGTCTATTTCTTTTTGATATTCTTCCTAAGATAATTCCAATCGTTACCCCAAGGATAATTGGTAATATCATAACTTCAATCATTCGGAAAATTGCTGGTGTAATTAGTATAGACACTTTTTCTCCCCTTAAAAGTGCATAAGAATCATGCCAATCCCCAGTAAACATCTTGTTTAAATATTTTCCAAATTGAACATCCCATGGATCATAGAATCCCCATCCATCCAATATTTCTACAACTACTTCTAACATATTATCATAATTTTCTTGTGTGATTGGACCTGGACTTAAAAGAGACATAACCATTTGTTGTTCTAATAACTCCACATCTACCATGCTATAAGTTAGAAAATGACACAACACTAAACCACCATATAACATAAAAATAGCTATAACAAGAGCAGTGACTATTCTAATAATAATATCTTTTGGTTTCATATTCATCCCGTGGATTTTATTACTGATATTAGAAAGTTGGATATAACTGTATATAAATGTTTTTTAACGATGTGTTAATTTTGTTTCTTCTTTTCTAAGTTTTGTTTGGTTACACAATATACTGGACCTATTCTCATTTGCACTAAGCAAGAATTACAACTTATGCATTTTGCTGGAGAAATATCACCACTTTTCCAGCGATTAGGTAAATCAGGTTCATATATCAAAGGACGACACAATGAAATAAAATCTGCGTGTTTATTAATTAGTATCTTTTCTGCTGAGACTGGGTTTTTTATGCCCCCAACTAAAATCAATTTTGACTTTTTTATTAACGGTTTTATTACTTTAGCAGTAGGTAAAAAATAGTTTTCATCCTCAGTTGATTTAACTATTTTACATGGATAAGTATTACTATTGGTTAATTGACTCTCATAAATCCCACCACTAGGTTCAATCGCCTCATAACCTGTCTCAGCAAGAATCTCTGCAATTTTTGAACTCGTCTCTAATGTAAGTCCCCCCGGTACTGAATCCTCAGTTTGGAGTTTGATAGTGATAGGGAACTTTTTCCCAAGCTCATCTCTGGTTTGATGGAAGATTTCTACAAGAATTCTAGCCATATTTTTTATGCTTCCCCCAAATTCATCCTTTCGTTTATTTGTATAAGGTGACACAAAATTACTTAGAAGATACCCATGGGATGCATGGAGTTGGACCATATCATACCCACATTCATAAGCTCGAATAGATGTTTCTTTAAATTTTTTAACTAATTCGTAAATTTCTTCAACACTTAATTCTTTAGGGGTTAATCCTGTTGTTTTTTCTGGAATCGGAGAAGGTGCGATAGGAGGATATTTTGGATGCTCACATTGTCTCCCCAAATGAACAATCTGTATAGCAAGTTTAGCATCCGATTGATTATGAACCATATAAACTAACTTTTTGTGTCCTGGGATATAAGAATCATTATCCAATCGAAGTTGATATGGACTTCCTGTTCCACTTGGATCTATTGCGGTAAATCCCGTGATAATTAAACCCGTTCCACCAAGTGCTAATTCACTATAAAAATCGAGTATTTTCTGACCAACATATCCATATTTTTCAGCTCTATGCTCAAAAGTAGCCGATCTAACAATACGATTCTTTATTTCTACACTTCCAATTTTTTGCGGGGTAAATAGTGTTTTTAATTCCGTCATTAGTTTTTTTCTAAATTTTTTTTAGTTACACAATATACTGGTCCCTTTTCCATCGTGGTAAAGCATGAATTGCAGCTGATACATTTAGGGGGTGTAGTATCCCCACTCTTCCAGCGATTGGGAAGATCAGGTTCATAAATTAATGGTCTACATAGCGATATAAAATCAGCATCACCATCCGTTAATATTTTATCAGCAACAACTGGATTTCGAATTCCTCCTACAAGGATTAAAGCACAATCTTTTAATATTGGTTTGATCTTTTTTGCAAATGGCAAGAAATAATTCTCATCTTCTTCTTTTTTTACTACTTTACTGGTAATATTACCTTTAGTATACAATATAGATTCTGCCCCACCACCACTGGGTTCTACAGCATCAAAGCCAATCTTTGATAGGTTCTTAGCAATTTTAATCCCTTCATCTTCGTTTATACCATTAGGAATAAAATCTTGAGACTGAAATTTAATAATTACTGGAAATTGTTTTCCAACTTCATCCTTGATTCCATTATATATATCTCTTAGGATATTAGTTCTTTTTTCGGTAGTTCCACCATATTCATCGCTACGTAGGTTTGTATATGGGGAAAGGAAGTTCGTTAGAAAATAACCGTGCGCACCATGAAGTTGCACAAGATCATATCCACACTCATATGCTCTTATCCCTGTCTTAACAAATTTTTCAATATATTCCTTGACTTCTTCAGTTGTCAATTCTCGGGGTGTAATTCCTGTAATTTTATATGGTACTGGTGAAGGAGCGATTGTTTGATATTTAGGGTGGACTCCTACACGGCCAATATGCTGAATTTGAGAGGCGATTTTTGTTCCGTCATATTCATGTACGGTATCAACTAATTTTTTATGCCCTGCCATATGAGAATCTTCATACAAACAAACTTGGTAGGGACCACCTGTACCAGTGGGATCTACGGCTACTGCTCCTGTAATAATTAATCCAGTGCCTCCCTTTGCTAATTCATCATACACCTTAAGATATCGATCTCCAATAAAACCATATTTTTCTGCTATATGCATAAAGGTGGCTGAACGTACAATTCGATTTTTAATCTGAACATTTCCTATTTTTTTAGGACTAAAGAGAGTTTTTAACTCCAATTTACATTCACGGTTTAAATTGTTTTTTAAGAGTAAATTATTCTTAGAGAGTAATTATGCCCAAATTATTAAATTTATTATTATATAAGGTGAAAAAAAGAAGATTTCTATTTATTCAATCTTTCTTGAATTAGTTTTTCTTTAACTGTGCAGGTAACTGAGCCCGTTCCTGTACTAAAAAAGCACGAATTGCAACTATTACAAAGCGGGGGTGTAAGATCGTCATTTTTCCATCTATTTGGAAGATCTGGTTCACAAATTAAGGGCCTGCTCAATGCGATAAAATCTATAATGTTCTCTTGAAGAAGCTTCTCAGCAGTTACTGGATTTCTTACCCCTCCCATGAGAATTATTTTACTATCTTTCATGATGGGTTTCAATTCCTTCACAGCTGGCAGGAAGTAATTCTCATCATCCTGAGATTGAACTCTAGGTGCCGGGTAACGTATTTTAAATAATCTTGATACTTCAGCTGAACCCCCACTTGGTTCAATAGCAGCGAATCCTAGATCTACAAGTTCTTTTGCAATTATTTTTCCCTCTGCTAGCTTTAAACCATCATCAACAAAGTCTTGAGTTTGTAATTTAACAACTATAGGAAAATTCTTACCAACCTCATCTACGATTCCATTATAAATTTCCACTAAGATCCTCATTCTATTCTGGGTATTGCCACCATACTCATCCGAACGTTTATTTGTAAAAGGTGATAAAAAATTACATAATAGCCATCCGTGAGCAGCATTGAGAGTTAGAAGATCATATCCACTTTCATATGCTCGCCGACCTGCATCTATGAAATTTTTGATAACTTCTTTCAAATCTTCATTCGTTAGCTCTTTTGGCATTCTATCGTCTTCTTTAAATATTATCGCAGAAGGAGCAATAGCAGTTATACCTTGACGACCAGAATGACTCAATTGAGGAGCAATTTTTACATCAGAATATTCATGAACAGCATCGACCATTCTTTTATGACCTTCAATATAAGAATCATCATATAAACAGGTTTGACCAGGACTTATTGTTCCTACTTTATCTATAGTTGTAATACCTGTTATGATTAGCCCAACCCCTCCTTTAGCTAAATCAGTATGATATTTAATCAATAGGTCAGAAACATGACCATCCCCTGTCGCAGCGTGAGTATACGTTGCAGAACGAACTATTCTATTCTTAATTTCCACATTTCCTATTTTCTCAGGGCTAAATAAAGTTTTTAATTCCATTTCCATCACTTTTATTATTTAATAGTGAAATATAATATTATTATAATAATTATTCTATTGCTTTTTAATTCTGAATAACACCTACAATAATTTAGTAAAATGTCAAACGTAAAAAAATGGGAAGATAATGATAATTGGGTAGAGATCGACTTGGATCTCTGCGAAGCTTCAGAAGAATGTGTGAATGTATGCCCTGCTGAAGTTTATATAATTCTTGAGGGAAAAGTAAATGCTGAAAATATAGTTGAGTGCATTGAATGTGGAGCATGTCAAGACACATGCCCCTATAATGCCATCTTACATCATTTTGCGTGGAGATAATAATATTACTAACTTTGGATATTTAAAATTTCAATTTTTCAAGAATTTGTTTCATTGATGGATAATTCATGACTCCCACGAATTTACGCAGGGCTTGACCATCTTTTAAAAGGAGAGTTGTCGGAATTGAAGAGATTCCATAATATTGAGCAATTAGGGGATTCTCATCTACATTGATTTTCGCAAATATGAAGTCCTTATAATATTCCTGCTGTAATTTCTCGAAAATTGGAGCAAAAATTTTACAAGGTGAGCACCATACTGCCCAAAAATCGATAATTATAATTTTGTCGTTAAACTCATCTGTTAATCTTTTTAAATCTTGTTCAGTATTAATGGTTATAATCCCGGTTGGCATACTTTGCATTCTCATTAGCATTTCTGCTTTTCTCTGTCGTATCTTTTCTAATTCATTATCAGACATATCAATCGATCTTTCGTACCCTTCTTTATTAAAAGAAATAAGAATTTTTATTTAAAGATCTGGATTATGAATAAAAATTCACGTTATAGGAATGAATTTTTAAAAATAACTAAACTGAGAATAAAATCGATGAATTAAATCAATCTTATCATTGACAATACTTATAAGACTAAAATCCTTTAAATTAATTTATAGGAGTATTTAGGTATCAATCTTAATGAAAATTCATTCGCTATTTATCCTGAAAAAAACTGGAATTTGTATCTATAGCAGAAATTTCACAAATGATTTTGAAAACCTCGAAGTAAACTTAATTACACCATTTTTTTCTGCAATTTTTTCCTTTTCCGAGAATGTGATTATGAAAAAAACTCCGGAAGTTCTGGAGATGAGCGAATTAAGATTTGTATTTACAATACAAGAAGATTTAATCTTCACAATCCTTTCAGATTCTAGTGCAAGCCTATTATTTGTAAACTCTCGTCTATCAAGAATAATGGATGAATTTCTTGATTTTTTCCCAGATATAAGCAAAGTAAAAGATTACGAGCAGATAGAAGAACCTAAATTTGATGAATTTGTCGATTCGATAATTACAGGAGAAGAAGAGATCTATCTAAGTAAAGTTTTTTTTCAGAAAGTTATTGATGTGTTTAAAGAATTAATGTATGAAAATGAGATAGTTGGAGCAGCTCTTCTCTCAACAAAGGGAAATGTTATTTACACTTCACTCCCAAATGAGATCCTTGTAAATTCTCTTAAAGAATTAGAAATTAGATATAGAGTCGGGACATTGACCTTACCGGAAATGTATAGTCGTTTAGAAAATGGACAAAAAGTAGTTTCCAAAATAATTGATATTCCTTGGAAATTAGATCCATTATTAATTGTCGTTCTTTATGATAATACTGTGCCGTTAGGAATGGCAGAATTAAATCTAGATAAAATTGCTAAAAAGATCATCAATATAATTTAAAAAAAGCTAGATTTTTTTGATATTAAATTCAACTAAAAACCACAAAAACTATAATTCTAAAAATTAAAAATTAAAATAGTATTATTCTATGTAGTTCTATTCATGATTTTATATTGATTTATCATGTATGATGTTATAATTATTGGCGCTGGAGTATCAGGTGTAACTTTTGCATCTAAAATTTCAAAATACGCCAAAACAATGCTTATAGAAGCTCAAGATTATCAAAAAGAGATACCTATAAGGACAAACATTTTCCCTGAACATAATAAACCATTCGTTAAAGAAGAGCTTGATTGGAATAATAAAAAAATTTTTCCAAATCCCCATACTACTTCAAATTACATGAGTGATGAGTTTAATGGCGTTATTGATTCTAAAGAATTTGGAATTCCTTTAGGAAATGTAAGTTATACAGAAAATCTGATTCAATACTTAATAACTCAGCTCGAATCCCATGGTGGGACCTTCAAATCAAACGAAAGAATATCAAAAATTAATCGATATAATGATCACTTAGAACTAATTAACACCAAGGGAGAATCTTACACCTCAAAATTATTAATTTTGGCAACTGGATCACGAGGCTTTGAGTTACAACGATCACTTGGTTTTGGAGTCCCTGATTCCTATATAGGAGTATATCTCCACCTTTTTGGGGATGAAACTAAAATCAATGAGAATCTGAGATGGAATTATACCTTTCATATAAATCCGAAAATAAGCAAAAATGGACCCTTTTTCTTTAATAAGGGAGTTGAAAGAATTTCCGCAGGGTATTTGGGTGAGAAAAATCAATCTAAGGAAGAAATTATTTCAAAACTAGAGAGAATATTAAAAAATTATAAACCTATACAATCGTTCGTAGACGGATTAACCTACAATATATCAGATGCCATAGTGGGTGAAATATCCAAACATCCAATAAAAAAGTACTCGAATGATCGTGTTCTTATTCTAGGGGAAGCTGCGGGTATTGTATCGGCGTTCTTTTATGAAGGATTATTACCAGGGGTTGCATGTGCGGATATCGCTGCTAAAACTTTAAAGCCATTATTCGAAAAAGGAAGTAATTTTAGTAGAGTTGAACTCCAAGAATATGATAAAGAAGTAAATCGTGTTCTGATGACCTACTTTAAGAATGGTAATGCCTTTGAATATTTAATCTACAATGAGAGTTCCTCTGTAAAGTCTTTGTGGAACCTATACACAAAATTATTAAGCGAGAATAAAACTTGTAGAAAATACATCTATGATGCTTATATAAACCACGACCTTTCTAAACATATAGTATCTAATGATAGATACGTAGGAGAAAAATTGTTTGGGATGCTTCCCACTCTTTCAAAACTTACCCTAAGTCCAAAATTCTTTAAAGCTATGTTATTACTATGATTTTATTCTATTTATTAAGAAATGATAGCTCTAATGTTTCTTTAAGTTTATCAATAGTAGACTTCAGATCTTTAATAAGAGGATTAACATCTTGAGCAAGATTAGGATCTAATTTAATCGCTTTTTCAAGAGATTCAAGAGCTTGATGATAATTTTTCTTATCGAAATAGGCACATCCCATAAAGAACCATGCTTTAGCAAAATCAGGATTTAATTCCGTAGCTTTATCATAACTCTCAATTGCCTTATCAAATTCATCAGTTTGCTTATATATATTACCTATATTAAACCATCCAGTGGAATAGTTCGGGTCAATCTCAAGAGTTTTGTTTAAGAAATTCAACGCATTATTAAATTCACTTTTAGCCATATACGCTAAACCAATTAAGTTCCAGGATTCAATATGGTTTTTATCGTAATTTAATGCTTTTTGAAAGTTTTCTATTGCGGCATCATATTTCTTTTTATAATTATAAGCTAAGCCAATGTGGTAATAAGCATCTACAAATTTTGAGTCTAATTCAACTGCTTTATTAGCATTTACAATTGCACTATCGTAGTTGGTATTATCTATTTCTAACTTTGCTTTATTAATTAGCTCTCTTTTATAACTGTCTTTTACTAAATCTTTATTTTTAATATCGGGTTCTTCCATCATTTCATTAACTTTTAATGCTCTTTCGTAAAAACTAAAAGCTTCCTCAAAGGCTTCTTTTTGTGCGAGTTGATTACCTTGTTCAATTAAGAATTTAATTTCTTCAGAATGAACATTATCAATCATATTTTTAATTTTATTCATTTCTTCAACTCGACGTTGAGGATCGTCAATTGTTTGCGCATATTCTAATCTTTTTTGAAGTTTTTCTATTTCTTTCTCTTTTTCTTTCTGTTGTTCATCTAACTTACCCTTTCCCACTAACTGTTTTACTTCGGTATCATAGATCAAGCTTTTAATCAAATTTACTTCGTTATCCATTTCTTCAGTAAGGTACATTTTATTTGTCATATTCAGAGCTTCATTGAAAACTTCTATCGCTTTTTCATATTCATTATGGCTTACTAGTTCTTTTCCACGATTTATCACTTCCTTATTTTGAGTAGAATATACTTTATTCATGATATTCTTTAATTCATCGAGTTCAGTATTTTCTTCTTCTGGATATGCCATTTGTTTTGCAATGCTTAGTGCTACATATATTTCATTAATCGCTTCCTCGTATTTTTGCATTCCTATTAATTGAATTGATTTATCTTTAATCAAACTAATCCCTGGTAAAGAAGCTTGGTTAATTAAATCACCAATTTTTTTAATCTCAAGAATCCTTCTTTCTGAATTTACCATGGATTCTGCTATTACTAGCGCTTTATTATATATCGCTACAGCTTTATTTATCTCTGTAATTGATTCTTTGAAGTTGTCCCGTTGAGTAATTTCTTTTCCTTCTTCTAATATTGGTTTAATTTGCTCAATATATATTGGATTCAATGCTTCCGCGATAAGGCTGATTTCAAATTTTTTTAAATCAGAATCATACATTTTATTTGCAACACCTAAGGCATTCCTTAACTCTGAAATAGCTTCCTCATTTGAACCGTTACTAATTAAATCTATCCCCTTCTCTAATATTGATTTGATCTGATTAGAATAGATATCATTTGACAAATTAATAAGATTAACAATTTCAGTTTTCATTGTATCAGGAGAGAACGATTTTTCAATATAGCTCTTTGCTTTTTCAAAAACCTTAATTGCCTCACCAAATTGACCAGATTGCTTTAATGCAGTACCTTGCTGCAATATTTGTTTGAATTGAAGTTCATTTATTTTACTAATCTCTTTATTTATCTTGGAAATGTGCTCTTTTTTTTCCTCCGGATCTCGAAATTTATCTGCAAGATTCAGTCCATCTTCAAATATCTTAATTGCATTATTTAAATTTTTATCTTCATCTCTTATTTTTATTCCCTTTATGATTAATTGCTCTATTTCAATTTCGGTAAGTAAGTCATTTATATCATCAATTTCTGCATCTCTAAGATCTTGATCACTAATTTTTTCTTTAGCAATGCTAATAGCTTTCTTAAAATTACTTTTCGCATTTTCATATTCTTTTAATGCTGTTAAGCGTATTGATTCTTGAATAATGCTGTTTATCTCAACTGAGTATGTCTGATTAATAGCATTTTGAATATTTTCAACTTCAATTTTCTTTTCACTAGGCTCATCAACTTTTATATTAATAAAATTTAGAGCTTGTTCGAATTTATCTATCGCTTTCTGGTATTTATTATTGTCTTTTAATGTATTAGCTTCTTCAATTATTAAATTTAACTTCTTTAAGATTGATGGTTTCATTTTCAAATCTCCTAAGTTTTAATCCTCAGAACTATTTCATATTTATACTACTTTTCTTATAAACCTTATATTTATTAAATCCTAAGATTAAATATCAAGAACTATGAGAAATATTTAGGAATTTTAATGATAACATTATAGTAAAAAAAAACATAAAAACACAATTAAATTTGTAGAATACATAATGAAATGTCAGTAAGAAAGCTATTTTTTAATGGAACCATTATCACAATGGATAAAAACCAACCTATAGTTGAAGCAGTTGGAATTGAAAATGAAAAAATTATTGCTGTGGGAGATTTAGAAAAAGTAAAAAAAAACCTTGGCGAGAAATATATATCAACAGATTTAAAACGGAGCGCTCTTCTTCCGGGCTTTATAGATTCACATATGCATCCAATCTCCTATATGTTCATATTGATGAATCTAAATCTTTCTACTATGACAAGTTTAGATGAACTTCAAGAATTCTTAAAAAAAACGGCTGAAAAAAGGGGAAAAGGAGAATTAATATTTGGATTCAAATTGAAGGAAGAAATGTTTGATGTTCCAAAATTACCTACACGATGGGACTTAGATGTTGCTTGTCCTGAGAATCCTGTTATTATCCTAAGGTATGACGGCCATATTGGGGTTGCCAACACAAAAACACTAGAATTAGTCGGGATTAATTCCGAAACAAAGGTTCCCCGGGGTGGTGAGATTAGAAAAAATGAAAAGGGAGAATTAACTGGAGTTATTAGTGAAAATGCATTAGGTATTATTTATTCTACAATTTCTAAATATTTAATTCCTAATCCTGATACCCTCCAAGAAACTGCGGAAAAAGCATTTAAATCACTGGCAATGAAAGGAATCACCTCTTTTCATGGAGTTACCACTCTTCAACGTGATATCCCGGTCTATCAGATGATTCAAAATGAAGTACTTCAAAGTTGGTATTCACTAATTTCCATAGTTGATCCATCAAAACTGATGGAATTGAAAGAACAATCCTTAGATAGTAATGAGGAAGATAGTAAATTTAAAACACGTTGTTGGAAGGGATATTTTGATGGTACTTTTGGGGCGAAAACTGCACTAATGCACGAAGCGTTTTCTGATGCTCCAAATGTGACCGGATTTTCCGTAGTAGATGAAGAAGAAATGTTTAACAGAATGAAAGTAGCACATGAAATGGGATTTCAAATTGGGATTCATGCAATTGGAGATAAAGGTAATAGAGTTTTGGTTGATTTATACAAAAGATTATTAGAAGAATCTCCAAAAGAAAATCATCGTCATCGAATTGAGCATGCGTCTTTATTAACTGAAGATGTTATTAGAGATATTAAAAAATACAATATAATTCTGGCATGTCAGCCTCCTTTCATAAATTCAGAATATACGTGGTTAGAAAGACGCTTGGGTAAAAAACGATGTAAATATACCTATCCATTTAAATCTATTATTGATGCGGGAATAATAATGGCATCAAGCTCAGATAGCCCTATAGAAGATCCAGATATAATTTCAGGGCTTCATGCTTTAGTCACCCGGAATGGATTTATTCCAGAGCAATGTTTAACGATGGAAGAAGCATTAAGAACATATACTATTAACGGTGCCTATGCCGCATTCGAAGAAAACATAAAAGGGAGTATATCGGTTGGAAAATTTGCTGATTTGGTGATTTTAGATAGGAATCCTCTTGAAGTGAAAAAAGATGAAATAAGAAATATCCAAATACTTGAAACAATAATAAGAGGAAAAACTGTATTTAAGAAAGAGGTTTAATTTTTTTAATGAAAGATTAATCTGTGAAATAAAGATGCTCATCAAAACCTGTTTCTGCTATGAGATCTTGCCCAAGTTTTTGAATTGCATTTTTCGTTGGATTTTGTAATATTCTCCTTGATATATTAATAACTTTAGATAATTTGGCGTCAGGAAACTCCCTGATGATATTGTCATAACGAGAAAAATTTAATCCCGCGGTATAAACTCCCGTTGTACCATGACCCGCTTGGGAAGAGACTTGCCAGTGTTCTACTTTGAGTTCAATCTTAGATAATAAAGTTGAACAAAAAAACCATTCTAAAAATAAAGTCTGCCTTTTTGATTTTCGTTTGGTAGTTTGGAGCATCTTCAATGCTTTATCTAATCTATCTGGGTGTATTTGTCTAAATACTCTCTCATAATTCTCCTTCATATTTTCTTTAACATGATCCCTAATCATTTGTATAATTTCCTCAACCTTTTTAGCTCTTTCTCCTGTAACTTCATGTTGAATTGATTGGATATGCTGATCAATCGCATTCTGCGTTGCTTGACTGTTTTCTATGGTAGTGGAAGCTTGACTTGAGCTTACGCGTGGTTGACTTGTTGTTGGAGGACGACTCATCTGTTGTACCTCATCAGGCATGTTATAAATTTCCTTGGGAGGTAGGGTAAATAATGCTTCTAATTTTGAAGGATCTTCTTTCACCTCAGCAAATTTTTCTTGAATATCTTGGTGAGAATATCCTATCGAGCTAAGGTAAAAAGCAGCACTCGAGAGTTGATTTTCTAATGCTGAAGAAGTGCTATAAGGAGTTCCAAATTCTTTTTCTATTTGTTCATCAGCAATATTACTAATTTTAGCTTCTTTAATTTCATTTAATTTTAGAGACCCCAATTTTGTGAGGATATATTGAATCTGGTTGGAATTTAGATAGTTTAAATTACCTGTAGGTCCAATCATAAAAGAAATTTTTTCCATTTTTTTGAGAATTTCAGCAAGATCTTCTTGATTCTTACCTTTTGATATGATTAAGAAATGTTCTAAGAAGTTTTTGTCAAATCCCGCAATGATTTTTAAATATTTTTCTTCGAATTTGCTAAGATGCTCGTGCAATCTATTTCCTTCAAGTTCTGAGGGAAGTGAGATCTGATATACCATTATATTATCGGCAATCATATACACATAGTCTGATCTTTGCATAAGCATCTATTTTTAATTGTAATTTTACATTAAAGAAAATTATATTCTTAATTATAAAATAAATTACATTCTTAAATATCTTGCATTATAGTAATTTTTGATATTTTTTAACGATTTTTCGAGCTAATTCCATCTGTTCTTTTGTTTCTAAACAGCATGCTCTTAATTTTCGAATCCATTTTACAGGATCTATTCCCTTAGGTATAAAACCTTTATAAGCTGCCCAAGCTACAATCATTAACCCAGACCTTCCGCAACCAGCTACGCAATGCACTACAATTGGATCTTTTTTGATGCTTCCCTCGCTAGTTATCTTAAAGAACCTTTTTAACTGAACTTCTGTAGGTGTACCATAGTCTGGTATATTGATATGGAAATACTTGAAACCCTTAGGAATATCCTGTTGGTTATCAAATTCCGAACAATTAATGATTACTTTGATCCCTTCTCTTTGATAAATTTCGAATACTGACGGATCTGGCCACCATGAAGCTGCCATTTTTCCTTTAATAATCCATGTAAATGGTTGCGTTCTATGAGGTTGTCCTTCTTTTGGCCAATACCAAGGGCGTACCATATTATTTCAGTAAATAATTAATCTTTATAATTTCTCCATTCCATTACTACTTAAAGTATATTGTAAAATGTAAAGTTATGGTTGATAGGGAAAAACTTACTGCTTTTGATACTAGAAAATATCCAATACGCCCCCACATCGGTGTGGGCATCCTTCTAATTCGAGATAAACATCTGCTTTTAGTAAAAAGAAAATATAATCCCGATGCCGGATATTGGTCAATCCCCGGAGGACATCTAGATTTAGGAGAAGAAGTTGAAAAAGCTGCTGAGAGAGAAGGATTTGAGGAGACGGGTTTTAAAGTAAAAGTTACTAAATTAGCGGGAATTATCGACAAAATTATGTATGACAGCGACATGAAAATCGAATATCATTACGTTCTCCTTAATTTTTTTGTAGAACAAATAGAGGGAGACGAAACTCAAGCACCTATTCCTGATACTGACGCCTTGGATGCCAGATTTGTCCCGTTTAACGAATTAAAGGAATATCAATTAACAATTTCTTTAATTAAATTACTAAAGCAATTAAAGATTGGATTTGATTAGGTTAATTATTAAAAAAAAGGTTAAATCTAGATTATTTGTACTTGTTTTTTCATTAATTTTTGAATAAATTCACCGATTTTTTCAATTGCTTGCTTACCTTCAGGAGCCCAAAAAGCAAATGCTTGAAAAACATGGATCATGTCCTCCCAAACGTCTAGCGTCACATCCACACCAGCGGATTTTGCTTTTTCTGCAAATCGTGTAGAGTCATCAAGTATTATTTCAGCAGTACCCACTTGTATTAATAGGGGTGGTATTCCCTTTAGATCTGCATATAACGGTGATATGTAAGGATTTTTAGGGTCTTCATCCCCAATATATAAGTTAGCCATAAAAAAGAGCCCACTTGCATCTAAATATGGATCTATTCTTCTTTTAGTTCTAACTGAATCACCAGTGCCATCTAAATCAGTCCATGGTGATAGCAAAACTCCACCGGCGGGTAAAGTGATACCAAGGTCTCTTATTTTTAGAATTGATGCCGCTGTTAGTCCTCCTCCAGCAGAATCTCCAGAGATTACTATATTTTTTGGATCGATCCCTTCATCATCAATTAGCCACTGATAGACAGCAACTGAATCTTCTAAAGCTGCCGGATAAGGATTTTCGGGAGCAAGTCGGTAATTTATCATTAAAACCCGGGATTTAGAAGAGCGTGAAATTTTAGCTCCAAGTGTTTTATGAGTATTTATTGAACCTAGGACATATCCTCCTCCATGTAAATATAAAATAACTTGTTCTTTTACAACTTCGGGTGTACTTATCCATATTGAAGGGATACCACTGACTGTAATCTCTTCAATTTTGACATCTTCTGGAATTTTCTCCATCGAAGTCATTTGTTCCATATTATTTCGACTGTCTTCAACTCGTTTTTTTGTTTCTTGTTCACCTTGTTGTTTTAACAAATTTATTATTCTTTCCATACCTTCGCTGACCATTTGAAATTTTCCTCTTTACTTTTTTCTACAAAATGTAGTATTTTTATTAGTAATTATGAATAAAAAAATACTTGTGCAATAATTAATTATTTTTCTATAGATGTTTTATTTATCTAATATTGAAGTGACTTAGATTGATTTCATTATGACTGATTTCGAAAAGTTGTTTAATCCTCGAGGTATCGGAATTATAGGCGTTAATGAAAAACGAGCAGGTAGATATTGGCTCAGTGTTTATAAATATACTGGTTTTGACAAACCATTATATATATTTAATCCTCGCTTAAAAGGGCAGGTTATTGATGAAATTCCTGTGCATGGGTCTGTTTTAGAAATTCCTGATGATGAGCCTATTGATTATGTAATTATTGCCGTTCCAGCGAGAATTGTTCCAACTGTTCTTGAGGAGTGTGGTAAGAAAGGTGTTTCGTTCGCTACCATTTTTTCTTCAGGATTTTCTGAAGTTGGGAATCACCATTTAGAGGTAGCAGTTTTAGAAGTTGTAAAAAAATATAATATACGAGTAATTGGTCCAAATTGTATGGGGATCTTTGTCCCAAAAAATAAAATCTCTTTTTCACGCGGTCTACTCAGTAATGAATCAGGTAATTTTGGGGGAATTTTTCAATCTGGAGGTTTAGCTATTTACATAGCAGCAAAAGGACAATCAATTTATGGCACAAATCCAAGTAAAATTCTTTCAATTGGAAACCAAATTGATTTGAATTTTGTCGATTTTTTAGAATATTTCCTAGAAGATGATGAAACAAGTATCATTGCTCTTTATGTCGAAAATATTAAAAGTCAAGAAATTGGCAGAAAATTCATAAAAGTAGTCAATGAATTAACACTTAAGGGAAAACCGGTAATTCTTTGGAAAGTAGGAAGTGGTGAGGCAACAAGAGAAACAATCATGTCTCATACTGGTGGTTTAGCCGGATCAGTGAAGATATGGGAAGCCGTTGCAAAGCAAACTGGAGCTTTAATGGTAAACGATTCCAATGAATTAATTAATCTAGCAATGACATTTCAACATATCAGTAGTATGCCAATGAACAGAAATATGGGGATTACTACCGGTGGGGGTGGTGCTTCAATTGAAACTGCTGATACCTTTGAAAGGAACAATTTAAAGGTCCCTAAACTAACCCCTGAAACAGTAGCAAAATTTAAAGAATTCGTACCTGATGTCAATACAATATTTCGAAATCCTCTTGATCTTGGTGGAAGTATGGGACATCCTGAAACATTTTTTAAGAGCTTGGTAACCTTGGATTCTGATCCTAATATCTCTGCAGTAATTTTTATAAAAACATATGATTTCAATCACATATTTCTCGAAACAATTAAACGAGCTTATAAAGAAATGAAAAAACCACTGATATGTATCGCATATAAAATTGTCGATGATACTAGTGATTACGCAAATAAAGTTCATTTTAAGCGAGAATTATTTAAAATGCGAATTCCTGTATTCGAATCTGTCGAACTAGCAGCTAAAGCTTTAGACAAAATATGTACATTTAGAGAATTTCAAAATAAGCATAACCTATAAACGATATATTTAGAAAACCTTTCAACCCTACTTCTGATTTCGAAGAGTTTTTAACAAAAAGGTGAAGTTTTATATAGTTTTAAAGTCAACTTTCAATCACAACGAAATCTAATTTAATAAATAAAATAGAATAAAAAAGGTGGTTATTATAACATTAATTTTTACAAGAGCTTATTATCCCCCAAATCAGGGTAATAAGGTAGGAAAGAAATTTATTGAGTGGCTCAAGGATAATCCTCCAGAACCTTCAATAGATAAAAGTCTCTGTATTGGAGTTACATCAACTGAAGCTGGAGATATCATGGTGATTGGTATAGGACAAGTGGGTAACGGAAAAGAGAAAGAAGCAATGGAACGGGCTGCTCGACAAAATATGTTTCTTGCAAATGAAATCGAAGGCTTTAAGTATAAAACTGAACTCATTATGGATTATACAGAGGCTTATAAAATAATAAACATGACTGCTCCTGAGGTATAAATCCAGAATAATAAAGATTTAAATTTTTTACAAATTTTTTTTAATTTCTACCATTTTCTACTATTTAAGTTTTGTTTACGAATGCTTTTTTAATTCAGAAGACAAAAGAATATAATTTTGTCATAATTATTCTCTAATAGAGATAATTTTATCCTAATAAGAATGAATTTATGAAATAAAGGTATAACAGATTGTCTACATTAATGAGAACTGCTAGGAATGGGCATTCTACTAAAGATATGGAGATTGTTTCTCAAAATGAAAAAGTTGAATTAGATTTCATAAGACGGGGTATTGAGAAAGGTAGAATCGTTATTCCTAAATCAAATCGACGAGAAATGGACTTCCCTATAGGAATTGGGAAGGGTTTATTAGTTAAAATTAATGCTAATGTTGGCTCTTCAAAGACTCATTGTAATATCGATGAAGAAATAGAAAAAGCTAAAATCGCTGTTCAATTTGGGGCCGATACTGTGATGGATTTAAGCACGGGTATTACAGAAGCCGATATTATTAGTATTAGAAAAAGGATTCTTGATGAAGTTAAAGTTCCATTAGGTACAGTTCCTATTTATCAGACAGCACTAAGAGCTCTTGAGAACAAAGGGGCAATCATTCACATGGATGAAGATGATATGTTCAACGTAGTGGAAGAACAAGCTAAGGAAGGTGTTGATTTCTTCACTATTCACGTTGGAGTCACTCAAGAGATTATTAATTATCTGATCAAACACCCCAGATTAATGGGAGTTGTATCCCGGGGTGGAACATTCTTAGCATCATGGATCTTAGAAAATGAGGTGGAAAATCCTTTCAATACAAGATATGATTATCTACTTGAGATGGCGCAAGAATATGATTTTACTCTTTCTCTTGGAGACGGAATGCGACCGGGAAGTATCTTTGATTCTACTGATTTTGCCCAGGTTCAAGAATTGCTTGAAATTTCTAAATTAGTGAAGCGAGCGTGGACTGCAGATGTCCAAGTCATGGTTGAAGGACCAGGGCATATTCCCGCAAACGAAGTTGAACGAAATATCAAAATGCAGAAATCTTTATGCGATGAAGCACCATTTTATGTATTAGGTCCGCTGGTTACTGACATAGCCCCAGGATATGATGATATTGTAGGCGCTATAGGAGGAGTACTTGCTGGTTTAGCTGGGGCTGATTATTTGTGTTATGTAACTCCCTCTGAGCATTTAGGATTACCTACTAAGGAGGATGTCAAAAGAGGTGTTATCTCCTCTAAAATTGCCGCCCATGCTGTTAATATCGCTCGTTATGGTAAACGAGTTTCAGATTGGGATTATAAAATGGATCTCGCACGGAAAGATCTTAACTGGGAAGGTATGATTGAACAAGCAATTGATCCAGAACTCGCTAGAGAAATTCATTACCGAAATGGCTGTGCTGAAGATGATGAGGATGTATGTAGTATGTGTGGAGAATTTTGTGCGATAAAACTATTAAAAGATACTTTAGAAAGTAAAAGAAATTCTACTTTATAGGTTGAAAATCCGATCCGATTTTCATAAATATCAACTACTAATTTTAATGCTAATCAAGTTGGTTTTCTTTGCCAAATCTTTATCGATTCATAAATAAATACAGAAGTGCAAAAAATTATAAAAAACAGAAAGAGTAGACTCGCAGGATTGGTAATAAACATGTCACCATAAGTCCATGCAAGAAATACATATCCGACAACACCCAGAATGTTAACAACTAAATATAAAGAATATCGAGGAATCATAAGAGGACCGAAGCGAAAATAAAAACCTAATACACCTTTTTTTACACTTTTCTTCACATAATATTTTCCATCTTCATTGTTTTTTGAAATAATCCCTGCCTTCAATAGTTTGTCTAATTGATAAGCTACCGTTCCAGAAGACACCATTTTTAATGCGTTCTGAATTTCCCTTACTCCCGCGCTATGATGAGTTAAAATATACCAATAGACTTGGAGAGTCTTCCCTTGCAATACTTTTTTTTTATTATCCTTTAGATCATTTGATTTTACTTCAGGATCTGACATTGCAGATAAGGTTTCATTTTTTGATTTCGAGGATATAGATTTTATTGCGAGACTTTCGCTTTTATACTTTCTGCTTCTTGGTGTCATAAGAACTCTAAGTCTTCTTGAGGTTTTCTAAATCTTTTTCGATTTTGATATATTATAAAAACAGAAACTGCAACGATTGGGATACTTATAGTGAGAATAATTGGAAAGTAATTTAATGATGGCGTAAGTGTACAATCATTATCCTGAATTACATTCCCTTGACAATCTACTTCAACAATGCATTCATCATTTCCTATTAAATTATTTCCTGAAACGATGTTATAACCGGTATTGTAAAGAACTATCCCCCACTGGTTGTAATTTGCGGTGTTACCTGAAATGGTGTTATAATTGCCGTGGAAAAGGACTATCCCACATTCCTTATTATAAATTGCGGTGTTTCCCGAGATGATGTTATAATTACTATCTATTAAGCATATCCCACTCAAATTATTGTTATTCATAATATTTCCCGAGATGGTATTGTTAAAACTTTCGTCCATCCATAACCCTTGCATGTTATTATCGTTCATAGTGTTTCCCGAGACAATAAGGTTATTATAACCCCATCCTATATTTATCCCACACATGTTATTATCATTCATAGTGTTTCCCGAAACGACAGTGGAATTACTGCCTACTAAATATATCCCACTCCATGTATTGTTATTTGCAGTGTTGCCCGAGATGGTATTATTATAACTATCAAATAAATACATCCCCCCTCGGTTGTTATTTACGATATTTCCAGTTATTGTGTTGTTATCACAACCCCCACCATAATCCCTACCATCGCCTAATACTATCCCCACCTGACTATATGAACAATCATTACCAATTAATTGGGAATTATTAACATTCAATAATCCGATTCCAGCATCTGATCCCCATTCCGCATTATAGAGGGTACAATTTTCGATTTTAAAATACACATTGGAATTTTCAATTAAAATAGAATTTCCAGAACTGCCACCATCTATTACCAAATCTTCTATAACATAGGGGTCAGAATAAGTGCCACTTCCCGTACAATTTCCAGCATTTCTAAAATCAACCCAACCAGAATTATTGATTATATGAATTTTTCCTGATACAGCTGAAATTTTTAGTTTTTCCTTATCAAAAGTAATTACCTTGGTATTGCCTGTAATAAAGCTTGGATTAACGATAATCATTAGTACGATAGCGAAAAGGATTCCAAAAGTGATTAAAATTATCATTTTTGATTTTGTATTTGATTTCATACAAGTTTCTCCAAAATATTTACTTTTAGATAATTTTCAAATAATTATTTTCTCATAATACAATTATTCCTTCTATTTTAAAATTCTATTTTCTGAACAGTACGGAAACAATCTGTTCAGAAATTTGTAAACTTCAAAATAACACTCTAAATTTTGATAAAACGGGGGTTTTTCCTTGCATTTCACAAAGAGTATAAGAAATTTTTTATAAAATTAAGGTATAATTTACTAAGGAAAATGAAAAAAGTACTCACTATTGCGGGATCTGATTCTGGTGGTGGAGCTGGAATTCAAGCAGATTTAAAAACTTTTTCTGCCCGGGGGGTTTATGGAATGAGCGCAATTACAGCACTTACAGCACAAAATACTATGGGTGTTCAGAGTGTTTTTGAAATAGATCCTGGTTTTGTTGGGGAGCAAATTGATTCAGTAATGATAGATATTGGTGCAGATGCATGGAAAACAGGGATGCTAGCAAATACAGAGATAATTCGAATAGTAGCTGATAGAGCTCGTAAATACAATATTGAATTATTAGTAATAGATCCTGTAATGGTTGCTAAAAGTGGAGATTATTTATTGAAACCTGATGCCATTGAAGCATTAATTTCAGAACTCGTTTCAATTGCATATGTTATAACGCCAAATCACTATGAAGCTCAAGCATTAACAAATTTAAACATTGAAAATTTAACAGATGCCCGTGAAGCGGCTCTAAAAATTCATAATCAAGGTGCCCAAAACGTTGTGATTAAAGGTGGTCATTTACCCGATATTAAAAATGCCATTGATTTACTATATGATGGAAGGAATTTCATAGAGTATCATGCTCCACGTATTAGAACCAAAAACACTCATGGTACAGGCTGTACTTTTGCATCTGCAATCGCAGCTGAATTAGCCAAAGGAAACGATATAAAATCAGCAGTTCATATAGCAAAAGCCTATTTAACTGCAGCGATCCAAAAAGCAGAGGGTCTAAGAATTGGTAAGGGACATGGACCTACAGACCATTCACAGGGAGAATTAGTGGAAGTCGATCTTAGTTTAGTAAAAGTAAAATAAATAAATTTTTATAAAATATCTATTCTATTTTAGCTCTATCAAAAGCCCATTTCGCTTTATCGGGCAATCCAAGCTTTTCATAGGCTTTTCCAAGGTATAAGAATCCATCAGGATACTCAAAATTAAGCTTAACGAGTTTGAATAAGAAATTTATCGTAAGGTCAAATCGTCCTTTCAAAAAATTCGCTTTTCCTAAAAGAAACAGCACCTTTTGGTCGTTTACATCATAAGAGCCTTCATTATATAATACTAAGAGTTTTTCTATTGCGTCCTCATATTGGTTATCATCAATTAATTGTTCAATTTCTTCAATTTCTTTTAAGAAAATAATTCTATTTGCTAATTCTTCAACTTTTCTAAAATCCTCTTTCTTTTTTTCAGCGTCTATCGCAGCCTGCTTTTCTTGCTCTTTTTGTTCAAGCTCATCTTCAAACTGATTGAGAACATTCTGCGAATAGGGTTCAGTACATAATGGACAATTTTGTGAATGCAATAACCATTCAGCTAAGCATTTCCTGTGAATTGGATGTTCATTAGTGCACTTGAAAAGAGTGTTTGGATTTTCTTCTATCTCTAAATGACAAACAATGCAAGTAGGCATAATATATCCACTAATAACTTCCTAAATAATTAAATTTTACAAGTAATAGGTTTTTTTATATTAAAATTATAGGCTAAGAACTTAAAAGTATTGCTTTTACAAAATTTCGATTTAATAAATAATAAATAAAACTTCGGTTATTGTTATCTTAACTATATTATAAATAAAGGGTTACATAAGTCTTGTTGATAAATCGAACTAAACTCTTCACGGAACTTTTTAATCAATTTTTGCTAATAAATGACGATGTAGAGGCGGTGATCGTGAGTGATCGGCTTGGTTTAGTCATAGCAGGTGAAAAAAGAAGTGACGTGGATATAGAAATTGTCTCAGTCTTAACATCAATAATAAATCCAATCGTAGAAAGGATACGTGATGAGTTTGCTTTCAAAAAATTTGGAACAGCTAGCTTTGATACAGAATTTTATAGACTGTTATTTATTTCTTTAGATGAAAGTAGAACTTTGAGCCTTGTACTAAATAATTTAGCATCAGTTGATAAAGCATCTCCTTATGCATATTTACTCGCAGAAAAATCAGTACAAATTTTAAATGCTGAAGAAGGTGATAGTATTCAGCTAAATATTCCTAATTTTGAGTATGAAACAGATGAAACCGCTTACAATGAAAGAGTAAAAAACCAAATATATCAATTGCGATTAGATCAGGGAGGGTTATATCGATTCAAATTTATAATAATAGGCGATCATGAAGTAGGAAAAACAAGTCTAGTTAGACGATTTGTAGAAAATAGATTTTCTCACGACTATCGTGCAACAATAGGATTAAATATTCTAAGTCATTCTTATGACTTTTATGGCAATAATATCGTCTATAGTCTGTGGGATGTTGGGGCTCAAACATTTTTCCGAAGATTTCGACAAACCTATTACTTAGGTGCACAAGCAGCATTTATAGTATTTGATCTCACGAATAGAAAATCTTTTGAAAGTTTAAAAGAATGGTATAAAGAATTAGAGGATTTTATTGGGGGAAGAGAAATACCAATAATTATCATTGGAAATAAAAGTGATCTACGAGATCAGAGAGAAGTTAGTTATGAAGATGGTGTACAAGTAGTAAATGAATTACTGAATAAGCCAAACATAGCAATATCCTATATTGAAACGAGTGCGCTAACAGGTGAAAATGTTGAGGACGCGTTTACTTTAATTGCATATCACTATATATCGAAAAGTAAAGAGGAAGAGGAAGAGATTGTCAAACAGGATTTAGTGAACGAGTTAAATAATATCTTGAAGGAAAAGAAAATAATCGGTGTACCTATGGATACTCTTTTAACTTTAACAATAATCTCTGAAAATGAATTTTGGAGTCCTGGACTACAGATTTTGGCTGAGATCAACGGTTTAGAAGATTGTAAGAAACTTAAAGATGAGAGAGACGAGAAATTATACAGATTTTCAAATGGGGTTACTCTAAAAAATTATCTTTATCACAATTTTGAAGTGTCTGATGCTGACGGCGTGTTTTGTATCTTTGATGCTCGTTATAAGGATCATGTCGATCCAGCATGGCGAGATGTTGTTATAAAAACCATAAATGAGATGAAAGAAAATAAAGTAGTATTAATTGGCATTCGCGTCTCTGATGAAAGTGATTGGTCTCTGATAATGGAAGAATTTGACGTAAATGAATTATTAGAAGAGAAAATGATATCTTTATTGTTTTTCAAATTAGGGGTTGAATATAGATTGGAAATTTATGATCAGCTCAAGGTTATGTTAAATACAATAAGATATCTATAGCTCGAATATCTTAGTTTACTGTACTTCTATAGGAATAATTTTTTGAGAGTTCATTAACTAGTTAAATATGTTTTATAATTTAATAACAACAACAAATAATAGTAAGTAAATTCATAATATAGATATAAATAATTGGGGTAAAGGATACTTGGTCTTAAGAAAAAATAAATTTTTTACTGAATTGTTTAATAAGTTTCTGGAGATTAATATGGAGGTTGAAGCTGTCATTGTTTCAGACAGTGAAGGTCTTATAATTGCAGGTGAGAAGAGGAAAGACGTTGACATCGAACTTGTTTCTGTCTTAACTTCTATTGTAAATCCTGTTTTGGAGAGAATGAGAAACGAATTTTCATTCAAAAAATTTGGGAATACCAGTTTTGATACAGAAGATCACCGTTTATTGTTTATATCAGTTGACGAAGAGCGCATCTTAAGTTTAGTATTAAACCATATGGCTTCACCTGAGAAACTCTCCCCTTATGGATTATTTCTCGCCGAGAAAACTGCTCAGATTTTATCAGCTGAAGAAGGCGATTTGATCCAATTATCCGTCCCTAATTTCGAATTTGAGGTAGAAAATGTGGATCGGTTGAAAAATCAACTATATCAAATGGATTTAACAACTAAAGGGGAATACCGTTTTAAATTCGTTATTTTGGGTGATCATGAAGTTGGAAAAACTTCTATTATTCGTAGGTTTGTCGAAAAAAAGTTTTCAGAAGATTACAGGGCAACTATAGGGCTTAATATTTTAACTCACAACTTTGAATTTTTTGGGAACGAAATTGGTGTAACATTATATGACTTGGGAGCTCAAAAGTTTTTTCGTCGTTTTCGAAAAGTCTATTATTCAGGGGCTCAAGCAGCATTTATTGTTTTTGATCTATCAAAGCGCGAGTCATTTAATAACGTATTGAACTGGTACCGCGAACTAAAGGAGTTTACAACCGATGAGGAAATCCCCATTGTATTAGTTGGCAATAAATCAGACTTGAGTGAAGAACGGCAAGTCTTTTATCAAGAAGGAGTAAAGCAAGCAAATAAAATATCTGACAAAGAAATAATAAAGTTATCTTATATCGAAACAAGCGCATTGACCGGAGAGAATATAGAGGATGCTTTCAATTTGATTTCATTTCATTACGTAATGAAGAGCAAAGAAATCGAAGATGAAAGACGCAGTGAACTATTATATGAAAAAATATCCTCTATTATAAAGAAAAAAATTGTCTTTACCCTTTCGTTTGTTGCAGATAACACAATGTGGAGTCCAGGACTTCAAATTATTGGTGATATAAAGAAATTAGGAGATCAAACATTAGTAAGAGATTATGAGGATGAACAAGTTTACCAATATCCAAATGGTCTAATTACAAAACAGCATGTTTATTCTGCAGCTGACGATGTCTCGAGTTCTGATGGAGTATTTTGTATCTTTGATGCAAGAGACAAAGAACATGTTGACCCCCAATGGAAAGAGATTATTATTAAAATCATTGAAAACTCTAAAGATAAGGGAGTTGTATTAATTGGAATAAGAGCAACAGAAAGTACGAGTTGGTCTCAAATATTAGAGGAATTGAACGTGGATGATCAACTTGAGAATAGAACAATTGATCTCTTCTTCTTTAGAATCGGAACAGCTTTTCGTTTAGATATATTCGATCAGTTAGAGTCAATGCTCTCCGTTATTGATGATAAATATTAAAATATTCAGATTTATGTTTTTAATCTTAATTTTAATTTTTCTGCTATTAAATCTCCCATCTCTTTTGTTGTGAGGTTTTTAATATCAGGATTTTGAAGATCAATGGTCCTGCCTTCTTTAAGGGACTCCTCAACGGATAATTCAATTTCTTTTGCAATAGCAGGAGATTGAAATGATTCTTGCATCATTAGTTTGACACTAAGAATAGCTCCAATAGGATTTGCTATTCCCTTACCTGAGATATCTGGGGCAGAGCCATGTATCGGTTCATACATAGATATTTTTCCAGGATGAATATTTCCACTCGATGCCATTCCTAAACTTCCAATAAGAAAGGCACCTTCATCACTTATTATATCTCCAAACATATTGCCCGTTACGACAGTTTGAAACTTATCAGGTTCTCTAATTAACCATTGACAGAAGGCATCAATATAAAAATCTTCCTTTTGAAGATTTGGATACTCTATGCCTATTTCGTGAAATATTTTACGCCATAATTGACTTGGTTTTAGAATATTTGCCTTATCTACTGAAGTAACTTTTGAATGTCCCATTGTTTTAGCAAATTCATACGCATATCGGATGATACGTTCACATCCTTTTCTAGTATAGATCATGAGATTTTCAGCTTTATCATCAGAAATATTTCCAATATTTGCATACAAACCTTCAGTGTTTTCTCGAACGAAGGTGATATCAATACCATTACCAATAAATTCATCCTTAAGAGGACATCTGTCTCTTAATGGTTCATAGAGTTTGATAGGTCTTAAATTAACATATAAATCTAATTCTTGCCTTATTCTGAGGATAGCTGTTTCGGCAACACCCGGAGGAAGGTCTGGAAGCCCAACAGCTCCAAATATGAGTGCATCAGCACTTTTAATTATGTCAAAAGAACGTTCAGGAAGATTATTACCATATTTTTTATATACTTCTCCCCCTGCGGGTGCATCCTTAAACTTAAAATCAAAATTAGTGAATTTGGCTATTAATTTTAAAATTTTAAGTCCTTCATCAACAACTTCGGGCCCTACCCCATCTCCTCTTGTAACTGCTATAATCTTCTCTTCCATGAAAAATCATCATTATCTATTATATAATTAATTATCTTCTGGATTTGATTAAATATTAAATTTTCTGAGATGGAGTTTATTCTGATACATTTTCTTAGAAATGGACTCAATTCTAGATATTGATAATTTTACACCTCTTAAATTACTCAATCTAATTACTTCTGTTCACAAATGTGTGAAATACAAAAGATTTTAGGTAATTATTAATTTTCTCAAATAGATAATGAATAAAAAACATTTTTTACTATTAATTGTAGCTATCATTTATGTAGCCTTCTTAGGTAGTATCGTGCCGATAATAATTAGTTATTTTAATCTATTTGGGCCAATTTATGATTATTTCGCTCGACTAGCCGGACAAGGTTTTTTCTTCTTCCTATACCTTATGAGCACTTTCTTTTTCTTTCCGTTTATGTATTCTACTTTAGTAAAGGAAAGATTAAGTTTTAACATCGATAAGAGTAAAAAAAGAAGGAAAAATCCCCGATATTATGCCGTTATTTTGTTTCTTATTGGAATACCTATTTTTATTTGGTTAATTCTTGGAGTTTTAGGATATTACTCTATTACTGAAGTTGTCGGTGGTTTAGGAGAATTTGTACAAAATGGATTTTTAGTAAGCTTAGTTATTCTCTTCTATTTTTTTATTTGTCCAGGGATAATTTTAAGTCTTAAAAAAAATAGATATTAAGATTATAAGTCTGGAAATGCCTATACATTCTAAATGGAAAATAAAATTTTTTATACTGCTTTACATATTTAATTCTATTATTTGAGTTATTTTATCATTCTAAAACAAGAAATTAATGTGGTGGAAATGTAATGACCTTTATAATTAAACCGTTATCATCAGATATACTTGACGATTGGCTATACTTTTTTGAAGAAATAGGTTTTGCCGATAATCCTGATTGGTCAGGATGTTATTGTCGTTTTTATCACTTTAAGGGGAGTAATAAGGAATGGGAAAAACAATCTAAGGAAGAAAATAGAAAGGCTTCCACCGAATTAATTCGCTCTGGAGAAATGCATGGCTTTTTAGCCTATTCAGAAAACAAACCTGTTGGATGGTGTAATATTAACTCAAGAGAAAATTTTGCAAAAACTCTTTATGAAAATGATTCTCCCGATTCTCAAGAGAAAAAAATTGCAGGAATTGTCTGTTTTTTAATTGCTCATACAAATAGAAGGCGAGGTATTGCAAGAGAATTACTGAGATATGCAATTTCATATTATAAAGATAAAGACTATGATATTATTGAATCATACCCAAGGACAGGGGAATTATCAGATGCACATAGTTACCGTGGCCCTATATCACTATATAAATCTGAAGGATTCACTATCCATAAAGAATTTGAGAATCTTTTAATAATGCGCAAATATTTAAAATAAAAACGTTTTATTTTCTTTTTCTGATAGAATTGGTCAAGGATTAAGATGCATGTTCTTATTTTGACCTCGATTTCAATAATAAAAAAAGATCTTAGTTCTAATAGCTCAGAAGTATATCTCTCGATTTTCTTCTCAGACATCGGTATTTTGTCGATGGGATGAAATTATTAACCCAAACATATTGTATCGATTATCTACCGTAATCCTTATATATTTAAAATAAGTAATATAACTTAAAGAAGTATTTTGTTAAAATAAAAAAACCTAGTATATTATTAAAAATAAAAAGTGGAGGAATAAAAAATGGCAAAAAAAGTTTTTGCTTGGAGTCCAGTTCGAAAGCTAATGAAAGATAATGGCGCTGAAATGGTTGCTCGAGATGCGGTAGATGCCTTAATTGACTATTTAGAGAAATTAGCAAAAGGCATGACTAACAAAGCTCTTGAGATGACCCGACACGCTGGAAGGAAAAAATTAACTCTTGATGATATGGACTTGGCAATGAAAATAGTATAAAATACCTCAAGAATCGTTAATTTTAATTTATTTTCTTTTTTTTTATAAAAAATTCTAAAAACTTGTCGTACTTATGTACTAACAACAAATATATCTACTGAAACTTTTAAAATAAAAAGTATTATATTTCAAATAGGTTTTAGGAATATTTTTTTTTACTAATTTTATTCGATTTTTTTCTGAGTTCATTAAAACTTCAGAGAGAATACTATCTATTCATAAATTTTTTAATTTCTAAAAATTTATTTTGTTTAATGAAAATAAAGAGATCTGAAGGAGAGGTTGTTAAAGAGACAGCGTCCCCTAATACGATAACTACATTAAAAAATGATTTTAAAACACTTGGTATTACAGCGGGATCAGTTATTATCATGCATAGTTCTTTAGCTGAAATAGGCTGGACAGTTGGCGGACCTGTGTCTGTAGTACAAGCTTTAATGGAACTACTTACTTCACGCGGTACATTAATAATGCCTACTTTTTCGTCTGATAATTCAGATCCAACTAAATGGAAAAACCCACCTGTACCTGAAAAGTGGTGGGATCTTATTAAAAATGAGATGCCTGGTTATCAACCAAAAATAACTCCTACACGCGAGATGGGTATCGTCGTAGAAACTTTTAGAAAATGGCCTAAAGTTATACGAAGTGCTCATCCTTCCTTATCTTTTGCTGCTTGGGGTAAATATGCAAAATTTATTATTAAGGATCATAAAATAACATCGGGGTTGGGTGAACATTCTCCTCTTGCTCGAATTTATGATTTGGATGGAAAAATCTTATTGATAGGTGTTAATCATTATAACAATACGTCGTTACATCTTGCAGAGTATCGAAGTGAATTCTCAGGCAAAAAGAATATTCTAAATGGATCTTCGATGAAAATAAAAAAGAAAAGACGATGGGTAGAATATGAAGATCTAGACCATAATAGCGATGATTTTGAACGACTTGGAATAGATTTTGAGTCAGAAATCAACTATATACCAGGGAAAGTTGGTATAGCGGAAGCTCGATTAATTTCACAACGAGAAATTGTTGATTTTGCAATCGACTGGTTTACCAAAAATCGCTAATTTGTAATCAAACTGATGTAAGTTTGATTAGTAAAGAATCAATAAATTATTTTGCTCCTGGTAATATTATAATGAAGTTACTTCCCTTAATATAATCTCCTTTGATTTTATCCTCAACCCAAATTTTACCCTTGAATATTTGAAGTATTTTACTTACTAAAGAAAGACCTAGCCCCATGCCTTTTGATCCCTTAAGTTCCCTGTTTCCACTCATAAAAATCACCTCTTTTCTATCATCAACAACACCGATGCCGTTATCCATGAATTCAATTTTAATAAAATCCTTCTCATCCACTATTTGCTTTGATGCTTTAATTGAAATGTCAATCTCAGAGTTTTCATTGTATTTTATCCCATTAATTAATACATTTTCAAAAACATCTTGAAGTAATTCATTCGCCTTGGTAAAATAGTTATCATCTATTCCTTCAACTGAAATCCTTAAATTTCTCTCTTCGTATGCTTTTTTGACAAACTCTATTGAATAATTCAAATATTCTTTAATCTGGACTTTACGGGTAATAATTTTTTTCTCTTCGAGTTCTGAGAGAGTTCGTACGTTTGATACTAATTTTGATCCACGCTCTACTTGTTTCTTTATTATCTCTGTAATATTTGCAATGTCATTTGATTTTTCAGAATCTCCTAATTGATAAGAAATGAGTTCTGCGGAAGAATTAACCACTTGAAGAATGTTATTCATATCATGACCAAAAAGGTCTTTATAAAAATTAGCACGATCAAAAGCCTCTCTATAATTACTTTCTGATAATTTTAAAGCTTCCTCAGCCCTTTTACGTTCTGTGATGTCTAAAACCATTGAGCGAGATTCAATAACATTTCCTTCTAGATCGAAGATAGGTTTTACAGATAAACTTATCCAAATAGGATTCCCTTCCTTATGTGTCATTTGAAGTTCTACATCTTTAATGGATTCCCCAGCTATAAATTGTGAAAATAATTCTTTAGCTAATTTTAATCCATAATCTGTATCAGGATATAAATCAAAGATTTTCATTTTCAATAATTCATCTTTCGTATAACCTAGAAGTCTTTCTGCGGCGTTATTAACTCTCAAAATTGATTTGTCTGTCCCTATTGAGAAATAAGCAATGGGAGCTTCTTCATAGAGATCTCGGAATTTCAGTTCGGAATCTTTTATTTTTTCCTCTGCAATCTTCCTTTCAGAAATATCTCTCCCTACAGAAACAATAAGCGTATCCCCAGAAGAATTTTTAAGTGTTGTTCCTCTATACTCGTAAGGAATACTTCTCCCATCTTTAGTTTGAAATGATATTTCAACTTTGAATTTTCCTTTTTCTAGAACATTCTTAATTGCTTCTGAAGCACGTTTTAAGTCATCCTCATTATAATATGAATCGGGGGCTTTTATTGAAGCAATTTCTTCGTTGCTATAACCACTAACTTCTTTGAATACGTTGTTCCATCTAATTGCTTTCCCATTTTCTGGATTAAAGACGAATACAGTATCCATTGAAGAATTTAATATATCATCAGCAAATTTTTTTTCTAAATTAAGAGCAATCTCTGACTTTTTTCTTTCTGTAATATCTCCTCCATATATATTAGCATATCCTTCTTGCAGTATTGGTGTAATGTTAAACAAATAATTTTTGTCACCAAACTCAATTTCCAAAATTTTCGTTGTATTTTCATCAAATACTCTAACTAAAACTACTTCTAAGAAATTTGGAATTTTACTGCCTTCAGTTAAATCAAACAAATCTCGACCTGCTTTATTAATATAGATAATTTTTTCTTTATTCACTCTTAATACAGGATTTGGATTTTCTGAGGGAAACTTTGCTAAATCAGAAATCTGTTGTTCTATATATTTACGATCAGTAATATCTCGGATAAAAATAGAGACTTTATCTTTAGACATATAAAAATATCTTGCTTCGTAGAAATGTGGTTTATTATCTATTTCTAATTCATATTCTAGACTTTGAGATTGCTGTGTCATTAAAGTCTTTTTGATCAATTCTACCATATTTTTACCGAGATTAGGTGGTAAAAGATTTATTACTTTTTTCCCCATAAATTCTTCCGGACTAAGATATAAATCTTGTTCTTTCCCTCTATACTCTAGTATTGTTGCGTCACTTGACACAAGAAAATATAAATCTGGAATCGCTTCAAAGATAGTTCTAAACTTAGATTCTGATTCTTTTAATTTTATTTGAGATTCTTTTTGTTCTGAAACATCTTGGATAATTGCTTGAACATAAGTTTCATCTCTCAGGTGGACAAATTCAATATTTGATCTAGCCCAAAACTGACTTCCATCTTTTTTATGCAGCAAAACATCTCTAGTTTTAGGGATTTCACCATCTTTAACTTTATCTTCCCTTACTTCGATATTAGCAGAGTTTATATCAACATAGAAATTAATGTCTCTAAAATTTTTACCAATTAGATCCTCTTTAGAATACCCTGTTATTAAATTAGAAGCTTCATTACAGTCAAGAATGGTTCCTTCAATATTGAAAAGAACAATTGCATAGGGAGCATTATTAAATAAATTACGATATTTCTCCTCGGATTCTGCTATCATTATTTCTGCTTTTTTTTGTTCAGTAATATCTGAAAAAGTTACAGCAAAATATCCTTTTTGAGGAGAATATCCTGAAACTTTAAACCATTTATCTATAGCTTCTGAATAATCTTCAACTTCTAAAGGGACTCCCGTAAGACCTACATTACCAAATCTACCAATCCAATCCGCAGGATCATTCTCAGTTCCAGGTAATATTTCAGTCACTTTTTTCCCAATCATTTGCTCTGCTTTTAAGCCTGTGAGTCTTTCGAAAGCAGGATTGACTTCTAAATATTTGTAATCGATTGGTTTGTTATTTTCATCTACAATTACTTTATGATAAGCAAATCCTTCAGTCATGTTTTCAAAGATAGAACGGTATTTTTCCTCAGATTCTTTAATTTTTTGCTCAGATATTTTTTTATCAGTTATATCGTGAATTGTGACAAAATCTGCGGGTCTACCCCTATAATTAATACTTTTTGAGAATACTTCTAACCATAAAATATCCCCATTTTTCTTTATCCCTCTAAATTGATATTTATTAAGAATATCTGATTCACCCGCTTGTTTTTTTCTAGCCTGCTCAGCTACTAATTTTCTATCCTCAGGATATATAATATTAAGAAAACCCCCTTTTTCCCATGCCATAATCTCTTCTACTGTATATCCAAATAAATTTACAAGTTGGTTATTTACATATTGAATTATATCATCCTGTAAAATCGAAATACCCAAGAAAGATTGTTCTGTCAGAGTTCTGTATTTTTCTTCAGATTCTCTAAGCTTCTTTTCTACTAAAGTCATATATAATATCACTTTAAATTTTTAATAATTAAATTTATTTTAATAAGTAGTATCACAATCTTTATTTTATATTTCGTTTAATAATCTATAAAATCACTCCTATTGTTCGTAATCACCGCACGTACAACAATCCAAAAAGTTTTTCATAAACTAGGCTTAGAATCTGCTGAATACCACATTCCAACTATAATATTATTAAAAAAAAAAAAAAATTACACAAAAATTGGTAAACTTATTTATTATAAAAAAAGAAAATAAAAAAAAGATATTTACGTTTGTAGAAGATTTATCCTCCCCCAATTGGTGGGAATATAGATATTATATCCCCATGATTAAGAATTGTTTCTAGATCTTTATGCGGACTCCCATTGACAAGTATTATTGTTCTCCATGCTTCCTTAGGAATCTGATATTTTTTAAATAACAACTTAATAGTGCTATTCACAGGAACACTAATTGTCTCCTTCGCTGGACCATAATCTCTTAACATTGCAAAAAATTTAACGGTAATAGTAATTTTATTATTCTTCATCTTCTTCTCTGTTAAAATACCATTTATATAAAACAGACATATTTATTGGAAAAATAGCTACGATATCTCCATTTTTCACCTTTTTGGTAAGCCCTGAATATCTCCCATTCACAAAGATATGAATAATCTCATTTTCTTCAATGTTATATTTTTCCAATATATCAGAAACTCTGTCAATGCTATTTTCTTCAATGTCAAATTTTAATGGCATACTTCCTTTAATATCTGGTTGAACTTTTTTCCTTAGATCTCCGAAAAGTTTTATACGAATTGGCATTTTTATTGGGTTAAAAAACTAAAACACACTATCTAAATCGTCATCTGTAACATCAAAAACTCCATCGAAAGGAGGAAGCTTTTCTTCCATAAAGAATTCTGGAAGTCTATCATCAGTTGCTGTGAATCCTGCTCTTTTATTAAAGTCTAATTCGATATCTAGGATTTGTTTTCCAATAACACCGACATCATCAACAGTCAAATTTGCTCCTAATACACCGTTTAATGACTCTACAATACCTACTAGTCCTTCTGGTATATCTAAAACCGCAAAAGCTACAAATAAACAATAACCTGAAGCATCAACTGCTGCTGTAGCTATTTGTAAATTACGAGAAATCTCCGCTTTTTTAGGATCCCTTGGATCTACTTTGCCTCCGACACCCATAATTTCCGTAGTTATTGCATACCCTGCCGTATGATCTGCTCCCATTGGTGTAGTTGCGTAAGTTACTCCGATTCCCTTAATAGCACGTGGATCATATGCGGGTAATCCTTGCCCTTTAACAGTTGGAATTCTTGTTACACCTAATACTTTACCTGTAATCTCAGTCCCTTGAGATAAAAATCTTCCTGTAGGTGTTTTCTTGCGAATTTCATCCATTAATTTTAAGGCTCCTTTTCCATCTCCAAATTTTGCAAGACCTCCTTCCATGGCTACTGCAATTGTGTCACCTGCTTCGATTGTATCACAACCTAAATCATTGCATGCTCGATTTAATTCACCAATAACATCTAAGTCATAAATCCCACAATTAGCACCTAAAGCCCATACTGATTCATACTCTAAAACTCCAACAGGATCTTTACCTCCTGGTTTTGTCCATACTTCGGAACATTGAATAACACAACCGGGGCTACAGAAATGAGGTCGAACACCTCCTCTTTTCTTAATCTCTTCTGCTTTAACCTCACCAGATATTTGTTCTGCTCTTTCATCTTGACCACTTGAAAAATTTCTTTGCGGTAACCCACCAGCTTCGTTTATAATATTAACTAAGACACTAGTACCATAAGAATTAAGTCCTCCTTTCGGTTGTGTGACTGGATGTTCTCCGAGGGCATTACTTAGTTTTTTAATCCCTTGGCTAAAGATTTCCTTATTCGCTATTTCAACGCCAGGAGCACCAGTCTCATCAACTATTATGAATTTTAACCCTTTGGATGCCATTACCGCACCAAGACCACCTCTTCCAGCATACCTACTTGGTAAACCTTCGGGATCATTGAAACAAACTCCCGACATTGCTCCAAGCACTTCTGCTGAGATCCCAACACCACAAATTCCTACTTTATCTCCATGTTCTTTATAAAGTGCTTTATAAGTATCATACAAGCCCTTCCCTACCCATTTATTGGCATCTTGAAATTCAGCATTATCATTAGTAACTTTTAAAGTAAAGTAATCATCCCCTTCATGTTTCCCTTCAATTATCACTGCCCCAATACGCATTCTTCCTAACATTTGGGCAAAACTTGTTCCAGCATTAGCCTCTTTAATACCTCCTGTCAATGGAGACTTTCCACCTAAAGAGAGACGACCCGATGTTGGAGCTCTAGTACCTGTTACAATTCCCGGTGCGATTACTAGTTTATTATGAATTCGCAATGGATGACAGGTTGGAGGTACTTCTTTTGAAACAATAGTTGAGGTCATACCCCGACCACCTAAAGCAGCAAAATCCTGCGGTAAATCTTCGAATTTAGCCTCAAGATTAGTCATATTTACTCTTAATATTTTTCTTGGCAAATTTTTCACCTCTATATTTTTAGCATTATTTGTTTATGATTGACTATTATTTATACATTTTCTATTTTTAAAAAGGGTAATAAAGCTTTTCTAATTCTAGTCTACTAACAATAAATAAAATAGAAAATGTTTATTTAATGGATACACCATCAGAAGTCTATGAAAAAATATATGAGGAAGCTAAAACAGATCCAAATATAATCGGATTTTTTTTAGGAGGCTCAAGAGGTAAAGGTTTTCAAACTAAATATTCAGATTACGATACATATATTATTGTAAAAGATAATGTAGTTTCAGAGTATAAAGAAAGATATCCTTTTCGAAAATACAACGGCGTAGATCTAATTGTATTTTCTTTTCCTGAATTTAAGAATTATGCTCACTGGGGCAGTGCTGAAGCTTTTGATCGATATAGTTTCTCTCATTTAACAGCTTTAATTGATAAAAACGGTAAAATACAGGAATTAATAAATGAAAAGGGAAAGATACCTGAAAACCATCTTTCTAAATTCATAGCGGGATCATTAGATGCATATATCAATTATCTTTATCGTTCTTTAAAATGTATTCGCAATGGAAATATTGAAGCCGCCCGTTTAGAAGCAGCTTTTTCTATACCAGCGTTCCTGAATGTAATTTTTGCTATACATCATGGTAGATTAAGACCATACTATAAATATCTCAAATGGGAACTTAAATCGCTCCCTCTTACCAAATTTCCTATACCCGCGGAAGAAATTGTGACTAATCTAATGGAAATTTTAGATACTGCTGATTACAGAGTTCAACAGAGGTTTCTAAGAACTACTGAGGAAGCTCTTAGAAAAGAAGGATTTGGGCATGTGTTTGAAAGTTGGGGAGATAATTTCCCCTGGATGAAAAGTTTTAAACCTTTGAAAGAGTAATAAACAGGCTCGGGGGGAATTGAACCCCCGATCTTCAGCTTAGGAGGCTGCCGCCCTATCCATACTAGGCCACGAGCCTTATTATATATATTATTCTTAAATAGTGATATTTCTTGAAAATTTTTTGGAAAATCGAATATTTCCTTAATAATAATATATTTAGCAAATTTTAGGTAAAATATAACTCTTCTTCATTTCTATTTCATATCATTTCGTTGAAAAACCAGTATACTCTACAAATTAAATAATTTTTTGAGATTTAGAATCTCAAACTTGAATATACATAATCCTAAAGAGTGTTACTTTTCAAAAAATAAAGATAACAAAATTTTCAAAAGGTAATAAATTTAATATGGAAAAAAACACACGTCAGAAATTATTCAATGATGGTAAGAGAAAGGAATGTGGAAAATGCCATAAAATCAAAATGCACAGAGAATTTAGTAAACGACAGGGGCGTCTTCGCTCAATTTGTGATCAATGTAGAAATATATTAAATCTGATAAAAAACTTTAAGAAAAAGCTAAGGGTTATTATTGAGAATTATAATAGCAAATGTTCTAATTGTAATGTTAGTATAGAAAAGCTTCCCTCCTTAGAATTTCATCATCTTAACCCAAAATCTAAGTCATGTTCATGGAAATCTTTAAGAGGAAGAAACTATAATAAAACTTTAGATTTATTGCATAAGGATAATGTTGTAGTTTTATGTAAGAATTGTCATATCATGATAAAATCAACCATTTTTAAACAGTTTAAAAACTTAATACTTCAATCATCCTTATTCCTTAATAACCCAGAGGAAATTGAAAAAAACATAGATATATCGCTTAATAATAATTGGTTTATAAAAACTAAGATTAGACAAGTTAAATATTACAAATCAAAAGCTAAGTATATAATTAAGAAATGGATTAAAAAAAGATACATTGTTGAGAAATTATATGGTGGTACATGTATTGGTTGTCAAGAAATAACAATAGAGAATAATCTTCCATCACTAGGATTTCATCATATATTACCATCTAAAAAGGATACTGTAATAAAATGGGATAAAATATCAAAATATAGCATAAAAAAAATAACAAATTTATTGATAGATGAAAAATGCGTTTGTTTATATTCAAATTGTCATTCTATGATGCACTCTAAAACCTTTAATCGAAGTATTAATGATATTCTTGGGGATAAACATCACTCTTTAATCTACCAAATTAGATCAGATTACAATAAGATAATAAGTAATATTAAAAACTACAATGCAAAAGATTATATTAGGGATGACTCTATAATAGAGATATTTCAGTAATCGATAATCAAAAGACTAATCCCTATGATTATTGAAGAATATTGTCATTTAAAGAAAATATAGGTAAAAATATTATAGAATTATAAGTTGAGATTACTTCTATAATAGGCTACACCGCATAATTTACAGAAATATTTATCTTTGATCTTGATAGCGTTTTCAATTGGTATTTCCTTTTGGCAGTTCATAACACAACAAGTTACCATTTCTTGTTCTTTATTTTCCCCGCTAGACAATTCAATCAATGAGCCATTTATGAGTTTTTATCGATATTAGGATTCTATCTATTTTGAAAACATAGTTGAATCCTTACTGTTATAATAATAAATTGAAAGAGATAATTTCAATTTTATCTTTAGACCGTCTAGAAATTCCAATATTATTATTTAGGTCTGATGAGACAAATTAATCAAGACGATATTTTCCTATAAACTGTTCACTAGAAATTATATAACTGATTTTGAATAGTAAATAATAAATCTGGCAAGAATCTTTCATTAATTACTAGTCACTTTCCGCGAGATTAACGAATATCACGTTATCGCCACGAACAACGATACTACCTAATGTTTCATGCTCCTCGCGGATGTTACCTTCTTCGTCCTGATATTCAAAAAGTTGGCTAGCCTCTTCCAAGAAGAGGTTTAAATGCTCATCGAATCCTGCTAATATTCCTCTTAAGAGCCTATTACGTTTAACTTTTATGAGAATTACTTTATTAATTGAAGATTTTAAATAGTCTATTGGTCTGTTCGGACGTCTTTCCATCGTAAAAACTCAAAAAAATAATTAATATAAAATAAACTTTTATAACTAGAATTAAAAAAAAACTCAATTAAAACCTTTCTAGAATAAAAGACTAATTAAGATTAAATATTAGAATTATTTGTAGAAAAATTATTTAGATATTTATGGAAGATTATAAGGTTTCTTAATTATAGAATAATAAATAAAACAAGGGTCAATAAATTGAATACTGAAATTACAGAAAATACTGCTAAATCATTCATAGTCAAGCCTAATTTAGGACATCCTCTATTTCTTAAGATTGACCCCAAATTAAAAACAAAAGAATTTCAAACAGAAATAATTCTTATCAGTAGTATAAAGGATCCAAAAAAACTAGATGAAAATCTCAAATCTAAAATAAAACTGGTGCCAGTATTAGATTTTACGTGGAAATTCAGAAATGCATTTAAGAAAAAAGAGTTGGATTACAGTGCAGATAGTGAGAAAAAAGGTTTTTGGGCCAGAAGAAAAGAAAAAAAAATAGAAAGGAAGAAACTAAGAATCATTAACGAGGAAACAGAAGACAAAAAGACTTTTTACGATTTTAAAGTTTCTGATGTTGACTATCAATTTAAAAAATTGAGAGGTTATCCCTATCGAGGACAGTCAATCCCCATATCTATAGTCAATGTTGAAGAAGTTCCAACAATTCCAATTTCAGACCTTTCTTATTTAGATAAGCCTAGTCCGCAGGAGCATCTTTTAAAATATAGAATTTTTGGTAGCTTTGAAACCTTCTACCGAGTTCTTATTAAGTTTAACATTAGTAAAGAGATAAAAAATTTTCTTGAGGTTAGAAATTTCGTTATGTTTGATCTTGTTATGCTTCAAGAGAGAATAAATTATCATTCGATTATAGTTTCTAAACAAGAATGGAAGAATTTTCAATTTGTACATGCAACAGATTTACATCTCGCAGAGAGAAATGATAGAATTTATAATGTTGTTAAGAAATGGACAGAGTCTTCGGTCAAGAGAGGCGTAGAGGATTTTATAAATACTATTGCTAAAAAATTAAAGATCAAACGGAATATTAGCAACCAGGGAGAATCATTATCTGCTTTAACAACTCCTTTAAGAAAGCGATTGATCAACCCAAATAATCAATTTAGAAAGTTCATAAAATTAATGAACAAAAAAGTCTTTAAAAATGAGGTAGATTTTATAGTATTAACAGGAGATCTCGTGGACTATACCGTTTTAAGTAGATTTTCTAAAAAAGCTCGAGAATTGAATCAATTTAAGTATGAGGAATCTAATTGGAAGGTTTTTAAAGATATTATTATTCAATCTAAGACTCAAATCAAATCTAAGGGAAAAAAACAGGGAAAAGAATTACTCTGCCCAATATTTACTACTATAGGGAATCATGATTATAGACCATATCATTATGATCTAACTTGGGGAGAAATGTATAAAAAAATAGGTCTGAATGCAGCAGAAGCCCTTGCTTTAAATGAACTTTTTTCTGCATCTCCAATAACTGCCATAATAAAATCTACATCAGCATTAAAGGGATATTTGGCTGAGATCAACCCTTCTTTTGATTTTTCATTAACGCTTGGTGATAACAATTTTATTTTTTTAAATACTGGTTCGGATTCTTTTAAAAACATTAGGGATTTAGTTAGGGGTCACCCTTCTGTAACTGGTCTTGCTAGTAAACAAATAAAATATTTAGAAAATCTCATTAACCATAAATTTAAAGAAAAAACTAACACATTTTTATTTTTACATGGCCCTCCAATAAACACTGGGGAGCAAAAAATATCTATTAACATCTTTGAAAAAAAAGGGAGAAGATTCTTAAAAGAAAAAATAGAAGAATTTAAGGAATCCTTGGTTCAAAAATTAGGACAACCAACATCTAGTGCTCGGTTAGATAAGTCATTTAACGTCAAATACGGAACAATTTCATCAAATTGGGAAAAAATTGTTAAATTTTGTAAGGATTATTCTACACTCGTATTAGCGGGGCATACACATATGCAAAGAGAATTTAGATTGGAGGATCCTGAAACAAAATCCAGAGTTTATGACTCCCCTCCATTTAGCTTGAAGAAAATAGAAAATCCCGCTGCAGTATATTATGATAATTATTCCGAGCTCTATACTGATGCTGAAAGTATAGAAAAACACGGTCCTTTTGTGGTTCAGACACCTGCCCTTGGATTAGGTGGATACAAGAATCTAGAAACAGCTGGAGCATACAGAGAAATAATTATCAAGAAAGGGAAATTACATTCCTTCAAGGTTAAATATATAAATCGGTAAAAAAATAGTTATTATTTTATGAAATAGACTTGATGATTTTTCTATAATGCTGAAGTGAAATTTTTTATGTAATTTTATCATTGCATAGTCTATTGATGCAAAGGTCTTCCTTTTTTATGAATTGCTTTTCCAATTACCGCTTCGCATCCTTCAAGAACCATTTCTGATATTGTAGGATGACTATGGATAGTTTCTGATATATCATGGATGGTCAAACCATGTTTCATTGCTAAGGCAAGTTCAGCAATTATTTCAGAAGCTTCAACTCCTATGCAAGAAGCTCCAATAATTCTAAGTGATTCTTTTTCAGCTAAGGTAATGAGGAAGCCTTCTTCTTCTCCCATACATTTTGCTTTTCCAAGCGATTGATATGGAAAATACCCCATCAACACATCTATTCCACGATCCTTCGCTGCCTTTCTTCTTAATCCAACGGAACCGATATTGGGAGATGTAAAAATAGTTGCAGGAACCACTTCATAATCCGTTTTATTTTTTTTTACAGAAAAGCCTTCTATACTGGAAAGAGCATTAGCAACAGCTACATCTGCTTCATGGTAGGCAACGTGAGCTAGCATTAAACCTCCAGTAACATCTCCAATTGCATAAATTCCTGAAACGGTGGTTTCTAAACTACTATGATCGCATTTTATCGTCCCTCGGTCTGTTTCAATATTTAATTCCTCTAAACCAATATCCTTAGATTCTTTTACTCTCCCAATTGAAACTAAACAATAATCGGCTTCAAAGACCGTTTTTTCTGCATTTTCAAGTTGATCTCGGGGGATTGATGCGGAGGTGGTAGTCACCTTTACTCTTGAACCGGTATTTTCTATAGAAAGGACATTTTGAGATGTCTTTATTTCGATTCCTAATTCTTTAAACTTTTTCAGTAATTCTTTCACAATCATAGGTTCTTCGGTAGCTAAAGGAGATGCTAAGAATTCTATCATTGTTACCTTACATCCAAAAGAAGCAAATATATATGCAAATTCACAACCAATTACACCTGCTCCTATAATAAGTAATTTCTCGGGTATGCTTGTAAATTTCGGATCTAAAATGTCATCACTTGTAAAAATTCTCTCATGATCAATATTAAAAGCAGGGATAAGAGCAGGGGAAGAACCTGTTGCTAAAATTACCCTTTTTGCCTTAATCGTATTAATTTCTTCTCCCTTAATTTGAATATGAAACCCAGATCTACTATTCCCTCCTAGTATTTCACCATGTCCGTAAAAGATATCATTCTTCCAAGCTTTTTCTAATGCTTCAATTCCTTCTACTAGGTCTTTTACAACTCTATTTTTTCGTTCGACCGCTTTTTTAAAACTAAGCTTATAATTTTCAATTTCTATTCCAAGATCATCAAAATCTTTAATTCGCTCGATTGATTGTGCAGATGCGTATAAAGCTTTAGTAGGGATACAACCAAGGTTTAAACATGTCCCTCCTAATTTGTCTTTCTCAATTAAAGCTACTTTAGCACCGTACTGAGCGGCTCTAATTGCTGCATGGTATCCTCCCGGTCCCGCCCCGATTATAGCTATATCATATAATATATCAGACATTTTAATATCAATCTCATCCATTTTCTGATGTAAAATATTGAATCATGTTAAAGTTGTAAATAGTCCAATACGTAATAAATTTAATCACACAAAATTATAAATCTCAATAAACGCTTTTTTTATATTGTATTTTCATATTGGATAGTGAAGTATTAGAAACCTGCTGTGTTTTTATTGTATATAAAAAATGCTATTAGACTTCTTGGAAAAGATTTAGACCAAAACCAAATCTTTCTAAGAAAATTAGCAATGGAAGTTATTGAAAAGTCTATTACCGCTGTAAAACCTCAAAATTTAATTGGAAAAGCATTAAAAATCCAAGATAATGTATTACTTATTCATAATGACCAATATGATCTCAGGAAATATAAAAATATTTTTATTATTGGGGGGGGAAAGGCAACTGCGGAGATGGCATTATCCCTTGAGAAAATCTTACTAAATTATACAGACATTGCTTATGACGGAATAATTAACATCCCAAAAGGTACAGTGAAATCTGAAAATCGGGGAAGTAAAATAAAATTAAATTATGCCGCCCATCCCGTTCCAGATAAAAATGGATTGAAGGGAACAAAATTAATGATGAAGATTGTTGAAACATCTGACAAAAATGATTTAATTATTTGTTTAATCTCTGGTGGAGGATCTGCTCTTTTGCCTTTACCAAAACCGGGTATTAGTCTTCAAGATTTACAAATAGTTAACTCTCTTCTCTTAGCATCTGGTGCCTCTATTCATGAAATTAACACTATCCGAAAACATGTATCAGACTTTAAAGGAGGGAATCTTGCTAAAAAATTATATAATGCAAGTAAAGCAACCTTAATTTCTATAATTATTTCAGATGTTGTAGGAGACAAACTAGACTCTATCGCATCTGGACCTTCTGTTCCAGATACTACTACTTTTAATGATGCTATAGAAATACTGAAGAAATATCGTATTTACGATAAGATCCCCATATCTGTTATTAACTATTTAGAAGAAGGATTGCTAGATGACAAATTAGAAACCCCTAAGCTCAATGATGAGTGCTTTAATAATGTTCATAACTATATTGTAGGCAGTGTTAAATCTGCCGCAGAAGAAGCCATTTCCTTATTGGAGAAGGAAGGATTTGAATTAACCTATTTTTCAAATGAAATAAGTGGTGAAGCATCAAAATTTGGAAAATCATTGTATATGATAATTTCTCAAAAATCTAATGGAAAAATTGAAAACAAGTCTTCTGGAAAACTTGCACTAATTGGTACAGGGGAGTTAACTGTGACAATTAAAGGTAAAGGCATTGGGGGTAGAAATCAAGAAATGTTGTTAAGTTTTTTAGACTTTGTAAAAGAGAAGGAAATCCCTTATGAATTTTTGATTGTAGGTGCTAACCTTGATGGTATTGAAGGAAATAGCGAAGCGATGGGTGCATTAATAGACAATTTCGTATTAGATCAAATATATAAAAAAGATATTAACCTAAAGACCTATCTTGAAAATAATAATTCGAATAAATTTTTCAAAATTGTTGAAACTGAGATAGTAACAGGCCCAACGGGGTGTAATGTAAATGATTTGCTTTTTGTTTTACTGCAAAGAAAAGAATCATGATAGTTTACACAAAAATGATAAATAATGTGTGTTCAAAGTGTGGTCATAAATATATAGACACGTATTTTATTACTAAGAAATCAAATTGAAATGGTAAAAAATACTCAAATTTCTATAACAATATACCTCACTGAGTTTTGATTAATATCCTATTTCTTTAGTATGAAAAATTTTTTAAAGAGTGCAGTAGATTTTATGTTATTGGGTTAACTTTTATTAACTCTTAAATAAATTTTCAATCTAAAAAAAAATTAAAAACTGGTAAGGAAAAATGGGAAAAAAGGATAAGAAAAAGGAAAAGAAACCATCACGTATGGGATGGGATAAATCTGAAGCAGGTGAAGAACTAGTAGCAGAAGGGTTAAAAAGAACAGACATGGATGACGGAAAAGTAAAGCTAGTAGATAGAGACACTGCTACACCAGTTATTGAGACATATGACGAAGATACAGGACAACTAGAAGGCAGTATACTATTGAAAGATCGTAACCGAGAAGGGTTATTGGCATTAGTAAAGATAATTGAGGATGTCGAAGTAAAACAAGATCATGACGCTAATGTTAAATCTTTTAGCTTTGGAGGAAAAATTAGTATAGAAAATCCTAGTAAATCAGATCGTCTTTGGGACATTGACGTTTCACTCAATAATATTGCTAGTACAAATTTGAAATCGAAAGATATATCAATAAGGGAATTAGGTACGGAGTACCCAGATAACGTAGAAACCAAAGAATTTGAATTAAAAAAAGATGTCCAAAATCTTTTTTTGGTTAAAGAATTTATCAGTTCTCTCTCTAAAGCTGATGACGTTTTAAATATCAATGATATTGAAAGAGAATTGCTAAAAATTAAAAATAAAACAGGTAAAGTAACTAAAAAAGCTGTAGTAACCATACCACCAACTACAGAAGAAGATGACGATGAAGAAGAAAATGAAGACGGAGAAAAATGGGAAGATGGTGGAACTGCTGTTGAAACAGGTTTAGAGACCTTTGGCATTTCAATTGATAGAGAAAATACTATTACATTCGCCATTGCGTTAAGAAATACATTTGATAAACCTATATCTGATATTGAAGTAATCAAAACCATACCAGATGATTTTACAAATCCTGTGGTACGAGATACAACAGAAGGAAGAGCAGAAATTGAAGGAGATAAAATTGTTTGGAAAATAGAGAAATTAAGACCAGATTATACTGTTGTACTTAAATTCACATGTAATATTATGGTAAATGACATCGCTAGAAGAAGAACTGGTACTATTGACGTTACCTATAAAGCAGCTTCTTCTTTTGCCGAAGGTTTAGCTATTGATAAATTTGACGCATATACTCGAAATAAATTTTATATTGATACTCTTGAAAGAGACGAAGAACCAAACATTTGGGATAATAAATTAATTTTTGATAACTCTTCTGAATTCGTGATTCAGCTTTTTAATGCTGATGTATACTCTCCTGATGATGAGGGGACAAAATTCGTTGATATTGATCCCAATGATGTTCCAATGTTACCATCAGGAGCTCAGTGGCATTCAGTTAAATGGCAGTATGAAAGTGAAGACTATCCAACATTTAGGAAGAAACTTGAATTTCGAGTTGTTCCTGATTATCAATATCAAGTGACTGTTGCAGTTGCAATCTCAGATGTTATATTAGAAATAGCAAGTATAACTGGAGATATGGGATATGATAAGGTTGAAACTCCCACCTATAAAGCTCAAGATGTTATGGCTACTCTCAAAATGGCAAATAATGGTTCTGCTCCATTAAACGAAATTACTGTGATACAACAATCTTTCACTGAAGAATATAAACCACCTAGTGCAAGCGAAATAAAATTAATTTGGGATGGTGATGAAGTCGAGCTTTCTTCTGATGCGGTCAATCTTGACGGGGATGTTTTTACCATCTTATTGAAAAATCTTAAAGATACTAGCACAGGTATGTTTAAACCAGATTCAACTTTAGAATTCCAGTATCCTATTCACTGTGTAAATCCGGCTCGAGATTCCACGTTTGAATCAGAAATAGTTTACCACGCAAATACATATCCTGTTAGTCAAGAATTAGAATTCAAACCTGAAGTTCCTATTATTGAAGCTCTTCATATCAGAAGGAAATTCCGTACAAGTAAAGAAGTTGTTCCAATTGGTGAACTCGGTAATTATAGAATTATTTTGACTCTTGAAAATATTGGTGAATCTAAATTGCATACGATGGTCCTTCTTGATAAGGTTCCAGATCAATTTGAATATGGTTCTTATTCAATGAAACCAGAAATAACTGATGAAGTAGGGCAAGATACCTTGAGATGGGAAATTGATGTACTAGATATTGGAGAGAATTTAGAAATCTCATATGAAATTAATGGTACCGGTGAATATAGTCCATCAGATGCTCAATTAGCATTATAATTTTAATACTATTCTTTTTAACTTTTTTATTTTTTTTAGTTATATTACACTAATCCTTTAATAATTCTGAGCTAATTATAATTAGAGTAAACAGAAAAGTTAATTTTAAGTATTATCAAAAGATTCCATAATCTGAAGGATCTTTTTAGAAATTATGATAAGAAAACGGTATCAACTGAATTGGACTTTTGAATGCCCAGATGCGGTTCTTACATGTTCAGTTATGAAATGTAAAGATAAAAATTTCTTAGCTTTTGGCGGTCATGATAAGACATTATATTTAATGGATGAAGAAATGAATATTATTGATGATAGAGTATTCGATGGATGGTGTCGATGCAGTTATCCGATTGATCTAGATGGAGATGGTTGTGATGAGATATTAGTTGGTGCTGGTGATGGCAACTTCATGGTGTTAAAATTAAATGCAGAAAAGAAAAAACTCGTTGGATTAATGAGATATAAATCTACTAAAAAAGTTATTTGTTGCATCGCAGGGGATTTAACGAGGGATGGGAATATCGAGTTAATAATTGGCAGTGAGGATAAAACAATCAAGATTTTTGACAGTATTGAAGCAAAGGAGCCAAAATTTATTTTCTACTTTGATTCTTGGGTTACGGCATGTGCCTTAGGAATTATAAAATTACCAAATGAGAAAAAATCACTTTATGGATTACTAGTTGGCACAAAAAGTGGCGTATTACAATTAATTCATATTAAAAATAACTTTCCTGAAATTTTGTGGAATAGAAATTTTTCATCACAGATCAATACAATACAGGTTGGTGACGTGACTAATGATGGATTGAATGAAATTATATTAGGCACCGATGATTCCACAATAAAAATTCTTAATAGCGAGGGAGAGCATGTAAAGGAAATTAAAGTTGAAGAGGGACGTCCGATTTCTGTGTTAATTGCAGATATAGATGGAGATAAAGCACTGGAAATTATTACGGGGTGTGCCGATGGTTCATTGAAGGTATTTCATAATCCTGAATTGAATTCAAAAGATATCGAATTAAAATGGAAAACAAAAATCCCTACATCGATTAAGCATGTGTGTTATCTAACAGGCAATGAACCAGATTTAAAACATATAGTGTTCGGAGGGTACGACCGTACTATTAGGAATGTAACTGATTTTGAATGGGGTCAAAAAAAAATTCTTAACATTCCTCAAATGATTGATGAACCAGAAATAAGTGAAAGGAAGAAGGATTTAGCTATTGAGGACTTAACCGATATAAAAGAGGTTCCCACTAATATAAGGGAACATATCTTCAAAATTCTTAATGAGAAAGGATATATGAAAGACTTAGTAAAGGAACTAACAGATTTAGGATATAATCAAGAAGATATCTCCAATGAATTGGACATAATGAGCACTCAGAAATCAATATTGTATGAAAAAATTGTTTATCCTGTTTGGAGCCTACCAGGTGAGGAAATAGAAGGAAAAGAGGAAGTTGAAGTACCTGTTGAAGAACAGAAAGTGTCAGTTAAACATATGGTGATAGAAGAACCAATCAAAACAGATAAAGAAAAATTAAGAGTAGCCCTCAGCAGTGAACCTGAAAAAGTGAAACCTACAGAACAGAAAGTTCCAGTAGAGAAGGAAACACCAACCGAAAAAGTCAGTACTGGTGAATCGTTAAAAGATGTGATTATCCAACATTTAAGTGATCAAGGAGTAATTGCTACTAAACCCCAATTCATTAACGATATTATCGTAAAAGGATTCGATAAAAGTAGCATCGAAAAAGAAATTGATTCTTTAAGAGAACAAGGGATAATTACTTATTCTCGAACTAAGCCAAAAGGATGGAGTTTAGTAAAATAATCAATCATCTGTTTTTTTAATGAAGAATTCTCCTACAATCTTTTCAAAATTTTCAAATTGATTTAATTCAGTAAAATTAGCTCCGCTAAATTTTTGAAGAAACAATTGAAATATTGGATCTATTCTTTCAAAGAATTTCCTAACAAGTTTATCGGATTTCTTCTTTGATTTATCAACTAAACCATATAAAATTAATGATTCTTTAAAATCATTATCGCTTGATTGAATCTCAGCCATTTTAAAGATAAATAATATATTTCCAGATTCTAGATACTCAATTGAGCTTTTATTGAACGCGGTATCAGCAAAAGCATTTATAGCAGAGATAAAAGCACCCCTAAGATCTTTATTGACACCAAGTTCTTTCTTATCAGGTAAACTTTTAAAATCATAACTCACAAGGACAAATCCTCGAAAGACAAAACCTAACTCGTAAAGTTCCTTCAATTGAAGATCAAATACTTTAATTTCATATAGTTTCTATTACTAAGTTAGAAATATTTTATATATTTAACTTTAAACAATACTAAATTAAAAAAGAGTATTAGAAAATTAGAAGCTTTTTCACGTTACTTACTGCTTTAACTATTTGATTTTATAATATCAAGTTTTTCTAAGGTTTCTTCTGAAGGGAAACCCGTATCCCAATCCCAACCTCGCTTTTTATAATAAACTTTCAAGTTTTCTTCTAAATCCACAGTAATTCCTGCGCTACCACCTGATTTTAGAGCTTTTGATACTATTTGTGGTAGATAATCATCTTCTCGCTTACAACCGAGTTTGCATGAGATTAATCTTTTCAAATTTGAAGCCCGTTCTCCAATTTCAAACAAAGTTCCGCTACTCCCAAAGGATTGAATCCCCGTAGCTGCTTTTAGTAACCTTGTTAATGCAATATCATTAATATGTGTAAAATTGCAGATAACCGCTGAATCGTATATATTTGTTAAATCTTGATATGCTATAATTGCATTCTCTCTTTTATTAACAGTAAATCTATCTTTCTTTCTGATTTTTGTATATGAAGCAGCATCTCCATCAATATTATAGAAATCACCTTTATTATGGTTAGCTCCGGTACAACTTGTCATATAAGAAAGAGCCTGTCCTAAATAAGCGCGCGGATCATGCATCGGTATTTCCAAACCTTTAACATGTGCTGCTAATTCAGGATCAACTCCAAACCTTTCGGCCATTGCTTTTACCCCTTCCGCTAAAATAGCCCCAATCCCTTCTCGTTTAATGATTAGATCCAGTAATGATAATACAGTTACCTCATTCCCCCAGCGAATATCTTCTAACTTAATAGGAGCTATATATTTTTTAATCTCTTTTATACCAATATTATTTTCAACTAGGTAGATTAAAAAGGATATGGATACCCCACAAGAAATTGTATCTACACCATCAAGATTACAAATGTGATTTGCTTTTATTATTGGTTTAAAATCTAAGATGCCACACATTGGCCCAAATGCGGCAGCGGTTTCATATTCCGGTCCATCAACTTCTATCTCCTTGCCCTCCATCTCAAAGAGTGTTGTTCTGCCACATCCAATAGAACAGCCTGCACATGCATATTTTAATACAACATATTGCTCTTTTAGAGCTCGTCCCGTTAAGTTTTCTGCGACAAATTCACTACTTGTAAAATATTTTGCTGGAACATCTCCTATAACCATGCCCATATCAGTATATATTAAAGTTCCATAATGAGCAAATAAGTTTGTAGCAAACGGTATTAATATTTTTTCCAACGTATCTTTACCTTGAATTCTTAATTCTTCACTATCAAAATATTCAATCGCTTGATTCCCTTTAATAGCTATTGCTTTTAGTTTCTTTTTTCCCATTACTGCCCCTAATCCGCACCGCCCTGCTGCTCTTCCTTCATCATTAATTATCCCCGCATATTTTACCAAATTTTCACCTGCCTTCCCAATACAAGCTACCCTAAATTTCTCATCGTTTAAAAGTGCTCTAACGGAAGTAATTGTGTCTCGGGTATTTTTTCCCCATAGGGAATCAGCATCCTTAATTTTTATTGTGCCATCATTAATCGCAATAAACTTAGGTTTTTCCGCATTACCCGTAATAACAATTGCATCATAACCACTTCTCTTTAGCGCAATAGGAAAAAATCCTCCTGAGGTTGATTCACCCCATATCCCCGTAAGAGGTGAAATCCCTGTAACACAATATCTGCTACTAGAAGGTGTCATAGTTCCTGTTAATGGGCCTGTAGTAAAAATCAAGGGATTTATACTTGAAAAAGGGTCTTTTTGTAAGGTTTGATAATCAGTATCAGAAAGCAAATCAAAAGTAAGTTTTGCTGAAAGTCCTGCTCCACCCAGATAAGCTTCGGCAAGTTTAAGGTCAAGATCCTTTACTTCTACCTTCAATGAATCTAAATCAATATACGCAATTTTGCCGTTATAACCATTTAATTTTTCCATTTTTATTTCCTCCTAAGAATAAAATAAATTCATTAAATCTTCTAATTTATTTTCATACGCAATTTCTAATATCTTCCTATATTGTAATTCACTGATCTTTCGAGTAGAGGAGAGAGTACAGTAATCGTTGAACGCAAAATCCACCATCTGATCTAATTGTGCTATATATTCCTCTTTTGAGACTTTAGGGCTTTCAATTTCAGAAATAGATAAAGGACAGTTTATGTTACTCATAAACTTTCTTAACTCCGCTAATAAATCCTTTAGAATCTCATCTCTAAGACGGTTTTCTACATCGATTTTAAACAGTTTTGCAAGCTCATAAAATCGGTTGGTAACTTTAGCTTGAAAAGCAATAGAAGCAGATAAAAATACTCCCACACAGATACCATGATGAACATGAAATAGTGCTCCAAATGAGTGTCCTAAAGAATGTTCTATACCTCCAGAAATATTTCCAAAACCTATTCCTGCGATATATGCCGCCATCTGCATTTTTTCACGAGCTTCCATATCATTTCCTCTTTTTACAGAACGTGGTAAATAATCTAAAATGATTTCAATAGCTTTCAGATTATGCATATCTGTAAACAAAGTACTCATTGTAAGCATGTATGATCCCATTGCGTGAGCAAGAGCATCCATCCCAGTACCCATAGTTAAACCTGGTGGCATTGTTTTTACAAAATCAGGGTGAAGGACTACAAAATCTGGGCAAAATTCATAGAGCACAACTTCCGTTTTTTTCGGTGGATCCCGATCTGTGTCTGTTACAACCGCAATGAATGTGGTTTCTGCACCTGTACCAGAAGTTGTGGGTATTGCTGCTAGAATTTTGACTTTTTTCCGAAGACCCGCATAATAGGGTGCACTCATGTTATTGATATTAATCTCTGGTTTTTCATAAAATAATAGAATTAACTTCGCAGTATCCATGGCAGATCCTCCTCCTACGGCTAGAATTATTTTAGGATCATATTCTTCACAAATTTTCGCACCCTCAAGTATTGTATTTTTGGGCGCATCAGGAAGAACATTATCATAAAATCTGCTATTAATACCTCTTTGATCCATTCTTTTAGCAACCCTTTCTCCTAGCTTACGCAAGTCTTTATCAACGACTATTAATACACGTCTTTCATCATCAGACAAATAAGCAGAAATATGATTAATAAAATCGTTTAAACTATTAGTTCCAACGAAAGTAGTTTTTGGGCTTATAATAGGTGAATGGTAACCCCTAAAAGCATTACTCCCAGCTTTAATATACAAACTCTTAAACATATCATTTTCATACCATGCAATATCTCTTCTTGACATAGAAACTTTCCCTTTTATGGTGAATAAATAATATTCAATATTTTACAATGAATTTATATTTTCATAGAAACTTTAATATAATTCCTTTTAGCATTTCGAATGAAATTGAGTATGGGAGACAAATATGCATAAGTTAGATTAAAAGAAGAGCTCATATATAAGTTGAAAAGTGGATTTATACCCACAATAACATATTTATCCCGAGAGAGATATCTTGACCTCTTTACTTGGACAGAACTATTAGAAATTGTATTGGATCAAACCGAAGCAGATAATTTAAATGACTTTAAAGAGGATATACAAAAACTTCTTAGCTTTAAATATGGAAGATATAGCGATGAGGATCGAGGTTTCGAATTCCTTAATGAAAAAATCCTCAACAAAATCAACATATTTAATATAATCTTTATCCTTAGAACTATACATCTGATAAATTCATTTATTCTTTTGGTTCTTTTAACATTTCTTATAGTGTAAAACTTGACTGTCGTTATAATTCTTCCATTCGATCGATTCATTCTTCATTAATGCTTCTATTTCATTTCTGCTTGTCCATAGTTCTTCTAATTCTTTTTTATTAGGAACTGCATTTTGTAATTTCTTTTTTTTTTTTCTTATATCCCGATAACTGCTCATTTTTTACGATTTTATCGTATGATTTATGACATCTTATTTAAAATTATCTTCCTTTAGCCTTTCAAACACTTTTTGAATGCTCCTTTCTTTTCGTAAGTGTTTCTTAAGATATTCTACGGTAAAATAGTAAAAAAATTAAATACATAAATTTTTGCTAAGATATTATGAGTGAATAATTTGAATACGGTTCATTTACCGACTCACCAAGAAAATGATTATAAGGTATGAACTCGTATACCCGTCTCCTCTACAAGTAATCATACTTGGTTACTTGAATAGTTACACAAAAATTTCTTCTAAAATAAAAAAAGGGATTAATGAATTAGTTAGAGTTTATATTCTAGCTTGGTAGATTGTTTTAATATTGAAATTTTGTCTGATTTTTTCTCGACCGTTTCCCCATTGATTAATACTCCTTCCTTAGTAAAATAATATATCCTATAATCTTGTCCATAATCTAATAGTACCACAAAATGATGAGTATATGATTCTCTCACAGCTCGCTGAGGGAGTGGACCGCCAATAGAAACCTTTTTTAAATCCTTTACTCTTAATACTCTTCCAGATAATGGTCCTTTTTCGCGGTATTCTTTTTTAGCAAACTTTACCACTGTTTTTAAAGCTGTTCTTTCGGTAATTTTCATGCGATGATTTTATTAAATCTCTAAGATGATATATTTAATTAATTTTAATCCTCACCCTTACCTGAGACTAAATTATATGCTTGTTTAACGGTGCTTTGAGCCTTTTCTAACGATTTTATCATTTCCAGAACAACATCGTGGAACTTGCGTTCAAAATAGTGGTAAACTCCTGAGAGATTTCTTTCATTAATCCATTAAACCGTAGTTTCTTTTGTTTCAGTTTTTCGATTCTGATTTCTTCTAAATTCATGTAGGTTTCACCAGATTTAGTTATTATAAGGTTCCTCAAGAATTACCTTTCGGTTTCTCCTATATTTAGCATAAATTAGTCCTCCTATAATTGAGACTGCTCCTATTGCCACAGTTACCCCAATAATTATCGGTAAATCACTCACTTTATAGTGATAGATTAATTTAGGAGGATCAAAATTTAGCCCTGACTCCTCATGAGTATAGCACTGTCTGGAAGCAATTGCTACCGGATTTAAATCGTTTGTAGCAAGGCATATAGACCAATCTCCTGTCTCATCTTCAAGAAAATCTGTTAGATCAACCGTTAAGAAACCAGCTTGAGATATTAAAATAGATGTGAGTAAAATCCTGTATGAGGGTGCATTGTTCCATGTAATTGTATCCTCATTCCAATATGAAAATGTTTCATAGAATTCTACTTGCGTAGGTGCTTTAATATAAGTTAATTCTAAGCGTAATTCTATTTTATAAAAAATTGATGGGGCTTGGGATAGATCGAATTTGATAAATGTCTCAAACTGTGCGGGACTGCTATTTTCTAGATACCCTCTAAAAAAATCACTATAATATCCTAATCTAAGATAATGATCGTCACCAAAATTTAAAGTAGGTTCATAGAAATCGATGAAAGAGTCCGCAATTGGCGTTAGGGATTTATTTTCGTTTAAGGCTATTACAGGTATGATAAATGAGTAAAGCCATATTATTATTAATAAGGATAAGTAGTCATAACTTTTTTTTCTCAATTATACTCATCTTCTATTTTACTTATCAACTTTTTTTCTTACAATTAATGTGGACAGAATGGGATTATAAACTTTTCATTATTTTGCTATATACGATAGTTCCACAGAACTGATATGAGAATCGAAAAGCATTTCGATTCTGATTTTTTCTAAATTTTCACCAGACTTTATTTTATCCCATAAGAATTTAAAATTTTCTGGATAGGAAGGAAATAGAAATTCTCTGAATGTGCTAATTTTTCAGCATAAAGGTAGCACTCTTTAAGTAAAAACTTGTTTAGAGCATGTTTCAGGTTAGCGCGAGAGTTTTGCAGAAGATGTCGTATTTTTTCTTGTTCGGGAGATTCTAAGATACATTTCCCATCAAAACTATATTTTCAGCATTTTGGGTTGGGAAGGTAAATTCAGAGTCTCATTTCAATGGAAATTCCTTTGAAAAAAGAATTCTTTAGAATTCCTGATGTAAATCCTTACTATGAAGAAAAGTACATTAAAGATATTGCTGAATTAAATACTGAAATTGTTGATAGACGATTTTATGAAGATACAAAGAAGAAAAAATATATCCCAGAAATTATGAATGTTGGAAATATAAAGATTTTTTAATCTTATTTTTCCTTTAAGTTAGAAGTAATTTATAGAAAAATATATTTAGACATAGGTTGAAAATTCTGTCTGCCTATTTTATAACAGCCTGTTTTTTAAATTCCTCAATCTCATCATTACTGTACCCAAATTGTTCCAAGATAGAAACCGAATCTTCCCCTAAAGTTGGAGCACCTTTTCCTGGCTTTACCGGGTTTTTCATGAACTTGATTGGATTACCTATCATTTGATAGGGACCTAGTTCGCTGTTTTCAAGATCCCAGATCATGTTTAATGCCTTGACTTGGGGATCATAGAAAAGATTCGCGCTATAATTTACTGGTCCACAAGGTACTCCCACTTTTTCCAGAGCTTCGATCCATTCCTCATTTGTTTTTTCTCGAAAACGTTTTTCAAACGTTTCTTTCATTGCCAATTGATTATTATATATAACATCATCGTTAATCTGGCTGAATGGAACCCCAGCTCCCTTTTCGTATATGCCTATAATTCCACACATATCCTCTCTCTGCCGAGTTGTGAGTGCGGCTATACTCATAAATCCGTTTGCGGTTTCATAAATCCGATAATACGGAAGTGAATATCTATCTGCGGGTCTGTGATTACAATCAGGAACTTCGAGTATCCGGGTTGATTTAGGCATTTCATACCGAAGATTTAAATAGGCCAATTCATCAATAATCTCAGTATGAGTCTTTCCATGAAGAAAAGCATTGCTTAAAAGTTCCAATTCTTCTTGATGTTTTTCTTTATCCAGGCTTTCGATCTTTGCGAAACCTGCAGCTTTCAAAGCCATACCAGTACAAAAGAGTGATGTTTCTATTTTTTGACCTTCTCCAGTCCTTGTTCTGTTAAATAGAGCCGATACAGCACTGAAGGCATTAAGCATACCTGTACCAATATCTATAAATGGACTTCCTCCAGGTCCACGTGGTTTACCGTCTTCATCAGAATAGGCGGCCATCATGCCAGAAGCGGCATGTGCGATAATATCAAAACCTTTACGCGTCTTGTAGGGTCCGACTTCACCAAATGCGGTGCTTGAGATGAAAATTATTCCTTTATTGATTGCTGATAGGGTGTCATAATCGATCCCGAGCCTTTTAGCGACACCTGGCGTGTAATTTTGAATTACTATATCGGTCTTTTCAACCATACGGTAGATGATCTTCTTTGCTTCTTCCTTTCTAACGTCGAGACAAAGACTTTTTTTGCCTCTGTTTACTGTCAGAGCCATTCTTGTATTACCTTTATATCGATGCCATCTACCCCATCGTCTTTCTTCAGATCCGTCAGGAGGTTCGATTTTTATAACTTCTGCACCTAGATCTGCAAGTAGAAACCCGCAATATGGACCGGCGATGTATTCTGAAAGATCTAATACTACAATTCCATCTAAAATCCCAGGCATTCTTATTATTCCCCTTTAAATATTGTACATTAATTTATAGATTTTATAAAATTAATGTTATTTATTAACTTTTATAGATTAAAATTAATATTGTATTGGTTTATTAAATCGGATTAAATTTCTATAGATTATTATCCATAAATAGGCTGCAATCCTGTTTGAAAATGTCGTAATCGCAATGTAGCTCCACGCGATATTTTTACTTTTGGGATCTTATCTCTATTTTTATATAACTCAGTTATTGCTGCAACAGCATAATCGAAATGAGCAGATCCATAGACGTTTCTAGGTATCGCGAATCTCACTAAATTAAGAACTCCCTTCTTCTGTTCCGCGGTTTTTTTATCCCATTCGAAAGCAAAAGGACCCAATTCAGCAGCTCTAAACTCTTAATTAAATTATTGAAATCAAAAAAGAAGAAAAAGAAATTAGATTTTAAGAATCTCGTCCATGATTGTCATATTGGTATGTTCAGGGGTAGTTTCTCCATTGGATCTGTTATCCTCCTCCAAGAAATAGATAACATGCCACGTATCACTATAAGGAATATCGAGCCATTCATTTAAAAATCCACCGGTACTGAAGCTATAGAATGCATAAACCCCAGGATTCCCAAAGGGAAGCATAGAATTACTTACAAAAAATACCTGAAAATTATTATTGCCTGATAAATACCCATCAGGATATTTTGATGTCTCGTTCAGAATAAAACGTTATAAATAGTCCGTTGAGATGTTGAAGGAGCGAGTGACACTAAATCCCTTGAATTTATTGTTGTAAGAGAATATCTCTAATGGTTTCGTATAGTCTGGTTCGATAACGGAGTCACCATTACTATTGCTTATATATGTGGGAACTCTCGTTAACGACACAACACGAGAAGAAGGAAAAATAGTAGTAACACCTTTTAAGCAAAAATATGACCAGTGGATGAGGGAATATAAAGTTTGGGCAGGAGGTTTTGCTACAAGAAGGAAGAGAAGATTAATTAGTAATATTTGAATTTATCTTTAAATACATTTATAATATCATTTAGTCAAGTTTTTCAGATAAAAACATGAGGATTGTACAAAAAACAAGCATACTAACCATCGTTCCAAAACTCAATAAAAACAAAAATTGCTCTTCTGTATTTGAAGCTAAAGAGCAGAACCATATATATAGTGAAAGGCTTATAACCCACGAGATATAGGTAATCGCAAATTTATTTTTCATTTGTAAAACATCCTTCTAAATTAACAATGCATATTTAGATTTACTTATTAATAAAGCTATAATTACAATAGTAAGTACGTAATTATAGATGGGAGCCATAATGAAAATATTAGCATTAGGAGGATCTGGGGATATGGGAAGAATGGCTGTAGCTGTGCTTCTTGAATCTCCAAAAACAACTTCAATTACAGTTGCAGATAAAAATTACAAAAGGGCAAAACACTTTATTGATTTAGTCGACTCTGATAAATTAGAAGCTGTGGGATTGGATATTACAAAACAGAATAAACTTACTTCTCTAATTTCTTCTTATGATTTAATTATGAATACAGTGGGGCCGTTTTATAAATATGGTACAATGATACTTGATGCGGCTATTAGAGCTAAGATACCCTATGTTGATATCTGTGATGATTGGAAGCCAACGTTAGAATTACTCGAAATGAATAACAGAGCAAAGGAAGCAGGAATCACTGCATTAATAGGGATTGGTGCAAGTCCTGGAATTACAAATCTAATGGCCGTCATAGCCTGTTCTAGACTTGATAAAGTTGATGACCTTATTACTGCGTGGGGTTATGGTGTTGGAGAGAGAGTGGGAAGTAAACCCAAATATTTCGTTGAACCAAGGAAGTTCTACAAAAAATTTAAAGATATGCCCCAAATTGCTAATGCGGCTACTATGCACTTATTTTATGAAACAGTTGAAAGTATCCCAACCTTTAGAGATGGTAAGATAATTGATATTAAACCTCTTACAGATGCGGAACCGCTACAATTTCCAGGTTATAAAGATACTTATGTTTGTCATATAGGTCATCCGGAACCTATAACATTACCAAGAGTTTTAAACGTAAATTCTGTCTCGAACTTGATGTACATGGGTAAGACCATAACTAATATTGTGCGTAAATACACACAACAGATATCGAATAAAGAACTTTCAGTTAGTGAGGCTTCAATTAAATTTGGAGAGGAGGTTAGAATAATGAACAGAAATGAAGATATCATCAAAGAGTTTATTGGAATGCCCCCAGGTTTAAGTGTTATAGCAGCGGGCATAAATGACGGAATTCGAAAAAAAATTGCTATTGCCAATAACCGTGTCCCATTTGGAGGTATGGCTGGTGTAACATCTGTTCCCCTCGCATTAGCAGCAGAAATGATTTTAAATGGCGAAATAAAGGAAAAAGGGGTTCTTACACCAGAAGAAGCGATATCTAATCCCATGAACTTTTTCGATCGATATGCCAAATTTTGTGGGAATAATCTGAATGGTAAGGATACTTTACTTATAGAGGAAGTTGATCTTTAAGATTTTCATAACTTTTTTTATTTTTGTTTTCTTTCAAAAGCTATAAAATATTAATTAACGAATAGGAAATTATAATGGTAAAACAATCAAGGGAAAAAATTTTAGAAAAGGCATTTGAATTAGGCCAGAAATTTGAAAAAAAATATACTGGCTGTGCTCAGACATCAATAGCTGCTATATTTCAAGCATTAGGAATTTGGAATGACGATGTATTTAAAGCTGGAAGTGGACTTGCTGATGGTCTGGGTCTCACGGGAGATGGATCTTGTGGAGCGCTTACTGGGGCTTCTATGGTAATTAGTTACCTATTTGGAAGAGAATACAAAGATTTTGGAGATATGTATAAACCTATGAAATCTTACAAGCTTGTAAAGGATTTACATGACAAATATGTTGAAACATATGGGTCTTGTAGATGTTATGATGTTCAAGAATCGTTAATGGGCAGAACTTATAATTTATGGGATCCTAACGATTTGGAAGAAGCGTTTCAATCTGGAATGATGGAAAATTGTTCAAAACTTGTAGGAACCATTGCTAAATATGCAACTGAAATAATTTTAGATGCCGGGTTCACCCCGGAATAATATCGTAAATATAAAAATATAATTTGGGGTTTATAAATGGTAAAAAAGAATTTGCAAACTAAATTTGATGAAAAAGTTAAGGAATTAGAAGTAAGGTTACCTAGTAGAAAAACAAATGTAAATTGTGCTGAATTAACTTTAACAAGCGTTTTAGAGGTACTTGGTATCGATGATTATATGTTTCATAATATTGCTAAACCCTTAGCGGGAGGATTTGGAGGATATAAGTCAAAAAGTGGATGGATGGGAGCTTGTGGTGCTGTAATAGGTGCATGTGCCGCTATTGGAGCTATAATTGGCGGGAAAAAGATAATGGACGAAGAAACTATGGGTTTGGCTTATTTTAAAGCTGCTAAATATTGTACTGAATTTGAGAACCAATTTGGGACTGTGGTATGTTCAGGATTATGCGGTTATGATTTTAGTAATCCATCAGAGTATTTAAAATATAGAGATAATGGTATTTGGGAAAAAACTTGTTATAAATTTGTTGTGTGGGCTGTAGATCAGATACGAAAATTAACTCAAGAAGACTTAGAAGAAAAATGGGAATGAATTAATAATCACTTTTTTCAATGTGATTTTCTTTTTGAAATTAAAAATTTTTTAAACTAATAATTGTATATTACAATTATTCAAAACTAAAATTTTAATTTTATATAATAAAGGAGTAATGGCCGTGAGCGATGAAGGAGAATCTCGTTTCTGCCCCTATTGTGGTATAGAATTAGAGCACCCATATTGGGCTCATATTCAGGATACTCATCCAGATAAATATACACAGAAAGAAACATGGATTAAATTATGGCAGGATTACCGAGGACTTGGGATGGATGAACAGACTTCTTTAATGGTTATAGCAGAACTCTTTAATGCTACTCAAGAAGAAGTAAAATCTTTCTTAGAAAACGCTAAAGTATATTAAAATATAATTAGATTTTGAAATAATAAATTGTTAAGAATAAAATTAGTTTGTAAAATAAGTAAAAATTAATCTTCTTTTTATGTTAAAACTCTTCTTCTTCGTCACTTTCTTTAAGTAAACCCGCTTGTTTTAATAAATCTTCTACACTATCTCGAGCTTTCATTACCTGGTCATTTTCATTAAGCTTAAGTTGATCAATTATAGAATCAGAAAATTCCAGAAGTTTACTTATAGCCTCAGTTGAAAATTCTTTTACTTTCTCAGAAGTTTCCTCAATAAGGTCTCTACCAGATTCTCCAAAAACGCTTCCAGCAAAATCTGTGAGAGCATTATTTATTTTATCGATGAAATTTTCTTTATCTTCTCTTTCATCACTCATGTTTATTTACCTCAGTTTTAGTTAATTAATGTGTATAATTTTTTTAAATATTAAAATTCATGTGCTTATGATTATAAAATTATTAAGGATAAAGATTTAGGTTTTAAAATCATGGAATATTTTTTTGGATAGGAGAAGAAATATGAATAAAACTCACTTTCTACATGGCTTTCTGAACCCAAAGAGCGTTGCCTTTTATGGTGCTAATAACAAAGGGAATTCCTTAGCAGCAATTCAAATTATGAATTTAATCAAATCCGGATATGATGGAATTATTTATCCTATCCATTTAAAATTAGATTCGGTTATGGGGTTTAAAGCTTATAAATCAATATTAGATTTACCCCAAGTTCCAGATCTTGTTGTTATTGTTTTAGCAGCTAAAATCGTGCCCCAAATATTCAAAGAGTGTGGGGAAAAAGGAGTTAAAAGGATAATTTTAATATCAGGAGGATTCAGAGAATTAACAGGGGATTATGAAAATTCCCTTACTGATGAAATTAAGGATATTGCTAATCAATATGATATGAGATTTATCGGACCTAATTGTTTGGGTGTCTTTAATAATTGGTTTGGGGAAAATAATGCATTTAATACTGCAATTTGGGAGAATATCACAAAGGGAAATTTTTCGATAGCCTCCCAGAGTGGGACGCTTTCATCACATATCTGGTTTGATCCCGATTCATTGGATTTAGGCTTAAGCAAGTCAATTTCAGTAGGAAATGAAGCAAATATTGATATTGTTGATTGTTTGGAATATTACAAAAATGATGATCATACTAAAGTAATTGGACTATACATTGAGGAGCTAAAGCGTGGAAAAAGATTTATAGAGTTAGTTAGAGAAATTACTACTCAAAAGCCAATTCTTGCTATATACGTAGGAGGTTCTAAGGCAGGAAATCGTGCCCTTCAAAGTCATACAGGTTCATTGGCAGGTGATATCCGAATCTTTGATGGCGTCTTTAAAGAAACAGGGATTATCAAAACGGACTTTATTCAAGAATTTTTAGATGTTGCAATGATTTTATCTCGGGGAATTTTACCTAAAAGTAATCGTATAGGGATTATTACGAATTCAGGAGGACCTGGAGCAATGGCTGCAAATAATGCAGAGAAAAAAGGTTTATTTGTACCAGAATTATCAGAATCACTTCAAGAAAAACTAAAAGAGGTATTACCCTCAAATGGTAGCTCTAGAAATCCGGTAGATTGTGCATTTGATATGAATTTACCTTATTTCTATGTTGAATTACCAGACATACTAATGAAGTCTGGTGAAATTGATGCAATAGTTCAATATGGAGTTGTAGGGTTCCAAGATGTGTTAGATGATTATCTTAAAAATGATAGAATTGCACCCTACGCAGAATTCCAAAATCAATCTGCAGAGGTAATAGACATTCTTACTCAAAAATTGATTCTACCTACTCTTGAAAATTCAAAAAAATATTCCATACCTATACTATATGTTAACCCAATGAGCTTCACAAGCCCATGGTCCATTCGTTTAAGAAAAAATGGAGCAATTCTTTTTCAATTATGGGATAGACCTATAAATGCCCTCGCAAAAGTATGTGAATATGTCGCTTTTAAAAATAAAATAATAAATAGAGAATAATTCTATATTTCTTGAACTTAAAAACCTTATTCGAATTCTATGTTTTTGAACCGGTGAAAAGGTGGTTTTTGACCTTCAATGAAAGGAGATTTATATTTTTTTTCTTTAAAAGTCTTTTCGAATTCCGTTCGAGCTTTCACTACTAACTCTGGATTGTTCATAAATTCTAATGCAGTTAAACTGATGATCTGAGCAGCTTTAATCATACCTTTATGTCCAATGCCCATTACCGAAGTCGCCACATTTTGCCAAGAATGGCCTGGTGAGCCTACAACATGGCAAACGGTGCCAAATTCTCCTAAAGGGGTATACCATGAAACATCTCCTACATCTGTAGAACTCGCTTCTACTTTTCCTTCTCCCAATGGTCGAGATATGACGGGAAATAGCGGTTCTTGAAGATTTTTCATTGCTCTCTCCCACTTATCAGGAGGTACAATTTTTTTCATTTCAGTTTCATCAATTGGTGGTACGGTTTTTTTTAGCTCTTGAGCAAATGCTTGTTCATCTTTATTAAACTTTGGAGGTCCTAAGTTTCTCATGTTTTCATATATAACATTGTTTATTACTTTATTTCGGATAGGATTATACAATCCACTGATGAAATCAATTTCTAATCGTGTTTCTGTCATTAATACGGCCCCCTCAGCTACTTTCTTTAAGCGATTATAAAGTTCATCAACTTGATGTCGTTCAGGAGATCTTACAAAATAATGTACTTCAGCTTCTGCGGGAACTATATTAGGAGCAAGACCTCCTTTAGTTATTACATAATGAAGTCGGGCATCAGGTATCATATGTTCTCGCATGAAATTTGCACCAACATTCATCAGTTCCACTGCATCGAGTGCACTACGACCTTTATGAGGGTCTGCTGCGGCGTGAGCGGTTTTCCCGTAGAACTTAAAGAAAACTGAATTCATGGCATTATTTGATTGGACTGCGATTTCATTGGTCCAGCCTGGATGCCATGTTATAGAAATATCAATATCTTCAAATACACCACCAGGACTTATCATGTATCCCTTCGCATTAAAGATTTCCTCTGCGGGACAACCATAATATTTTATTGTCCCTTTAACTTTTCCTGCGTCAATAGCCTGTTTAACCGCTAAGACACCACCTATCCCTGCAGTTCCTAGAAGATTATGACCACATCCATGACCCGGAGCCCCCTCTTTTAATGGCTTTTTTATGGGTTCAGCAACTTGACTTAATCCTGGTAAAGCATCATATTCCCCTAATACCGCTATTGTTGGTTTACCATTACCATAAGACGCAACAAATGCAGTAGGCATTGATGCAACGCCCATATCAACAGAAAACCCATTTTCTTTCAGAGTTTTAGCTAAAAGCTCAGAAGATTTATATTCATAAAAACCTAATTCAGCAAATTCCCATATCTTATCGCTTATTTCCGTGAAAATGTGTTGATTACTCTCTATCCAATTTGAATATTCATTAAATTTTGTTACCAGTTTCCTTCACATCTTAAATTAATAGTACAATTATATGATAAATTGAGATTACCTATAAAAACTTTACAACCGATAATTTTTTTAGGAAATTGTAATAGATAGAAGTATCGATTATTCAAAACCTTTATAATTTATACCAATATCGTGAATTAAATTATGAATGATGAAAGAAAAAATCTCTGGGAGCCTTCAATAAAATGGATAAAAAGTGCAGAAATAACACGTTTCATAGAATTTATCAACGAGAAATATAAGATAAAACTTATTGGGGGTAAAGAATTATACCAATGGTCAATTGATAATATTGATGATTTTTGGGCTGCAATGTGGGATTTTGGGGGTATCATTGCTTCAAAAAAATATGATAAAGTTATTGAAGACTTAAAAGTTTTCCCGGGCACTAAATGGTTCCCTGGAGCAAAACTTAATTTTGCAGAGAATCTCTTAAAGTATAAGGATGACCAATTCGCGTTCATTTTTCAAGGAGAAACTAAAAAAACAGAATTAATCACATATGAAAATTTAAACAAACAGGTTGCTCGATTAGCGCAATCTCTTCGTGAAATGGGAGTGAAGGTAGGGGATAGAGTAGTATCCTATATTCCAAATTTAATTGAAACCCCTACAGCAATGTTAGCCACTACAGCAATTGGAGCTATTTGGGCTTCTTGTGGGGCAGAATTACAAGCAAGTGCGGTGATAGATAGATTTGGACAAATTGAACCAAAGGTACTATTTACTGTCGATGGTTACTATTACAGAGATAATGTTTTTGATATAATTCCTAATGTTAAAGAGGTTGTGGAATCAATTCCTTCGATTGAGAAGGTTGTCGTAGTTTCATATGTTTCTGATGGAAAACCAGATATTACCAGCATCCCTAATGCTATTCATTGGGATGATTTTCTTTCTAAAGATGAAGATCCTAACCTTAAATTTGAGCAATTACCTTTTGATCATCCTGTATATGTAATGTTTTCAAGTGGTACAACTGGAAAACCAAAATGTATGGTTCAAGGAGCAGGAGGAGTTTTAATTAATCATTTAAAGGAACTTATATTAGCTACTGACCTTAAACGCTCTGATGTCATAAATTATATTACTGCTCCTTCATGGATGATGTGGAATTGGTTGATGAGCTCTCTGGCTGTTGGAGCAACTATTTTCCTATATGATGGCAATCCTCTCTATCCAATTCCTCTCAGAATGTTTGAGCTTATAGAGAAATACAAAATTACCATCTTTGGAACAAGTGCATCATATATCCATCATTTAATGGGGATTGATGCTAAACCCTCTGAAGAATATGATTTAAGTTCTCTCAGGATAATTTCACAAACAGCATCCACACTCTCTCCTGAGGGATTTGAATATGTGTATAAACGAATTAAAAAAGATCTATTTTTTAATTCAATCAGTGGGGGTACGGACCTTAACGGATGTTTTGCATCTGCTATCCCTATCCTTCCAGTGTATTCTGGTGAAATACAAGGAAAATCATTAGCAATGAAAGTTCAGTCTTATAATGATGATGGTGAAGCAGTTGAAGATGAACAAGCAGAACTTGTATGCGAAGCACCTTTTCCCTCAATGCCCATTTATTTCTGGGGCGACGATGATAAAATGACAAAATATAATGCTGCATACTTCGATTTTTTTAAAGAAAAGGGTAAAAATGTATGGCGTCATGGTGATTATATTGTAATACATAGTGATACGGGTGGAGTCACATTCTGGGGACGATCTGATGCTGTTTTGAAACCTTCTGGAGTTAGAATTGGAACGGCAGAGATCTATAATGTTATTGAGCAACTCCCTGAGATTGCTGATTCATTGGTTATAGGGCAGCAGATTAGCGGTGATATTCAAGTTGTAATGTTTGTATTACTCAATGAGGGGTATGAACTATCAGATGAGTTAAAAGCAAAAATCAAGAAAACTTTACGGGAGAAAACATCCCCACGACATGTTCCTAAAGTAATTCTACAGGTTCCTCCAGATGGGATTCCTTATACATTTAGTAATAAAAAAGTTGAAATTGCTGTTACAAAGATAATTCACGGAATGGCTGTAGCAAATAGAGGGGCTTTAAGAAATCCTGAATCACTAGATTTTTATGAAAAAACAAGAGAAGAACTTAATAAACAATAATTTGTTTTTTTTTACTTAATGGATCAATCGGATTTTGGTTAAAAGACAATAAAATTATAACAATATTAAGAAAAAAATAAGGAACCACTTTTAAATATGATTTTTTAAACAGCAGTTTAAGCTTCAATTCCTAATCCTTTTGCTATTTTATCTCCCCAAGATGAATCTGCTTTATAAAAATATTTAAGTATTCGTTCTTGAATCGATTTTGGAACTGTTTTCAAGCTATTAACAAGGTTTTGTATTAGACGATCCTGCTCATCAGAGGGCATCAATCTATAGAGATTTCCAGGTTGAATGAAATCAGCGTCAACTCTAGGTTGATTATATCGATCTGCATCACCTGAAATCTTTAAAGGTGGTTCTTTGAATGTTGGATCTTCTTTGGGCCCCCCAAAACTATTTGGTTCATAGACTACTGCGGCACCCTCATTACCATCAAACCTCATAAATCCGTCCCTATGATAAGTATTGACTTGTGCGGCTTTTGGACGATTGATAGGTAAGCTCTGATAATTTACGCCTAACCTGTATCTATGTGCATCAGCATATGAGAATAATCTCCCTTGAAGCATTTTATCAGGTGAAAATGAAATACCTGCTACTCGATTCGAAGGATCAAATGCAGCTTGCTCAGTTTCCGCAAAATAATTATCGGGGTTTTTATTTAGCTCCATAATACCCACTTTTATCAATGGATAATCCTTATGGGGCCAAACCTTAGTGAGATCAAAAGGATTCCACTCATATGTTTCAGCATCGAGCTCTGGCATGATTTGCACTGATAACTCCCATTTTGGGAAATCTCCTTTTTCAATTCTTTCATAAAGATCACGAGTTGCCCAATCTGGATCTTTACCAGCAATTTCATCAGCCTCGGCTTGAGTGAAACACTTTATTCCTTGCATTGTTTTAAAGTGAAACTTAACCCAGAAACGCTCGTTATTTGCATTGATAAAACTGTAAGTATGGCTACCATAACCATTCATATGGGGGAAACCTCTTGGGATACCACGATCAGAAAATAGGATGGTTACTTGATGCAGAGCTTCAGGAACAAGAGACCAGAAATCCCACCACATTGTCTGAGATCGAAGGTTTGATTTTGGCATTCGTTTCTGTGTATGGATGAAATCACTGAATTTTAAGGGATCTCTCACAAAAAATACGGGTGTATTATTACCTACTAAATCCCAATTTCCCTCTTCTGTATAAAACTTTATCGCAAAGCCTCTCACATCTCTGACTGTATCAGCAGAGCCTCTTTCACCTGCAACTGTTGAGAAACGAGCAAATAGATCAGTTTTTTTGCCAATTTCAGAGAAGATTTTAGCTTTTGTATATTGTGTAATATCGTTTGTAACAGTAAAAGTGCCATAGGCTCCAGCTCCTTTTGCATGTACTACTCGCTCAGGTATTCGCTCTCTAGCAAACGTAGCCAATTTCTCAAGTAAATGTACATCTTGCATGAGAACAGGACCTCTCTCACCCGCAGTCTCAGAATTTTGATTATCTGAAACGGGTGCTCCACCAGCAGAAGTTAATGTTTTTTCTTTTTTTTCATCTACCATTTTTTTTCATCTTTTGCTTTGTTGTGTATTCAATTTTATTCGTTTTATGATTTTATTTAAGTATTTTTCTTTTAACTCATATAGAAAGCTAATTAAGAATTATTCCTAATTAGGAATAAATACTAGACAGTAACTATTATTAAAAAACATTACATTTTTATAATAAAAGAAATATTAATAACTTGACTTTTTATCTAAAAGAGTACTAAAGAGAATGGTGATATGGATGGATGATCAAGAATTAATTGATCTTTTTAGAGAAAATGGATTTAAAGTGACCGCACAGCGTTTAGCAATATGTAAATTCATACTTTCAAGAGGAGATCATCCTTCTACTGATCAAGTTTACCATGCATTAAAGATTGATTATCCCACAATAAGCTTAGGCACAGTGTATAAGACCTTAGATTTATTAGAAGAACTAGGATTAATACAAAAATTAAGATTTAATGAGAGTAATATAAGATATGATCCTGACCTGCAACTCCACATAAATATGGTATGTACTAAGTGCGGAAAAATATATGATTATAAAGCTGAAAATATACAAAATATGTGGAATGTTATCATCTCTGATCTCGGAATTAAACCTAAGGGACAACGTATTGATATATACTTTGAATGCGATGATTGTAAATAAAATTTTTTCTTAGTTCTTTATTTATTCTCAATTAAAAAATCAATAAATTCATTAGTATAATCTTTAACTATATCATATGCTCCATTCTCTAAAACTAACTCTGTTCTATTTAGCTCTAACCGAAGTAATGGGGGATATATTATTTCAGCTCTCACGTTGTCTTGAAGAAATTCAATCCAGAAAGGTTCTATCGTAATATCGGTTAATGCAACATAAAAACCTGATATAGCATTAACAATGAGATTCTCTTTTTTTGAAATTTCTCTGTACTTAAGTAGCCAATTTTGAATTTCCAAACTGGGAATTACTTTATTTATAACATCTCCGATAATCAAATAATTTAATCTTTCTTCAACCACAAAAGCAGGGTCAATCTTTTTAGCATTTCCTACGGACACATCAATATAATCTTCCAAGCGATCCTGGAGCATCTCAGCAATTAACTTTGAGAATCCAATTCCTTCTTTATATATTATCCATAACTTCACATTAAAGACCTCAATTAATACAAGATATTTCATTCAATATGGTATCAATCTCTCTAGCAATAAAATAAAAAATAATTATTTATGTATTCTTTACTTCGATTTAATTTAATCATTCAAATTCAAGAGAGTATAGAATCTCTTTGAGCTTTTCATTAAGATTGTTAGCTGCAGCAGATATACTAACGCGTATCCATTTTCCATCCTTAATAACCGATAAATGTTTGCTTTGAGTCTTAAATACTCCCGCTACTTTATATTCAAATGTAGATTCGTAAGCAGATGTTCCGTCCCTTAGGTTTGTTGGTTCATTGGAAATAATTTCTATTTCTTTTGTCAAAATCTTCAATCTTCTCACTATTTTTTTAGTGAGTTCTGCCAAGCGTCTCTGAGGAGATATTTTAGACACATGGATTTCAAGATTAATGTCTGCATAGGAAGCAACAAAGAGAGCTTTAATCATTGGATTTGGATTTATCTCTATAAAATAATCGGGGTAAGTAACACTAAATGCGGGGGAATCATTCCGAAAGATTTTTGTTTTAACTGTTTGCTGCTCTACAAGTTCATCATGTAATTTTAAAGTATCACTATATATACTCTCAAATCGAGATTCAATCAATGGTAAATATTCTGGATGAGTTATTACATAAAATATATCATTCTCAATTGCTTTAATTACCATTTCAGCCATGAATTCGGGATCCATTCCCAATTCTAATAATTTCTTCGCATTTTCTATTTCAGATCCGGCAGACTGAATCATTACTGGTGTTGGTTGCCAAAGTCCTTCTTGGGTTTTACTAAGTATTTCTGTGTTTTCTATTATATTTGAACGAACAAATGCGGGACATATCACAGAAACACTAACATTTGTATGGAAGCATTCTAATGCTAATCTTTCACTAATTGCTATCACCGCAGATTTGGAGGCACTATATGGTCCAGTATCCCCCGGAGTTAATCCTGCCAATGAAGAAGTATTAATAATATGACATGGATCTTTAGTGCTTAACATTCGATTTAGAAAAGATTGAATACCATAGATTACCCCAAATAAATTAACACTAATTACCCAATTCCAGTCCTCTTTGGTTAACAAGTTTATAGGTCCACCAGAACCAATCCCTGCATTATTACAAAGTATATCTACACGACCATAATGTTCATAAGAAGTGTTTGCAAGATGAGAAACCTGTTCAGGATCACTCACATCAGTTAACACAGTTAAAACTTCAACTTTTTTATTACTGAATTCTTTGGAGACTTTATCGAGAGCTTCCTTATTTATATCCGCGAGAACTAGTTTCATTCCACGCTTAGCAAAAGCTTTAGCAAGTCCCAGTCCAATACCGCTTGCACCACCCGTAATTACTGCTACTTTTCCTTCAAAATCTTTTATCATAATTTTCACTTTATTATTTTATTTTCATTTTTTTTTTAATTTATTAATTTTAATATAGATTGGGGCTCTAATAAGAGCATGTTCACTGAGAAGTAAAAAAATAAACAATGGGGGTTTATAACCATTAAAGAGAAGGAAAGTGAATTTATCATTTAATTCATATAACCTTAAAATAAAAAAAGAATCAAAAATATCAATAAAATCCGCTTTTTTCTTCTCAATTGAATATATATTGGAACTAAAAGTACCAAAATATTTTCCATTTAGTTGAAATTTGGGAATAGAGTTTAAATTCAAAAAAATACCATTATTACACGCTAATTGATTTCAAAAAAGAAATCGAGTCCATGCATACCAAACAGTCAGTACATTAAACACAAGACTTACAATGATCAAGAATTTATCATAAGCCTTGTACCCCTTTATACCAATGAGATTAAAACCAAAAAAGAAAATAGCTACGATGATGTTTACCCAGCTAACCACAGGATAATCCAATATCAGGGACAGGACAACCATAATAATCGGGATCACCATTATTATTGCCATTCCAAAGTACATTTTCTGAGTCACTGGCTTACCATCAACTTCTCCTGGTTTAAAATCTCCAGAAAATATTCGCAGCACATCACCTAATAAATAGATTAACATTACAGATACCCATATGAATGAAAGTGTTATCTTCACATCGTCCATATTTCTATCACATCTATTCTAAACTTATTACTACATTTCCCTTTTTGTGCCCTTTATCTACATAACTATGGGCTTCAACCATTTGTTCTAAGGGATAGCTTTTATCTATGACCGATTTTAAGTTCCCCGCCTCAATAAGTTCTCTAAGGAAGTTTAAAGTTTCATTCTTTTCGCGATATCTACCCTTTAAAACTGTCAAGTAGTTCCCGTTTGGAGTTAGTCCTTTCTTACCATTTGAGAATGAATCTTTTCCAACGGCATCAAAGATAGTATCATAAAGCTCACCACTTTCTGTAAAATCCTCTTTAGTGTAGTCAATTACCTTATCTGCTCCCAGAGATTTCACTAATTCTAAATTCGAGGTACTACATACCCCGGTAACTTCTGCTCCAAAGTACTTGGCAAGCTGTACAGCAAAAGTACCATTACCTCCAGAAGCGCCATAAATAAGTACTTTTTGACCGCTCTGGATATTTGCTCTTCTAAGATAATGCAACGCTGTGCTTGCCCCAGTAGGAACGGTTGCGGCTTCCTGATAGGTCATATTTGTCGGTTTTATTGCCACCATTCCTGCCTTCCATTCTTCAGGCAGACATACGTATTCAGCATAAGCACCAGTCTTCAACCCAGTGGTAGTTCCATAAACTTGATCACCTTTCTTAAATAATATTACATCTTTACCGATTGATTCAATTTCCCCAGCAAGCTCATACCCTAGTATAGGTCTTTTTGGCTTTCTAACACCATACATCATTCGCAACGCGAAAGTATAAAGTTTTTTATCTGGGTGTTTACCACTTCGAACTAACCTTGCTGCATAATTTACTGTTGTCGCATATACTTTTACCAGTATTTCATTATCCTTGGGAGTAGGTTTTTCTACCTCTGTGAGCTGAAAAACCTCCGGTGGACCGTATTTTTCATATACAATCGCTCTCATGTATTTTGTAATTTTTATCACCTTTTTTCATAAATTTTTATTATTAAATCTAATACAGAGTGGATTCGGTCAACTTAATATGTTTTAAGGTTATTTTTCTAATATTAGCTATGGGATGATGATTGGAAAAAATAATAGCCATCCTCCTATGATTACTTCAAATATAATCGCCAATAGACCTCCGATAGTGGACAAGACTTCAAAACTAGGTTTTACAAATTTTATCCCGTTACCGAATCCAATTAAAATACTGGAAACAATTCCTAACCATCCAATAATTGGTCCAATAATTGGGGATACTCCATAGGTAACTAACACAATTGAATATGCGAATGTACCAATGGACCATAAGATCATTGCAAATTTGAATCTAGAGTCTCTTGTTTTGAGAATTATACGACCTAAATCACTCAACGATTCTTTTTCGGCACCACTAGTACTTGAATATTGTCTTGCTATTTTGAGAAGTCTCCAGTAGTTTTTTTCATTATAGACTTGGATCAATCCTTCTCCTATTCGAAAGATGGTCCAAACAATTCCAAGTATTAGGACAAGTATTGTGTTATATTGACTAAAAACAATAAACAACATTATAGGAAGTGCAATGACGCAAGTATGTTCTATAAGCGCTATCACGATGCTTATTTTAAATTTTTTTGGTCCATTTTTGTTAATCTTTTGCAGCTCAGCGTCAGAGTTAAGCGTCCGATCGTCTGAGCTGATCGTCTGTTCTGGGTTTATATAACCATATGACGCCATTACAAGGTTTAAAACCAAAATAAACAGAAAGAGAAAACCAGCTAATTTCATTAGGATAATCAAAGGGAATCCTCCAATTTACCATAATTTGAGTATACCATCGCTTTCATAAAATTTTCATGTCTCGAAACTTTTTTCAATATTAAAAATGCATAAGATTAAATTGTCCTTATTATTTATATTTTGAAATAGTTAGAATTCTAAATCTTGAGTTGTTAACATTTGTAATATGCATAATATCTAATAAAAAATATTTATTTAGAAACAATTTACTCAACACAAGATATTTCGAACAATATTAAGAAGAAAATTAAAAAAAAGAGAGCTTAATATTTAATTATTCTTTACCTCGAATTAGCTTAATCACAAAGACTATAAGGAATATAGCTCCGATTGTAACGCATATAATCGGAATCACTTCAGTAATGATCCCGATAACAAATCCTTCTGGTGTACTAATAGAATCTATAAAATCCTGCCAACTTAATATAGTGGGGTAATGCCATCCTAATAACGGAGGTAATACAAACATTGTTATTATAAAAATAACAACTAGAATTATTCCAATAATAAATGCTGTCCATTTTTTCATACAAATCTGCTCTTATTTTTTAATTTTTTTTTATTTACATATTTATTTGATTATAATACTAATTGGAGCTATTATTTTATTATTATTTTATCCATTTTAAATGTCACCTATACAGTTATTACTACATGTCCCTTTTTGTGTCCTGTTTCGACATAGCTATGAGCCTCAGCAATTTGTTCTAAGCGATAGCGTCTATCTATCACCGATTTTATCTTTCCCGCCTCAATAAGCTCTTTGAGGAAGAGTAAATCTTCAATCTTTAGGTATACTGCCCCGAATATCACTTTCTTACTGCTTGTCATTGATGTCAATCGCCCTCGAACCATCTGTGACAGCCCAGGATTAGTTATACGATAGCGTCCGTTTTTCTTTAGTGATCTTATACTACCTGAAAACGAACTCTTGCTTATCACATCAAGAATATAATCATAGGTCTCACCGCTCTTGGTGAAATCTTCTTGAGTGTAATCAATGACATGGTCTGCACCAATCGAGCGCAGCATATCCAATTTCTCCGTGCTGTCCACGCCAGTCACATCAGCTCCAAAGTACTTGGCAAGCTGTACCGCGAAAGTTCCTATAGTTCCACCCGCACCATTAATCAGAACCTTTTGTCCGCTATGAATATTTCCTTGTCTAATAAAATGCAATGCTTCAAGGCCCCCAACCGGAATGGCGGTGGCTTCTTCATAGGTTATATTAGTCGGTTTTATTGCCAGTACCCCTCCTTCAGGTTCTTCAGGCAGACATATGTACTCCGCATAAGTACCCGTACCAGTAATACCGGTTGCTGCAAAAACTTGGTCACCTTTCTTAAATAGTTTTACATCTTTGCCTACAGCTTCAATTTCCCCGGCTAACTCCATCCCTAGTATTGTTATTCTCTTTGGTTTTCTCAGACCAATATATAATCGCATGAAGAGCCGGTACAAGATTGCAGTTTTCATGCTTCGCATTTCACAGTCCCCTGCTGATACTGTTGTGGCATATATCCTTATCAGTACTTCATTGTCCTTGGGAGTAGGCTTTTCTACTTCTTTGAGCTGAAGAACATCTGGTGGTCCATACTTTGTCCATACAATCGCTTTCATAAGGATTCCTAAACAATTATGACTACATTTCCCTTTTTGTGCCCTTTATCAACATACTCATGAGCTTCAACAATTTGTTCCATCGTATAACGTCTATCTATGGCTGATTTAATCTTTCCCGCTTCAACAAGCTCTTTGAGGAAGATTAGATCTTCATTTTTTAAGTCCTTTCCATTACCCGAATCTTTGTTAACGTTAAGATAGATTCCTGTCTCCTTTAGAGCTTTTTTAC
>JAEOTR010000052.1 GCA_016839705.1 Promethearchaeota archaeon | reverse complement strand
TTAGGGAAGAATCTAAAAGATGGATCATTACATTAGCATAATCTTTCTCAATCACGTCAGATACCATTAAGTAATTGGTACTTGAATTCAAAATTTTGATATCATAGTTATAATAAATCCAACTTGTATCTTCACCCTTAGCATAATATCCTACCCCATATTTTGCTTCAGAAGTAAGCAAAACTGACTCTTGCAGGCTACAATTGCTAGTAAAAGACCATAAATAAGTATTATATTTGTCTTCATCAACTCCATTCTGATATATTCCAACTACATAAACTTTAGTCCCATTATAGGTACATGTTACTCCCCGAACATTAAGAACATCATCATTAATTATATTTGAACTCACTATATTGCCTGATGAATTAGAGTGGGCAATGAATAATTGATGTTTAGAATTATTTAAAATCCAACCGGTTATAAATAAGCCCCCATTGTTATCAGAACAGATTCCTACGACACTTGTATTTACACCTAGATTCCAAATATTTGAAGCTAAAATGGATCCATTAGTATAATCCATTTTTCTTATAAAAATCCCTTTAGTTGGAGTTTCAATATCGCCTACTGCCCACATTCCATTAGACCATTTCATGGCTACTAATTTTACATTTTCTGATGGATCATATGTCCAGTTATAGATTGAACCCCCATCTTTATCGAAGCTAAAATAATCAACATAATCATAATTATAATGATAAGCTCCCATAACGCTTGTTTCATTAGGCAAAGCGGTAACCATAGCTGCCGGGTATATTGAGTTTTCAGTTGTTCTTAACCATTCTACACTACCATTGACATCAAATCTAATTATCAAACCTCTTTTTTGGTTTGAATAATACCCTCCAGCAGAACGACTTACAAAAAAACCATCTACAGATTGATTTGAAGGATCTATTACTGCTTCTGCATTACCCCACCATTCTGATTGAGTACTAGGATAATCATAAACATAATTGTTTTCTATTATTAATCCTGCAGAACTTGAAACATTTAATTCACTATCTACAATGATTTTTTCATCTAGATTCGTGGATAAATAAGTTAAGTTGAAAAAAACAGGCAATATAAATAGAAATTCTACTAAACAAACAATTAGGATTTTAATTTTTGTATTTAATTTCAATTTATTTTTTCACCGAAAGTGAATTAGGTTCTATGATATCTATTAGAATAAAAACATTTAAAAATAGTATCGAAGGGTTTTACCCTCTAAAAGTTAAAATTGCCACTAAAAATTTAAATTTACCCCTTTATATTTATTGAAAAAATACCCTTTATTATTCATACATTTATTTTATGAGTTTTTCCAACTCATCTACTAATTCCTCAAATTGTTTCATTCCAAGTTGCCAAAAGTCAGGTTTATTTATATCCAAACCTACAATCTTACTTAGTTCTTCGGGAGATAAGCTGCTACCTGCGCTTAAAAGTTGTTTAAATTTTGGAACAAAAGTCTTACCTTCTTTTTTATAGGTCTGGTATAAAGCATAAACGAAGAGTTGACCATAGATATATGGATAATTATAAAATCTAATGTCTGGCATGAAATAATGACCTGTACCAGCCCACTCCCACTTCATGTCTTTATAAAAATCAATATAATTTCCATTAATCTTATCTCTGGCGGCGCACCAATATTTTGAAATTGTTTCTCCATCTAAAAATTCACCATTCAAAATAGCATCATAAAGACTTTGTTCAAACCACATTCTGGAGCTTAAGCGGAAGATCACAATTCCAACCCAATTCAATTGATTATATAGCAGAGTTATTTTTTCACTGGTTAGCTTAGTATTTTTTAGTAAGAAGTCTGTCATTAATAGTTCACCAAAAATTGAAGCGGTCTCAGCCACAGTTAAGGTTGACATATAATTAAAGAAAGTTTGTTCTTGAGAAGAAAGATAAGAATGAATTCCATGTCCTAACTCATGGGCAAGAGGAACAATATCACCTAATAATCCTTTAAAAGTGGTAAGAAGAAATGCGGATTTTCCATTAAACCAAGGAGAACAGTAAGCACCTCCTATTTTACCCTCTCTTGCACTAGCATCTATATGATTTCTATCAAAAATATCATTAACAATATCCGCGAATGTTTCATCGAACATCTTATATACTTGAATTATAAATTCTTTTGTTTCATTCCAGGAATATTTTTTTTTAGAAGGTAAACGCGCCCAAAGATCTACTCCACCTAATTTTGGCAGGTTTAATAGTTTAGTTTTAATTTTCAAGAATCTGTGGTATAGTTCAATATTTTCTTCTATTATCTTCATCATGTTACTGATAATATCTTGAGTGGTCTCATTATGAATAAGACTATGATGGATTGGACTCTCGTAATGCTTTCGATTTGAGGTTTTTACCCAATCACTACAAATATTTCGCAATGCTGATGAATGAATTAACTCATTTTCTTTTAATGATTTAACATGTGATTGGAAAACGGAGATCCTTGTATCTCTATCTGGATGCTGAATTAACGGAAATATGTCACTGGAGGAAATTGTTTTCTCTTCTCCCTCAACAACTGCCTTGATCTTTATTCCACCAATTAATGATTGTCTTAGTTGCTGCCAAGCCTTCACACCAAATTGATCTTTTTCCAGAATCAATTGTTCCTCTGCCACAGAAAGTTTATGAGGAAATTTTCTCAATATTTTTTTGAGGTAGTTTTTGTAATTACTAAGATTTTCTTCATTTACTACAGTTGGATTCTCATAAATAAATTTTCCAATTTCAATTTCTAGAAATGTTAATTTTTTTGAAATTAAACTTTGAAACTCGATATATTTATTATAAATTGCTTTAGTTTCCGGAAGTGCCACATTTGCATAAAAAGAGTTTTCTGAAAATATCTCAATTTCTTCAAGTTCTGCTAAAACTTCTTCATGTTTTTCTAGAAGTTTATGCAAATTTTGCGCTGTAAAGTTTGGTTTCTTGATTTTACCTCTATATTGGTTTATAATTTCATCAGCTTTTTCCATAAGATTATCCATAGTATCAGAAATTCTAGGATCATCATACCCTGAAAAAATCTCAGTTAAATCCCAAGCGATTTCTTTTTCACTCATAATATTCATTTTTTATGTTAATTTGAAAAATGCCCTTTGCTATTTTAGTAAGAGACTATTCTTTTTAAGTCTATATACAAATTTCAGAGTCAAAGTAATTATTTAAAAAAACTGAATATAAAACAAATTTTATAATAAAAAGAGTAATTTTCCGAGGAAACTTACAATGTCAATAACTTTAATTTTATTTTTTAATTCTCTATTTTCATTGAGATAGCAATTCAAATGGGCGATGCATTTCGGGCAAGCGGTAATAAGATATTCTGCTCCAGTCTCAATTGCTTGCATTATTTTTTTCTCTTGTAATTTTTTTGAATCTTGAGTACAAGATATATACGCATTAACTCCACAGCACTCTGCGTCTTCTTTAGAATCTTCCATTTCGACTAATTCAATAGAAGGTATAAGTTTCAATACTTCACGAGGGGCATCGAAGACATTGCTCATCCTTCCAAGTCTACATGGATCATGATAAGTTACTTGAATTTTATCGATTATTAAGGGAAATGTTACATCTTCTAATAGATTCTCTTTTAAAATATATTCAGTAATATGGTAAATCTCAAAATCGAAATCATCCTTTCCTTTAAATAGATTTTTGTATTCATGTTTCCAAGTATAATATCCTTCAGCACAACTAAAGATTAAAGTCTTAACTCCAGCATCTTTGAAGAGTTTTACATTATATTCAGCTAACTTTTTAAAACTATCGACATCTCCACGCCAAAGACTATCATGTCCGCAACATTTTTCTTCATGTAAAACAACCGGAGTAATATCATTTTGATTCAAAATTCCAATTATGCTTTTCGGGATTTCCAAATAATCAGGTGCGTTTATTGATCGCCAATTATCTTGACTCCCATAATCACATATCATAACTCCAGAAGCATCTAATGCTTTTTCAAAGTCTTCTGGTTTTAGATCAGAATTACAGCATAGATTACAGTTCAGACATCTATTTGCTTCTTTTTTCGCTTGTTCTTCAGTATATCCTAATTCCATTTCTTCAAAACAAACAAGCCTTTCATTCCCAGGCATAAAATTCATTTCTTGACATGATTGCGTTTGAATGTATTTTTTGGGTATTGTGGATCGCTTTAAATCATTCTTTCTTATCCTTCCTTCTTTTAAATCAATACCTCGAAGATATCGATCAATAGTAAAAGCTGCTTCCCTTCCATCTCCAATGGCATCAACAGCACACATTAAAGAGTCAAATATTATATCGCCACCAGCAAAAACTCCAGGTATCCCAGTTTCATAAGTTAAATTATCTACAACAATTTTACCTCTTTCAATTTTTATTTGGTTATTGGTAGCTGCATTTAGAGGTTCAGGATCAAGACCCTGACCTATAGCAATAACAATATTATCAACTACAATCTTGAATTCTGAACCTTCAATTTTACTTAAGGGCCTTCTACCAGTTTCTGGATCTGGAGCACCCCATTTAATTTTATAGCAGTTTAATGCTAATTTTCCATCTGGTTCTTGTGTAATTTTAGCTGTTGAAGTTTCAAAATGATATTCCATCACTTCTCTCTCAGCTTCATGTAAGTCGTCAAGTACAGTCTGTAAAGCTTCTTTAGTTAAAATATCAACAAGATCAACTTTTGCTGCTCCTAATCGAAGTACTGTTTCTCCAACATCTACGGCAACAGCTCCCCCCCCAATAATACCAAAAGTTTTACTTTTATATTCTTCTGGATTTTCAGAACAACTATATTTACGTTCCAGAAGAAAATCGATCGCAACATCTACATTAGGCAAGTCTTCTCCTTCAAGTCTTAATGTTTTTGGCACATATAAGCCTATAGCTATAAAGACCGCTTTAAATCCTAAGTTCCAAATATCTTCCAAAGTGAGATCTGGGCCAAATTCTTTATTTAAAACAATTT
>JAEOTR010000093.1 GCA_016839705.1 Promethearchaeota archaeon | reverse complement strand
GCTACAACCTTTTTTCCTTCAGTTTTTTTTTCTCTTAAATACTCGTAATAATTTGTTAAGAGTTCCAGATCTATCATTTTTATATTAAAAGTTCAAACTAAATTTTAAAATTTATCAATGTCTATAGAATATGTTGTATATTATATTGAATGGAATAATTTAATCATTAAATCCTAAATTAAAAATTTTAAAAAGAGTTAAGAATTATTTCTGTTTATTTGTTTGAGCAATTAAGGCAGCTCCAATAGCACCCGTCAATTGAGGATGTTCTGGCCTAACTATATCGAAACCTAATTCAACTTCTAAATATTTCTTTACCGCATTATTTTTTGCTACGCCCCCACAAAAAGCTAATTGAGGTGCTACTCCAATACGCTTCGCCATTCCACCAACTCTGCGTGCAATAGACTTATGAATCCCGCTTGCAATATCTTCTTTAGAGGTTCCTTTAGCAAAAAGAGAAATAACCTCGCTTTCGGCAAAAACAGTACATGTTGAACTAATTGCAGCGGGATCATTTGATTTTAATGCGAATGTACCTATCTCTTCAATTGGCACTTCAAGAGCGTGAGCCATAACTTCTAAAAACCGACCTGTTCCGGCAGCACATTTATCATTCATTTGAAAGTCGATAACTTTTCCTGTTTTTTTTGAGATAACAATAGCCTTACTGTCTTGACCTCCTATATCGATTACAGAATGAACTTCTGGGAAAAAATATTGTGTACCTCTCGCGTGTGCTGTAATTTCTGTAATACGATCATCAGCAATGTCAATTGAATTTCTTCCATATCCGGTTGACATGACATATACATCCGAACTCTTAAGATTGTTTTTTTCTAATATATCATCAAATAAGTTATGTCCAATCCTTTTAAAATCATAAGTAGATCGATCTACACGATAATCAACCAGTTTATTATCATCTAATAATACAACCTTAGTTGCTAAACTACCTATATCTACGCCTATTGTCTTCAAAATTCTATTTTCACATAATTTATACTTTAATAAAATGAGAAATGAAGCTCAAATAATAAATTTTTTGAGCTAAGCTATAATAAAAAATTCATTGATTAACCCGTGACTTGGCCGAGTAATAATGTTACAATCAGAGTCACTACACCCGCAGCAACTAAGTGAAGGGCATACCTAAGACGTCCACCTCCAGAAATTTGACCTAGAAAAATGCCTAAATACACTAGCAAACCCACAAGGATGATATATGAGGAAACAAAATGCATAATTGTCAATGATTCACCAAAAAAGAAGGGTATTAAAGGAAGAGTTGCCCCTAAAACGGGTGCTCCACCATCCACTAAGGAAGCAACAATTGTCGCAAAATTTTCGGATTTGGTAATTATCGTCTCTTGTGATTTTCTTTTCTTTTGAGATATTTTCTTCACTTTTCCGGTTTCAATTTCTTTTTCCTCTCCATCTTCATCGTTTATGACCATATCTTTTTTTAGGTCTCTTATTTTTTTCTTTCGTTCAGCTTCTTCAGACAGAAATGCTCCCCATAACCCACTGATTCCAATAGCCAGAGCAGTCGCAAAACCAGTTATAATAACATTACTTGGAACAAGTAAATTGGGATTAGCTAGGAATAGAATAAACATACCGCTAATAATACCGGCACAAGTCAACGCACCGTCGAAACAATTGTTGAAAAATTTACGTCGAGCAATCTCACCAAGATCAGACATCTTGGAGTATTGTTTCCACTTATCTATAATCTTCATAGGACTCATTAAGATTGACCCACAACCTTAGATTGAATTTTAAACTAATAGTGATAATTAATATTAATTAATATAGGTAATTGCTTTCTTTAAAACCCATTATTTCTACGCATAGAATCTTCAATAATTCCTTATTATTTTATTTGGTCAGTATAAATTGAAAAATAAAATCATTAAAATGTATTTATTGAATTAAGAGGGAACATAGGACTTACTTATCGTATAAACAAAACGATTACTATTATTGTTAAAGTAAAAGCTACAAGCATTTGCAGGATATTTTTCGGTAT
>JAEOTR010000051.1 GCA_016839705.1 Promethearchaeota archaeon | reverse complement strand
TTATATCCTTGTCTAGAAATTGATCCGTTCAATAACAAGATTTATATACCATTTCAGATATACAACTCACAACTTAATCATTGAAGTTAAAAAGAGCGAATGGATAATGAATAAAATTCAAGAATTTTTGGATAAGTACTTTCATAAGATTTTTAATAATAGTCATTTCCTTTACACAATCATTTTTGTGTTATCATCCTTCTTAATTGCCCTATTGAGTTTTATCCCAAGTCCAGAAGTAGGGACCGGAATTTTATTTTTGGCAACGACGCTTTCAATAACATTCATTTTTCTAATGCTTGAAGGTCTTATTCCTCAACTTGAACCCTATCTCTTCTCTCCAGAAAAGACATTTGATCTAAGGAAGTTGATCTATTTCTTTATTAATTATTTTATAGCATTTGCAATTGTCCTTCCCTACTTTCTAATGGCCTCCTCTAATCAAATAACCATACAATTTTTAGCATGGGATGTCGCTCTTCCTGTGATTTTCCTTGTTGTTTATTTTGGTTGGAGTTTAGTGCAAATCTTCTATTTAAGAATTTGGTTTGAAGATGTCTCTATGAAAATAGAAAATAAAATAATTAATAAACATGGAACATCAAAAACAAAAGGATTAATTGATTTAATCTTACTTATTGTGGCGTTGATTATTCCAATTTTACTTCAGTTAGCTACATTCTTTGGTTTTTTAAGTGATTTTGCTCCGTCACCTCAAAAACCGTTTCCATTGTATGCTGTATGTAACATAATCGTTTTAGTGATAATTTTTATTACTTCATGGCGTTTAACTACACTCTTTTACAAAAGTAGAAAGATTGGATCATCTAATAGCTATTCTTCTATGTTTTACATTCTTATATGGCTTCTAATATGGTTTAGAACCTTTAGCTTCTTAAATGCCCTTCGAGGAGTTGTTCAGTCTTCTTCAGAAGGAGAAGCAATTACGAGATTTATTGATATATTACTTATGATTTTAACGGCCTTTTTAGTATTAAAAAGTCTTGGTGATAAAGTCTACGATTCGGTAATTTTTAAAGCAAATAATATGCCCTTCTTTCTTTTCGCGTTCACTCTCCTCTATATTGAGGGTCAAATTATCATGGTTACTGGAGCGGGTTCTCTCACGGGCGTATTCGCAGACAGAAATCAAATTAATCTTATTACCAATTTTTTAGTGATTCTGGTCATAGTTAGCTTTTATTGGTGGTATGCGGAACATTCCTTAGAAAGAAAAGGATTTATTATTAAGAAAAAGTTTTATCCTGAGGACGTCGTACTAATAGTAAATGATTTTAGAGATTATTTAGAAGCTAGAGGAGCAATTGATTCTAATAAAGTAGGTGCCCCCGAAGTACAAAATTTCTTGGATGCTAAAAACATAAAAATAAAAGAAACAGAACCAATTGAAGAAGAATTTAAAGAACCTGAGACTATCACTGAAAAAACCGAAGAAGATACTACAAGTATCGGAGAGACTAGTAAAGATAACAATTCCCTCTAAGCGGTTCTACAATTTAAACTTAGGCTTTATTTTTAACCGCGATAGCAGAATCTTCTAAGACTTCTTTTTGGAGCATTTTAAATGCATTGTCAGAGGATGAAAAGGTTTTACCATTATTTTTTTCAACTAAATCAATGAGTTCTTCATCAAAGATGCGTACATACACCTCAATATGAGGGTATCGTAAATGAAGCTTAGAAGTCAAATAAATTGATTCATCAAATTCAGATTCTCGTTTCCAGCATATGAAGAATTGGGTTACCTCTTCTAAATTCAGATAGGGTTGAAAATCACTTAAAAAGCAAGCAAACTCATTTATGATATGTATTTGTGAATTTTCTGGAAATTCGATACCATCGTGTTCATCATCAAAAAGGTATATCTCGCGTTCGGGTTGCAAAGATATATGATAGGCAATTCGATGAGTTAGCCTGTCTCGACCAACCACAATTGCTTTTCCTTTCTTATCTTTAGTCCATTCTTGAATGCCATCCATCGCCCATTTTGAAGTAGAAAATGAAAATGCGTTTAACGGTTCTTGAGTGAGATATTCTTGTACATGGTCTTCAAATGCTCTAACATAAATTGAGCAATCTGGATTGAGTTCGCGGATTTTTTCAGTACAAATTATTACAATTCGTACATCATCAATAGTGATGAAGACTTCTTTAGCATTTTTAATGTTAGCAAATTTTAGGTTAGAAGTTTCAGTGGGATCTCCAACAACCACAGGACAGCTCGCATTAATTAAATCTTCAACTAATTCATAATTATCCTCGATAAGACAGAACGCTTTTTTATTTTCAATACAAAACTCTATAATTCTCTCGGCAAGATGGTGATATCCAATAACTACAGTATGATTCCTTCTATGTTGAGCTAGAATTCTACTAGTAATAATAGGATTATATTTTTCTAATAATTCCCCCATAATGAATCCAAAAAAAATTACCTCTAAAAGAATAGGCCATATTAATGCATAAAAGTTAGCGAAATCTCCCGCACCTATAGGAGTACGAATAGTTAATGAATATAAGAATATATTGCTTAAGCTGTCAGTGGGTTCGCTGATTAGAAAAAATAGGAAACCACCAAACCAAAATAAGAAGAAGAATATAAATTGTAGCTTGTATTGTTTCAACTTAAGATGAATTTCAATGAAGATGTTTATTAGGCTCATAAAGTATGATAAACCATCTCAATATAAAAAAAATTTGATCTAATTCTATATTTTTTATATTTTAAAACAAATTTATTTTAATTTCCATCTTACCTAATATTCTTTAATTAAAATTCTTACACTAGGTGTTATCTAATTGTCAATGGATTATCCCACCATTCGGTCAAATTTTATTGAAGAAAATTTGCTAACACCATGGTGTAACACACATTCACAATCCCAAATAGTACTTCTTGGGGCAGGTTTAGACACACGGGCGTATCGGTTTGAACCTCTTCAAATTAATCAAAATATTGTTTTTGAAATTGATTTTCCTATTGTCTTCGATCATAAAGAGAAAGTTATGCAGAAGAAAAGGCCGTTGTGTAAAGTTGTACGTTTATCTGCCGATTTGATCGAACCAAGCTGGTCATCCCATCTAATAAAAAAGGGGTTTTCCAAGGAGATCCCAACCTTTTGGATAATGGAAGGACTTGTCTATTATTTAGAGCAAGATGAATTTTTCTCGTTAATTAACAATTTGGCAGAATTAAGCAAAAATCTGAGCCAAATCTTCATAGATGTTTTTTCCATGCACCCAAAGTGGGATTTAAATGTAAATGAAATACCAGAATATTTTAAATCAATAGGTTGGGAAGTATCTATTTCCTTTGTAAAAAAAAATGACCAAGATCGAGAAGTGAGTCAGAAGGGAATGGTATTTATTAAAGGAATAAAAAAATAGTTATTAAATTCAATCAAATTTTTTAAACCACTTACGTATCACACTGAAAAATTCGTCAGGTGCCTCAAGAAATGGGTAATGCCCACAATTCTCGAATATAAATAATTCAGAATTAGAAATAATATTATGCATTAGTTGAGCTTGCGATGGTGGACATATAAAATCATCTCTACCTACTAATATTAATGTAGGAACATGGATTTTTGTAAGCAGTGAGTTCACGTCATAGGTTTCCATCAATTTACCACCACGTTTCATAATCTCAGGTTTTAATATCATTTTATCTATTATACTGTTTATATTATCTTCTATTTCAGAAGTATAATCAGAGAAATATAGAGAATGCATAGTTTTAAGCTGGTTTTTTAATTCTAATTTTGTATCTGCGACTGGTGCATTGAAAGTAGCAAGTACTTCTGGAGAAGGGTTTCTTCCTTGAATTATTCCCATGATTTCTTCCATATGCTTAAATGCCGGAGCAGTATCGAGAAGAATCAAATAACTCAGGTGTTTTTGATGACGTAATGCATAATGTAATGCTACAAATCCACCTGCAGAATGCCCAATAATTCCCATTTTATCATGGCCTAACGTCTCACGTAAGTTGTTGGCATCATCCGCGAGCTGTTCATAATTAATTGAATCAACAGATACCTCTTTCGACCTACCATGTCCTCTTTGATCGTAATAAGTGATTTGAAATATATCACCAAATTGATCAAGAAGAGGGCGGAAGTACGTATGATCAACACCCAATCCCCCATGCATGACTAAAAAAGGAGTACCCAATCCAATAGTCTCATAATATAATTCAGTATCAATAACCTTAGCAATTGGCATTTTTCAAAATCAATATGAATTTTTATGTTGAATGTACTAATGTATGAATTTATTATATAAAAATGGAACTAGTTTGACGATTATCTATTATTATCTTCTTTGTAGAAATTAAACTTATTTCATCAGACCTAAATTTAAATAATATTGCTACTGTAGGAAAATTGAATGAAAGGATTAGAAAAATTAAAAGAAAAATTACCTGATTATCAAAGAAAAAAGCTTTTCAAATTCTTAATTGTAGCATTCTTTGTCTTCTTGAGTTCACTATTTTTTCAATTATTTTTTGATTCACTCCCCCGAATCTTTAAGGAAAATATTATCTTACAAATTTTAGCTCCATTTACTCCAATCTTTGGATCATTAATCATATTAAGTATTGGTTTTTCACTAGTGTATTCATTCTGGAGAGTACGAGATAAATATTTGAGTGAATTTGGTGAATTAGCCTATCAAAAAGCATTTAAAATTGTGGTGATAAGTATTCCGATGATTATTTCCGTTGTAATTCATAACTTCTTCCCAGCAGATTTCATTGTACCCTTCATTGATATTCAAAGTCTTAACTGGTTTTTAGCTTATCCTCTTCTTGATTTTTTTCTTAACTCTTCAATTATCTCCTTAGTTATTAGGTTGATGTTCTTTCTCTTATTCGTTGGTATTATGATGGTTTTGATGTCGAAAATTTTAAATGTGTTTGGCATTGATTATATGGCTTTAGTCTATATATATTATCCCAAAGAGTCTACTCTCCAAAATCATGAAATTTACTCTATTTTACGTCATCCAACGTATCATTGTTTAATGCTGTTTAGTATAGCAGGCATATGTTTAAGATTTTCGATTTACTCAATCATCTATTATATAATTTTTATGATTGGAATCAATATTCATATAAAATATGTGGAAGAAAAGGAATTAATAGAAAGATTCGGGGAAGGATACAAAAAATATAAGGAAGAAGTACCTGCCTTTTTTGTAAGAGCAAAAGACCTTAAGAAATATTTTTCTCTTATTTTTAAAAAATAGCTTTTATTAGAGAATATATTAAGATGGTTCAAGGCTAAATTTCATTCGGTCTTCACCCAAAATCACTTCACCATCGAATACATCAGTCACTCCTTCTAAATAAATATTTTCAACATTTTTATTTAGCAATGGAGGAGTAATATGAACGAAAACAAGTTTCTTTACTTGTGCTTCTTTCGCCAGTTTTGCGGCTGAAACAGGATCCATATGATAATTCTGAATATCTGTCAAAATTTTAGCGACTCTAGGATTTAGATTTTTTACTAAGTTAATCATATTATTTAGTAAATCAAAAGAAATAGCTTCACTGAACAAAATATCCGCATTTTTGCATTGTTTAACTAGATTTTCTGTTTTTATCGTATCACCTGTTATTACAACTACTAAACCTTTATATTCTATTCTATATCCAACAGCTGGATTTACGGGAGAATGATCCACTTCAAATGCATAAATTTTGACCCCATTTTTATCATAACATAATTCTCGCTCATTAGAGTCTTTTATTGTTATACTTTTACTTATGAGTACTCCTGCTTCAGGAGGTACAATTTCTACCCCATGATGGGCAATTCTATATCCCATATCATATTCATAGGCCATTTTAAATCCATTTACAACCTTATCCACTCCCCTAGGACCATACACTTTAAGTGCTTTCGATCTTCCACTCGCCCATGACATAATATTCACCTCCCCTAAATCTCCAATGTGATCTGAATGAAAATGAGTAAGAAAAATCCCACTTAATTGCATTACGGGAAGCCTTAACAAATCTGCATTCCGATATGTACCCGGTCCGACATCAAAAAGAAGAAATTCTCCATCAACAATAACAGCAATACTTGAAGAAACTCTTTTTTCATTGTTAAATGGTCCTCCCGAGCCTAATAGAAAAATGTGAAGCTTACCATCCCTAAGTAATTTCTCCTGACTTAGCATAATTCTTAGTTTTATATATTTTGAATTAATTAATTTTCAAATTTATGGGAAGAACACTCCCAGATTTCGAGGAAACAGCTCTAAATAATTATCTAAATCAAATTTAGTTATTTTTTTCTTTAATCCTTCAGGTAAATGTTCAAGTTTCTTATCATTCAAAATAAATTCAGTCTCTTCTTCAGAAAACTCTGGTCCCGGCTCTATCCAATATTTTACTTTTTTATTTGCAGGACATACTCTTTGACAGTGAAGACAACCAACTAAACAATTATGCCATGTAGAATCTATCCACTTCGGAAAGGAAACATCTCCGGGTTGTTCATTATGATAGGTTAAACATCGACCAGCACGTAAAAGGAATCTATCCGTAGGAATTGCTCCTGTCGGGCATTTACGAACGCAAGCAGAGCATTCTATGCATAAATCCATCATTCGAAGTTCTTGCCAATTATCTTGATCAACAGGAAAGTCGGAATAAAAGGTCGTTAATCGGTGGTAACTTCCCAATCCCGAAACATAGGTAATATTATTTCTCCCATACTCCGCTAAGCCACTCCGCACGGCCAAAGTTTTTTGAGGTAACTGAGCGTGAGCAACTTTATATCCCTCTGGATTTAATAATTCAGACATAAAATCTTTTAATTGGGTAATAATATCCAGTCCATATAAATATGTTGGAGGGATAAGAAGAGAAAGCACATTTTTATTCCTACGAAATCTTGCTTCATACTGTGGGACTGGAACTGCGATTATAAACATCGAATTTATCTGGTCAAAATCTACACTCGGTTCGAATTCGAAGTATGCCTTATAATCTTCATATAGTTGAGGATAAATAAGGTTCTGTTCATGACGCATTTTTATATCATTCCTTAAATCGGGAATGTGTTTTGCATGCATAATTTTGCCTTTATATCCTTTAAGGGTTAAATTTTCATGAAATTTCTCTGTTATTTCTTTTATACTCGTCATTGATTATTGTTTTAATTTAGGTAACTTTATAGCTTTTTAGGTCTGAAATGAGATTATCTATGTAATAATGAATTATCTTCTTCTGTTTACTAAAAGAAAGGAAAAAAAATTAGGGAATAGTTAAAATTCTAAAGAAGTCTAAGCAGATAAGAACAAGAAAGATAACTTGGATAAGGAGCTGTATTAAAGACTCATGTGAACGAATTGAAACTTCTCTTTCTACACCCCTTATTTTTGGTATCCAATATAGGAGGAATAGAACAAAAGGAAGAATTAATATAACAGGATGATATCCGTGTGGGGTTTCAAGTAAATATTTATAACTAATTATCCAGAAAGCAATCATCGTAAACAGCAGGCTAGATAAATGCATAAAACGAACCGATTTCATAATATGGGAAATTTCTATAGGATCGTTCTTTCGTGCCTTTTCATCAATTCCTTTCATTCTTAAACGCGAAATTAACCACTCAGTTCTCATTATATGGTGTAAAACATTAATAAAAGCCACAAACGAAATCAACATTAAAAATGTAATTGTTATAATTCCTCCCTCATCAGGTGGATTGTCCCAAGCAAGAGCAACTACTACGAGATCAGCTCCAAGTAAAGCAGCAGCAGTAGCAACACTAGTACCAACACTAGTAGTAGAAATTTGTTTGACCACATCAGCAATATCTTTTTTCGATTCATTACTCATTCATATTCACCAGTGATTAGATTTATTGTATTCAATATATATTAAATAAACCTTTAGTTGCTATTATATATAAAGTTAGGAGGTGATTCCAGAATCAAAAATAAGGAAATTGTAAAAATTGAAGTTTAAAAGATGTGCTTCTCTTTCTTATCTATCAGCTAATTATAGAATTTAATTAATTTGACCATTGTGTCTCAATTTTGTTTCAATCAAAACCCAAATCCAAGGATAGGAAATCATCTGAGCTATTAAAAACGACCCCTGATTTTAAAGCTATGATAAGGATTACGTTTTGGTCCGGGTTGGGTTTTATATTTTTCATGTTCTTAAAATCATATGTGGTGATTTATTACTTTGGGGGCTCTGGAATTGATTTGGGTGTTATTATGTCCCTACAGCCTTTAGCAAGACTTTTTTCAATGCCTTTAATTGCTTATCTAACAGATCGTACCTCAAAAAAGAGGTTAGTTCTAGTTGGTTCAATGGGTCGAACGATCGCTTATTTTCTATACTGGATTTCACTTGTTATACCCAACTTAGTTTTATTTGGAATAGGCACATTCGTTCAAGGTTTGCTCGTAGCATTTTTCTGGCCCCCCTTTTTTTCATTAATTTCCGAAAAATCTTTCAAAGGCAATAGGACTCAAGCTTTAGCAACGGGAAGAGGAAAGATGATTGGGTATGGATTCTTGATGGGGGCCTTTATCAGTATTCCCATCTTTGCCCTCGTAAGTATTTTTATTCCTGAAAATATTCCATTAATGTATAGTCCTCTTTTAATATTCGCTATAATTAATTTGATTGCAGGATACCGCTTTTATAAAAAGGTAGATGAAGATCTAACTTATGAGATATTTATTGCTACATTAAATGAGTATAGCTTAACATCAAACAATAGCAATGGATTTAGAAACACTATTAATGAAAATGAAGATATTGAAATTATAGAATCCAATGCAAACGATGATAAAAAAGATCAAAAAACTTTTTATATCGGTTTCTGTATTCTCATTCTGGGCATTTTAGCCACATCTATAACTGGAACAATATATTCACCATTTGTTTCAGCATATTTAATTGAATCTCTTTTGCCTGAATTTTCCGAGAGGATAATTCCAATAATTGTAATGATTGTCTATTTTCCAGCTCAAGTTCTTTCTCAACTAGTGGCATCAAAATTGGGTAGATCATATGACCGTATCTCTCCTCTTTTAAGTGTTATTATTATTGGTATTTTCAAATCTTTAATGATTTGGTTGTTGATTAGTGCATTTAGTGCTATTGATTTTGCGATTATTCTAATTTTTCTATATATAGCAACAGAGTCGAATGGATATCTCATACAGGCCATTATGAGTCGGATTTCCATAAAACATAGAGGGAAAATATTTGGTTTACACATGTGGATTGATAGATTAGGAAGAGTAATCGGTCCATTAATAGGAGGTATATTATGGGATACATTAGATTATAACCTCCCTTTTATAATTTCGATTTATATTGGATTATGTTTAATCCCAATTTTTATCCTAGCTATTCGTAAATTGAGTCCTCATATGATAGAACAAGTAGAAATAGATAAAATGGGAATATTAGGAATTAAGAAACAACCTGATTCTTAAGATTTAGGAAATTTCACTCTTCAATTAATCTTCATAGAGATTATAAACTATAAAAAGAATTTTTTAATATCCTATTATATCAATTATTCCTATGACTGAATTAAAGACAAGACCTACTAAAAAGAGTGTTGATGATTTTCTTAAGAAGGTTGATCATCCAACCAAACGGGAAGACAGTTATAAGATCTTAAATCTATTGAAGGAAGTCACGAAGGAAGAACCTATCATGTGGGGAGATAGTATTGTGGGATTTGGAACTTATCACTATAAATATGCCAGCGGACGTGAAGCAGATTGGTTTTTAGTAGGTTTCTCTCCTAGAAAACAGAATTTAACAGTATATCTTACGTCTGGTTTTGAGAAATATGATGAAATACTTAATGATTTAGGGAAATTTAGAACTGGTAAATCATGTTTATATATAAACAAATTAAAAGATATCGATATGGAAAAACTGAAGGAACTTGTAAGTGAATCAGTAAAGCACCTTAAATCAGAGTAATAATAATTAATTAAAAAGCATAAAAAATACTATTTGAGAGCCAAATCTTTCAAATCTGCGGAAAAGAATGCCTTTCCATAATGGGTATATAAAGCTGCTGCGGGATTATGAGGATTTGACCTATCTTTTGCAATAAATGTAGTCACAGGGGCATCTGAAAGACGAGTAAAGTTAATATCATGTCCTACACACAAACCTACTATTAGATTCAAATCTGTTTTAGCTTTATTCAAGAGTAATGCTTGTGCAACAGGATTACATGTTACAAAACCAATTGGATAGCCTGTTTTTGATACCATAGAATATTCTTTTGGTACACCTACATTAATTTTATTAATTGACCCTGTTTTGCAGCATACTGAACATACATCAAAACCATAGCTAAGAAGAATATTTGCTGTTAATTCTGCTTCTTTTTGCATGCCTACACAAGAGGCAATTCCAAGCTTCTTAAATCCCATACCTTTCGCATATTCTATGGTGTCTTTTAAACGAGGCCAATGTATATATCCTTTAGCTTCCACGATAGATGCAACATTAGTAGATTTTTTTATGAATTCATCCGATTCATACAATTCCATTGCCTTCTTCGTAATTTCAGGACTTACTCTCATCGGGCAATTTTCTAACTCCTTATTCGGTCTCCCAACCGTACAATGACTTATGCTATCACATTTAAAGCATGTAGGATCATTTGAATCAATCTTTTCACTATCACTGAACTTCTCTTTCTCGAATGCCATATTACATCAAACTTCTATTTTATTTAGGAATAAAGAATAGATATTATTAATCTTTATTAGTAGTTTATTCTATGAGTAGAAATGACTCTCTGATTTTTCTTTAAATTCTTGACTTTAGCTAAATATTATATATTGATTCTACATATATGAAAAACATCATGAAAGCGATCATATACGAGGAATTTGGTTCTTCTGATGTGTTTGAATTAAAAGAAGTGGAAAAACCTACACCTAAGGATGATGAATTGCTTGTTAAGGTGCATGCAACGTCAGTTAACGCCCTAGATATGATTTTTCGTAGTGGTGAATCTCTTTTATTTGGGATGACCAAATTAATGGCAGGATTTAAAAAACCAAAACATAAAATTTTAGGATTTGATGTATCTGGAGAGGTTGAATCTGTAGGAGGAAAGATTAAAAAATTTAAAAAAGGTGATCTTATTTATGCATGTCTCAGATCCCCTGGTGCAAATGCCGAGTATGTACGCGTCCCTGAAAAGTTTGCGGCAACAAGGCCAGCTAATATGAGCCATATAGAAGCAGCGACAGTACCTGATGCGGGTGGCACAGCTTTGACTGGGCTTAGAGATAGTGTTGTCATTAAAGAGGGGCAAAGAGTGCTTATCTTTGGTGCTTCTGGAGGAGTAGGAACTTATGCTATGCAAATTGCGAATACATATACGACTGAAGTAACAGGGGTATGTAGTACAAGTGCTGTAAGTTTAGTAGAATCTCTTGGAGCAAATGCTGTGATTGATTATACTAAGGAGGATTTTACTAAAAATGGACAAACTTACGATGTTGTCTTTGACGCGGTGGGAAGAGGGGTAACTTCATACTCAAAATGTAAAAACTCATTAACTAAGAATGGGATTTTTGTTACAGTTGACTTTCAATCAGTGATGTTTAAATATATGTTGAATAAAAATGTAAAAGGGTACATGGGTAATGTTAATGCTGAAAAACTTGATTATCTCAGAGATCTAATTGAAGCTGAAAAGGTTAAATCTGTAGTTGATAAAGTTTATCCATTGAGTCAGATTGCCGAAGCCCATAAATACTATGAAGAAGGTCATCCAAAAGGAAAGGTGGCAATATCCTTACAAGAATAATTATTTATATAATTTATTTAATCAATTAAAAAAAAGAATAAAAAGATTTAACTAATAAATGTTTTAGAGAATAGCCGTCCAGGGTATATTAGGAAGTGATACGTTTAAATCTACAAGAATTCCGGCATATAAAGTTGAAAACGAAATCTTGAATTCTAATGTACAAGTTGTGGTTAAGAATGCCTCAACCCAAGATGGATCGATAATTACAGTTACATCGTTATCAGGGTATGCTGTAAAGGAATGAAACGTGCCATAATAATTACTTAAAGATATTCCAACTATAGTACCTAGTGGTAGAGCACTGGTATTTGTTGAAGTCTCTACAATAAAGCGTACATCAATAGACACATCATAAATTGCATATATCCCTTGGTTACTCACATCAAAAGACATAGTAATATTTAGTGTGTCATCAGATGGATCAAGAGGAGATCCCCCATCATCATGACCAGGGACAAAAGAATCATCAATATGAAAACCGAGGTTCAACCCACTATAAACTAAAGAACCAAAGTATCCTAAGATGACTAAACTCGTAATTGTTCCAAAGACTTTGAAAACTTTGCTGAGTTTAAATTTTCTTTTTACACTCACACTGTACTCCTTTTGTTTTCGAAGTTCTATTGCTTCAACTAAATATTGTAATGCCCTTATTGCCGATGATGCTAACAATGTCCATGCAATTAATTGCAAACCTAAAAGAGCTGCAATTGGTCCGAAAGAAATTGCATAGGTACCATAAGATACACCAGGAGTAAAGCCCCCAAACATATAAAATAGGTAAATACCAGAAAAAACAGTTGCACCAAAAGCAACTAATCTATTTGCTGGTGAATCTTTTGGAAATAAATGCCTTAGCATCGAAATGACAACACCAACAATTCCAAATATTAAAATAGAAGTTTTAAACGCTTGGGTAAAGCTCATAATTCCTAACGCACCAAGAACTTCAAATAAGATTAAGGGTACCACTATATAGAAAACAGCGGAGAGAAACCCGTGTAAAATCATTTTTCCAATTTGTACTTCCATAAAATCATATCCTTTTTATAATTAAATTTAATCCATTAATGGAGATTCTCCTTTAAAATTCTTTTTATTAATGTCTAGAACTAGTGAAGATAGAAGTTTAAAAGATGTGTTTGTCTATTGTATCTATCGAATAATTTCAAAATTCTATAATATTTATCTTGTATTTTCTTAGTAATTATGCCAGAACTCCCTGAAGTGGAAACTTTTAAGCGATATTTAGATAAAACATCTTTAAAACAATTAATTAAGAAGATAATAGTAACTGATCATAGAATTTTGAAAATTGATGAGTCTTTCTTGAAAGAATCTTTACTTGGCAAGAAATTTGAATCATCAATTAGACATGGTAAGTATCTTCTTGTGTTTCTCAACCCTCGATATCTTGTCATGCATTTTGGAATGACGGGAGATTTGGAGTATTATAATAAAAAAGATGATCCACCTAAATACAGTAAGGTTATATTTCAATTTAATACCGACTTTAATTTAGCTTATATATCTACTAGAATGTTCGGAAAATTGGATATTGTAGACTCAATTGAGGAATTTATTAAAAATAAAAAACTCGGGTTAGATGCCTACAAAATGGGCTTTGAAGATTTTAAGGGGGCAGTGGAAAAAAGAACAGCTATCATTAAAAATGCTTTTCTAAATCAGAGTTTTATCGCTGGTGTGGGGAATATTTATTCTGACGAAATCCTCTTCAGGTCAAAAATTCATCCAAAAACCAAAATAAATTCTCTTCACGAAGGCAAGATAAAAGAGCTATTTACAAATATCAAAGATGTTTTGAAATTTGGGATCGAGAAACAAGGAGATTTAAGTACATATCCTAATCAATTTTTGATTCCTCATCGTAAATTGGAAGAACGATGTCCAGCCTGCAATACTGAAATTACTCGTTTCGAAATTGGTGGAAGACATGGTTTTTTTTGCCCCAAATGCCAAAAAGAAGAGAATTAATTTGAAAAATTAGTTTCCCATGTTGATTAAATTTCTCGCTTTTTCTGGTTTTCTTAAATCCCTAAGTTTAATACCCACACCAAAAGTTGCAATTAAGTTTGAAGGAGTAATTTTTATCCATATTGATTCCTGTTGAATCCCCGCTTTTTGTTCATATTTTATAATCTTTTGCATAATTTTCCTTGCCTTTTCATCATCTTTTGAAATAAATTCCGCGATGCCTTTGAAATGTAATTCTGCGGGTGGTGCTGGGATCAACTTATGAAAGAAATTCTTTCTAAATGGAATTGTTATAGCCACTTTATCATTATTTCTTATGTTTCTTGCTTTTAATGTGTCTATTCCTGTTACAAAATATATATCATATCCATCGGTCATATATACCACAACCGAACTATGTGGTTGACTCTGCTCGTCGATAGTAGACAACACTAACCACATATTTTTCTTTATAATATTTCTTACTTCTTCAACTATATCTTTCATAATTGAACTAATCTTATAGGTTATTTCAATATTTGGTTTTGAAATTGTACAGGCGAGATAAAACAAATCATATAATTGATTTAGTAAATATCTTTTCACATCTTTTATTAAAAATAAAATATTGTAAATCTTATGATCAATCAAATCTTTGATGATTCAGTACAAGCTTTATATTTTCCTCATAACTCTAGTATAATTTTAATAGTCTTATCATTTATAGTTCTGATTTCTGTTGGTCTGCTTGCGGGAATCTTATTACGAAAGCAAAAACTAAACAACAAAATAAAGCTAGTCCTATTATCAGTTTCATTTATTTTTGGAGGGATAATCTTAGGTGGTGTTCCTAATGTAGTTTTGGTAATACAACATATATTTGCTGATCTTATTTTTCCAAATCGCTTGGTGTCTTTAATAATAAGACTTTCGATATTTCTAGGTTTAACATTAGTTTTTGGCAGAATTTTTTGTGGTTATGTATGCCCATTAGGAGCGATACAAGAAATAGCATCGATGGTGCGGTTTAAAACGAAATTGAATTATAATCGAAGATATTGGAAGAAGAAAAATTATTTACGATGGGGATTTTTTGTGGCTTATGCGATATTTTCAGCTATATGGGGGTTAGAGATAACTTTATTTATGAATCCTATTAATGGGTTTCTTATTTTATGGACACCATTAAATCTGGCTATATTTATAGCATTTATTTTGTTTATTTTAACTATTTTCATTAGTATCTTCATATATCGTCCCTTCTGCAGATTTTTCTGCCCTTTTGGTGCTTTAGCATTTCTATTCGGTAAAGTTAGTCCGTTGAAAATTAGAAGAACTCCCTATTGTAATGAGTGTGGAATTTGTGGGAAAATTTGTCCTACTTTAGAAAGTTTCGATCTCAGTACGAAGGGTGAATGTTATTATTGTAATCGTTGTATAGATTTTTGTACCAACGAAATGTTTATTGATAATGATAAAATTGCTCAGATTAATAGACTACTTACGAGTTCTTCCTTAGATTTTGATGCAACATCTAAAGAAAAATATTTTGATACGATTCTTAAGAGTATCATAAGATTAATAATCCCTTATAAACGTAATAACGGTTTTGAACAGCTTACTGACGCTCTTAGAGGTAAAAAAGACATGTCTTTAGAAGTTATTCAAAACATTATTGTACGATTAAAAGCAATTTTTCCAGAGGAGATAGAACAATTAGACATGTCAAATTATAAAAAATGGATCGAGTCAAATGAATCTAGATGGAAAGAAAAACTCGAGCCTGTACAACTTGATAAATTATTTTATGGTTTAAAAAAAGAAACTCAATGATTTTTTATAATTAATTTAATTTTTAATGCATAAAGGATCTAGTTCATCTATAAAAAAAACAAAACCAAAAAATTATGATAATATTTCAGATTTTAGCAGTTTGTGGGATGCTTAGTCCAATCGTCTATACTGCGATGTGGATCGTTGGTGGTATATTACTACCTGAATATAGTCATATCCGAGATGATATTAGTTCATTATTTGCAGTTGGTGCACCAAAAAGACGAATATTTAAAGCATTTATTATTACTTCAAGCGTCTTATTGTTTGTATTTTATCTTGGATTACATGCGGGTATTAACGATGGGAATGGTTCAATTATGGGGCCTATTCTATTGATAATCAGCTCCATACTAGGCATTCTAGTCGCCTTCTTTTTCCCTCTTGATGAGGGGGGAGAATTTACAACCCTGAGGGGAAAAATGCATTTAATCCTCGTAGCACTGTCGGGAATTTTAACAATTGCCGGTATGATTTTCCTTTGGGTTCAATTGCAGTTCAATGCAGTATGGGGCGCCTTTGCACTATATTCACTCATTAACTCTATTGTTTCATTAATTCTCATAATAATTACAGGAATCTTCGCCGCTGGCAAATATAGGGGTATCCTCGAAAGAATAGGGGTGGCTCCCTACCAAATCTACTACTTTGTTCTTGGTCTAATGGTTTTTTTGAATAATTAATTCTCAACCTTTTAATATTCTTATCTACTTTTTCTATGATGTTCAAGGAATTTATTACGTTTTTAGGGACTAAAGATCTTGATAAAACTTCTGATTTTTATCAAAACATCTTAGGGTTGACAGTTTACAAAGATCAAGGTGTCTGTTTAATATTCAATATTAATCCTCAGAGTAAGATTGGCTTCTGTACACATATGCCAATCGCACATAATGAAAAAAGTCCAATTTTAACTTTTGTTTCTGAGGAGGTTGACGAAATTTATAACAAATTGATTAGAAAAGGTGCAGAAATTAAAGAAAAGCCCACTCTAAATCAAAAATTTCACATATATCATTTTTTCTTGAAGGATCCGAACGGATATACACTTGAAATTCAAAAATTCTTAGATTGAAGTCGGTATTCCCTATAGTTTAAATAATTGATCACCTCTTGATTCTTATAATCTATTAAAAAATCTAAAAATTCAATTTTAGAATCAAGAGGTAATAAAATTATGGGAAAAGGAGGAGCTCTGCTCGGAATATTAGGGATACTACTTGGTATTGGAGGATTAGGATTTGGAGTTATTAATTGGATGAATACGCCTGTAATCCCACATGAACCACATTGGTATAGTTATCATGACACTGAATTTATACCCGGTCCTGTGGCTGTATATAACCCAATACCAAATATTTCAATTGTATTTGAATTAGGAAGACCGATGTCTCTTCATTTATTATTTACCTGTAGTGCAAAAATTATTGGTGATGTTGCTAGTTATTCTGATCTCTTTTTTTACTTTATGATAAATAATGTACAACAGACAGATATGCCATGGGGTCGAGCCGGTTCACATGAAAGTGAAAGCTTTTATGAATACTACACTGTTTCATTACAACATTATATTGAAATAATGCCAGCCGGTATTTACAACATAACTGTAGTTGTAATGACGGAGCGAGTAGGAAATTTAATTAGAGAATCCTCATTTTGGATACAATCTTTTATGGCTTAAATTTTATATCATTTTTTTTATTTTTTTTCTGTTAACTAGGGAATTCAGAGATTTGAATTTATATGTTTTACCCTCTAATTATTATACTATAGTATTAAGATAAAAGTTGATATAAAAATGAGTAATTCAAATTCTAAGATAATGAGCTTAAAAAAAGCTGTAAGCGAAAACGTAAAAGATGGAGATGAATTAATACTCGGAAATTATACCCTTTCAATGTGCGTTGCTTTGGCGTCGGAAGTAATCAGACAAAAAAAGAGGCACCTGACTGTCTATTCACAATCGAGTCATATCGATCTTGAATATTTAGCTGCGGGGGATTGTATAGACAAGATAGTCACTAATTTTATATCTGTAATTGGTGGCACCGGTAATGTGATTCGCAGGATGAAAAGTGGAGAAATTGAGGTAGAGGAATATTCAAATTTTCATTATAATGCGCGACTTCAGGCAGGGATGTATGGTTATTCTTTTATGCCGGTGCTGGAAGGCGCAGTTCACACAGATCTTTTTAACAAGAGGACATTCATGGGTGAAAATAAATTCAAAGTCATTAAATGCCCTTATACAGGAAAAGATATCCTTACGGTGCCTGCTGCGAATCCTGATGTATGCATAGTACATGTGCAAAGAGCAGATAAATATGGTAATGCTCAATATTGGGGAGCAATGGGAAGTGTACAAGCTGCAGCACTGGCAAGTAAAAAAATAATTGTATCATGTGAGGAGATTGTTGATTATGAAATTGTTCGATCTAGCCCTCACAACACAATCATACCGGCATACAGAACCAACGCAGTTGTCGAAACTAAATATGGAGCTCATCCAACCCCAGTTGCAGGATACTATAGAAATGATCAATTTTTCATGGATTGGGGTTTTGGTTTAATGACAACAGACAAAGGATCAAAAAGATGGTTGGATGAATGGATTTATGGATGTGAAGATCATGACACTTACATTGAGAAATATCTAGAAATTTTCGGAAGTGATATGCTAGATTCTCTGAAATACAAACCATTTTATTCTGCTCCGGTAAACTATGGGTCTCCATTCCCTCCATGGGATGATAATGGTATACACACAGCTTTAGGAATAAAATATGAAGATATCGAAAAAATCATGGAAAAGGAGGGAATTTTCCATGAATAATCGTTATTCTATGGATGAATTATTAAATATTACCATTGCTCGAGAAATCCGTGATTATGAGAATGTGGTTATCGGTGCAGGTATTCCTGTAACTGCTTGCGTATTAGCAAAGGGTTTACACGCCAAAAACGCAACTTTAATGACTGAGTCTGGTTTAATAGGATTTGATCCTTTAGTTCCATTAATTGGAATTGCAGATGTAGGGGCTAGCAAAGGGTTTGCTTATTCCACAGATTTGTTTTCCATGTTTACAAGTCACACGTATCGTGGTTTTGTAGATGTTTGCTTCTTAGGTGTTGGACAGGTGGATAAATTTGGAAATATTAATTCTACAGCAATAGGAGATTATAATAATTTTAAAAGGCGGCTTCCAGGTTCGGGGGGCGCTGCAGATTTTATTTCTTATGCTAAACGGACAGTTTTAACCTTAAACAGGGGGGAGTTTGTGGAAAAACTTGATTATCTTACATCTCCAGGTTATTTAGATGGAGGTGATAGCAGAAATAATTCGGGTCATTTTTTGAAAGACAGTGGTCCATGTACACTCATTAGTAGAAAGGGAATTTTCAAGTTTGACTCTGTAAGTAAGGAGATGTTTCTTGCTCATAATCATCCAGGAATTTCTGTTGAAGACATTAAAAAAGATATTCCATGGGAGTTAAAAATTTCTCCAGATTTAGTGGAAACCAAACCTCCCACCGCAGAAGAATTAGAATTCACGAGAAAATTCAATCCAATTCAATCAATTGGACAGAGAGCGGCTAGAAGACTCATTAATAAGAAACGATATCCGAAGATCCCAGAAAAAGGGATGATCTTTCTAAATGATTTAAGGAGTAAATTCTTTTCATAAACTGAAATCATACAGATAAGAAAAAATAATTGTGTAATCTAATTTCTCTTTAATAATTTAAAATATCATCAAGGGGAGGTTTTTTATTATAAGTGATAGACTTTTTATAGCTAGAATAAAGAAATGAAAGTAATTAAGGAGCAAAAAGAATTTCACATTTCAATAAAGGATGTCGTTTACGCTTCATCCGACCGGAGAGTCTCTACTTCAGCGATTCCACTACGCCTTCGAGGCTCTAAAGGAACTGAAGCTCATCAACGTTTCCAAGAAAACCGAAAGAAAACTGAGCAATCCTTCCAACGCGAGGTTATGGTAAAAATTCACACAATGTTTCAAGGATGGAAATTTATCATTTCGGGGCGTGCTGATATTGTCTACGAAAAGGAAGGGATTCTTATCATTGAAGAAATTAAGTCAGTCGTAAATCTAAAAGATTTTTCTCTAGACTCAAAAATCGCTGAAGAATATCGTCAGCAGTTGTTAATGTACGGACATTACTTTCTCACCCAAGGTAAAACTATCCGGTGCCGTCTCGTATTAATTGATATTTACACCGATAAAACCAAAATTATCGATGTTCCCTCTCAAGATCATTCAGAATATATTCAAAACCAATGTGAATTTATTTTAAACTCCTGGGAGATGGCACAAAAATTAAAAACAGAACAAAAAAAACGCGCGAAAACAATTACTTTTCCCTTTGAGAATTATCGTCCTAATCAAGAAAATATCATCGAAAAAACGACCCAATGTCTTCAAAAAAAGGGTAGATTAATGCTAATGGCTCCTTCTGGATTAGGAAAGACCATTGGAACTTTATTTCCCGCGTTAAGATATACTTTAAATAAAAATAAACGCCTATTCGTAATTACTTCAAAAACAACTCAACAACATATCTATCGGGACACTTTACGACTGTTTACTAAGAAGAAGGCTAAATTCAATTCGATTATTCTTACCGCGAAAGAGAAAATGTGCATAAATGGTGTCTTCATATGTGAGAAATCGTTATGTCCCTATCTTGAAAATTATGAGAAGGCTTCTTTGGATGAAATCGTCTCTGAAATCCTCACTAAACAAGTCATTGAAGCCAGATATATCAAAAAAGTGGCAAAAGATCATAGAGTTTGTCCCTTTGAAATTTCTTTAGGTTGTTCGCTCTATTGTGATCTGATTATTGGGGATTACAATTATGTATTCCATCCATACATCAAATTAAAACGATTTTTTGACCAACCATATGAAGATATAATATTAATTGTGGATGAAGCGCATAATCTACCACCCCGAGCAATGGCATATTATTCTCCAGAAATAACTTTGCAAGCTCTCACGGGAGTTATCGATCATTTACAATCAATGCCGATACCAAGTTCTATAAAGAAGAAAGGTAATGCCATCTTTAAACAAGCAAGTAAATATATCACAGATTTAATTAACCAATTTCCCGATGTGGAAACGAGAAAACCCATTCTACAAAAATTTGACAAAAATTTTTTCCGAAAAATGCTAACAGAGAGTGATCAATTTCTTTTAGAATATATCCAAGCCTATAATTATCAAAGAAAGGCTAAACTTGGAGGGAAAGATAAGCTTATACAATTTGCATTGAATTTGCGCCAGTTCTCAACAATTTTAAAGGAGAGTGATTCTCCAGAGTATAGTGAACTACTGTATATAAAGGAAGAAAAAATCAAAATATTATGCAAATCCGCAGCTTTAAAACTCGAAAAACAAATTGCAGGTTTTCACTCCGTCATCATGCAATCAGCAACGTTATTTCCACTGGATTATTTCCAAAAGATGCTAGGTTTTCCTTCTTCGGCGTTGAAATTACAATACAATTCACCTTTCCCTCAACAAAATCGTCTTTATCTACTCTTACCCTATATTTCTACTAAATATGAAAATCGTAGAGAGTCGTATGATGAGATTGCCTCAATTATTCATAATGCTGTAAGCATTAAAGATGGTAATTATTTGGCTTTTTTTCCTTCATTTAAATATCTTAAAGCTGTTCAAAGGGAGATTGAAACTTATTCGTTCTCAGTTGATATCATAGTACAAGAACGTAGAATGAGTGAGCGTAGGCGTAGAGATCTTCTAAAAAAACTCCAGAATCCTGATAGAAATTATCTTTTATTGGCTGTGCATGGGGGGATTTTCAGTGAGGGTGTGGATTATACAGGAGATATGGCCATTGGAGCTTTTATTATTGGTCCGGGGTTACCCGCTTATTCAATGGAACAAGAATTAATGCGAAAATATTTTGAGTTCAAATGGAAAAAAGGTTTTGAGTATGCCTATCGGAATCCAGGGATGATGAAAGTAATTCAGGCTGCCGGACGTATTTTTCGAACATCTACTGATCGGGGATATGTGATGTTAATTGGGCACCGATTTAGCACACCCTATTATAAAAATCTTTTTCCAACCGATTGGAAAATTGAACAGCCCCCAGATCTCATCAAGGACATTCAAACCTTTTGGGCAGCTCAAACAAAAAATATCGAGCTGAATGAAAAATTACCAGGGGAGCAGTCAGAAAAACAAGAAAAGATCTTCAAAAAATATCCAAAGTCGATAGATTTGTTTGACTTTATGGAAAAACTTTAATCTGCTTGTTATAGATAGATAACTTAACTTAAAATTAAAGTATAAAGCATCGTATATCCCAAAATAAAAAGGAAGTGAAGCGTAGCGAAAAGTGAGCCGTTTTTAAGTAGACGCTTGTAATCTAAATTTCTCACTTCGTATTTTTTCGCCAACGATAGGGTGAGCAGATCACATGCAGACCCTTGTGGTAAGAAATTACCTGCCATATTAACACCGCCTATAAAGGCAATGATAATCGGATTTGGCAATAAAAATCCACCTGTGAGTGCTGAAAAAATTGGGAGAAGGATAATGGTCACGGGTGTACCTGCCAGAAATGCGGACATCAGAGAAGAGATCCCTAACGTTATCAATACAGCGAGGTAAATATTATTATTTGCCAAATTTATCAAACCTGTGGAAATTAAGTCTGAGAAACCAAATGTTGATAAAGAATTTGAAAGAATAAACAAGATCGCAAATATTATAAGGATTTTCCACGAAATTTCATTTTTAATATCCGAGAAACTAGAATTCTTATAGTGAACAAGAAGGAGTACTGCTGCTGATATGATGGTGACAAGAGCAGGTTCGAATCCTAAGAACATAAACACGAAAGTAGCTATAATTATAATAGTTGTTGTCAAAAAATACTTTCTATTCTCTATAACCATTCCCGGATTGAGCATTGATAGGAGTATTTTTTTGTTGTGCTCAGTGGGTTTTTCTTCTTTTTTCAGGATAAACCGATCCATCAAGAAAATAGTGGATATTAACGTAATTAAAAATAAAATACCCATGTTGGCAAGATACTCCCCAAAACTCCATCCAAATTCCTGACCGATTATTAAATTTTTTAAGCTTGAGACGGGAGTCAGTATTGCACCGATATTAATTGTAATAGTCATCCCCATCATGTAAGTGCCAGCACGTATCTCTAAAATTCGGCATGTCCTGTAGATCAATGGAACTAGTATCAAAGATAGGGTTAAATCCTCTACAAAGGCAACTAAAACGCCAGTAAACAAGCAAATCATATAGAAAAATAATCGGCTGTTCCCTTTTGTAGTAAGTATCAATTTAATCACGATATATTCTAACACTCGGTCTTGAGTTGCAAAATAGATGATTATTTGCATTGCAAATATAAATATCAAGGTATTGAAACTAATGAACCCAAGAATTTCTCCTTCCCCAAGACCTAGTGTGAGCATTGAAACTACTGCAATAGCTCCTATAAGCAATGCAATAGGAAAATAATCGATCTTAGCTTGAGAAAAAAACGCCATTAAAATGGCAAATAAAACCAAGATCAATATTATTGCGGGAACGTTCATTTCATAAAAAGAAATGGTGTTTACTATATAAAATATCACATTGATTCGTAAAAACCATCTACGTTCGCATTCTGATTAATTTCTGCGTTAAAAAAGTTTATATCTATTATTCGTTATTATTACCATGATGAAAAAATCAAGTAATTCCAAAGAAAATAGAGAAATTTTATACTCAGAATGGGTGCCCGTTGGAAGATTTGTAAAAATCGTCATTTTTTCTGTTTTTCTATTAATTAGTACGATCGGGATAGTAGTTACTGCGTTCATCCCTAAAGAATTGATATTTATGGGTATAATATTTGGTGGTGTGAGCTTGTTTATTTTCCTCATGTATTGGAACTTTAGAGGCCTAAAAATCACCTTAACCAAATATCACCTTGAAGTAGATTATGGTGTGTTAAACCGTAAGAAAATCGACCTACACCAAATATCTGGATGTGAAATTACTAAAGCAAATTTTAGGAAATATGGAGGAGTAGGAATTCGACTTGGAACAGATGGCTCATGGGCTTATAATACAGATTTTGGAGAAGCTGTCAAATTAACCTTTCAAGAAGCTAGACCTTTCGTCTTCTCTACAAGAGATCCGCAAAAAATTTGCAATCTCATAAATGATTTAGCGAAATAATGGTTATTTTTTATAAATTTTGTAAATAATTCTGTTTAAATTTTATTTATCTATCACACCTCAAAAACCCATTCTCCTTTTCTCATTACTGGTTCTACGGTTTCATCTTTCACTATCCCATCGACATTCATTTCTCCCGAACCAACCATAAAATCAATATGGATAATGCTATTGTTACCCCCAGCAGCCCTGAATTCTTCATCGGTTAAATCTTTACCATTCTTCAATGAATTTTTAAAAGCCTGACCTATTGCAATATGATTTGAGGCATTTTCATCGATTAATGTATTGTAAAAAAGCAATCCTGTC
>JAEOTR010000050.1 GCA_016839705.1 Promethearchaeota archaeon | reverse complement strand
TACCTGGTTTTCTCGCACAAATGTCGTTTAAAACAACGAGTAACGGTAAATATGGGATTGTATTTGCCGTTAATCGAGGTGCTAGTTTAGTTGTAGATGATTATTTGGTTAATACCTTTTTCCCTACTATGATTGAAATACTATTTGATGAAGCTGCTCAATTATCAGCAATGTAATCTTTTTTTTATTATCTTTACAAAGATGGGAAGAAATAAATACAAGAAAAACAAACAACAAACATATCAAGAAAATTTAACACAAAAGTGATTGAAAGATAGGTGAAGAGATTCTAAGGTTTACGAAATTGACCTTTATACTCCACTTTATAATAGCTCTTGTTTTTACAGTCTTATTCTGGATTCCTGATATTATGAGTCCAATTCTTGGAATTGAGCGCACATTAGATACTCACACTATGAGCTTAACCATAGGAGCTCTATTTGCTGGATTTACGGTAAGTTCCCTTTTTGGATTCTCGGCGAAGGAATGAAAAGAAGTTAAAATTATTGTAATCGCAGAAATGGTATGGTTAATTGCAGCGGTGATAACCGCTATTGTAATTCTACCCGCACTTGACTTAATTATGGGGATTCTTTTGATTATACTATCATTAGTTCTCCTTGCTCTTTTTCTGCTAACCTTTCTACAACAAGAAGATAAAATGAAACCGTTATTTTAATAACAAAATTAATTCTTTTTTTTTTATTAGGATATACAAATATGCTTGTATAAAATTGGTCTCCTAATGTTTAAAATAAAATTTATTATTCTCAAAAAACATTGATAATAATAATAATTATTTAATAAATGACTCTAAAATGAAGGTTATAATTATTTATGGAAGTCCTCGGCACACGAAGTCCGCATCTTATCATGTGGGTTATAAATTCGGTGAGGGCCTGAAAAGAGCAGGTGCGGAAGTAGAGGAAATAATGCTGTGTAAGCAGAAAATTAATCACTGCCAAGGATGCTTCACGTGCTGGACAAAGACACCTGGAGTATGCATTCATAAGGATGATATGGTTGAAAATCTAGCTAAATTCCGAGAAGCAAATTTAGCTGTTTTTGCTACACCTCTTTATATTTACCACGTCCCAGGATTGATGAAAGATTTCTTAGATCGATCACTTCCATTAGTCGAACCCTATTTAATAGAAAGGAATGGTATAACTTCTCATCCAAGACGAGAACCCTCTAACCTTCAAAAAATTTTTCTAATCAGCGTTGCTGGATTTCCTGAGCTTTCTCATTTCGATGCCTTAGTACTAGCTTTTAAAAAAACTTTTAAGTCACTTGAATATGTTGGGGAAATTTTGATCGGGGGAGCAGAAATGATGAGTAAGGATGATTACCAAAATTCATATAAAAAACTGTATGACTTGGTCGAACAAGCCGGTTTTGAAGTTGGAAAGAATGGTTTTGTTTCTATGGAAACTCAAAAAATGATTGCTGATGAAACTCATTTTACTGATAAACAAATTCAAAATTTAAGAGAAGTAGCAACCAAATATTGGGATGCTTTACGACCTAAGGATTACTCTAATATTAAAATCGAATCGACCGAAGAGTTACCTTTAAAAATAACAGATGATGGAATGGCATCATATTTTGCGGGGATGGCAGCTCAATACAACTCAAAAACTATACCTGAGCTTAGTAGCGTTATCCAGTTTAATCTCGAAGGGAATCTATATTATCTTATTATTAACGATAATGAATGTAATGCGTATAAAGGGGCTCATCCCAGCCCAACTATAACTATAATCGCCCCAACTGATATTTGGATGAAAATGTCAACGGGAGAAATCGATGGTGCAAAAGCTTTTATGGACGGACTTTATAAAATTGAAGGCGATATGAGCTTATTATTGAAAATGGATCAAATTTTCTCACAAAAGTAGCGGTCCTGGATTATTATTTTCTTAAAACCCTTTCATTTACTCAATCAAAAGGTTAAAAACAAGAATCTTAAGATCGTAAATAGCAAGTTTGCACCTAAACCTAATATTACTATTGCTATGATACAATATAAGGTGGTTTTCCGCATCGCTTTTTTGAGATTCATTCTATATTCACAACCTGGACATCGTAAAACATCACTTTCAATTCCAGTTTCTACAATTTCTGTTCCACAATCAATACAATGAGACATGAATACAACCTTACTTAATTATTTTCGTCTTTTTCTGAAGAAATAAATAATAATTATATAAATTATAATTGAAGAAGGGATGATAATAACGAGAAATAAATCCCAGTAAAATTCAAAGCAAATCCCATAATATTCTTCAGGATTCTTTATTAAAAGCACATTCCTAGCTACAGTCCCGCTCATATATAAATCTTCCAAAGAATCTAAAGCTAAATCACTAACTATTTTCCCAGAACATCCTGTAATTCTTTTTTCCCAAAGTGAATCTCCTTCTTGATTAAATTGTTCTATATATATGTCTGTACAATAACACAACGGTTCTGTAAAGAAACTATTATCAATGCAATCAACTATTCTATTTTGGGCCATATAAATGTTATCAGAAGAATCAATAATAAAAGATTTAGAGGTTGATCTTTTAATGGTTTCATTCCATAATTGAGAACCTGAGCAATTAAATTTAAATAAAGTGCCTGAACCGGATGCAATGATATTGTCAGAAGAATCAATCGCTACATCGGAAATGAAATCACTAGAAAAAGTGAAATTCCATTGAATTGCTCCGGTAGCATTCAATTTAAGAAGTATACCCTCATTTTTATACAATCCTCCAATATAAGAATTCCCATTTGAATCTATTGCTAAAGTAGTTCCTTCATCGTAAGACAAGCTTGCTAATGAATAATTCCATAACTGAGTCCCAGAGCTATTAAATTTAACTAATGAAAGATCTGCACCACTGATTTGATTAAAACTATAACCAACGAGATAAATATTATTTGAGGAATCAATGGCAGTATCACTGCATATATCTAATCCATATCGTCCCCAGCTAATATTCCAGAGTTTATTCCCCAATTTATCATATTTTAAAAGAATCATAAATTGTTTGTTTAGTGGAGGTATTTCCATAGTCCCGGCTAAGTATATATTATCTAAAGAATCATTGGCAACCGTACTACACCCCATCCATTCTGCTCTCTCATCTCTCCAAATTTGTTCCCAAATCATATCACCCGAAGAATTATATTTCAAAAGACATAAATATCTTAGACCTGAGCTAGAATCTAATGTGGTTCCCCCAACATATATATCATTTGAAGAGTCTATCACTATTGCGTTACCATATTCTTCTCCAAATTTACTCCAGGTGCGAATCCAAGACGTTGAATTTGCAGATATATTCAAATACTCCGAAGTTATTTTTTCATTACTTTCTTCAATATAAATCATTTTAGAAGACCTAAAATCAATTGTTAAAATACCATATAAAATTAAAAATATCACAAGGATTTGTGCACTTCTTTGAATTTCTACTCTCATTAGAAATCTTATTTTTCTAATTGTAAAATATTATAATATGGGAATATATAAACCTTATTTATCGAGTAATCAAGTTTTTAGATATAATGAAATAATTTTTATATTTTTAAACTCAAAATTTAATAATTTTTCAATTCTATATAATTTATAAAATGAAATCTATAGAATTGTTAAATCACTTTCGAAGAGTTGGGAAATGGGTAAATTGGGAAAGAACGTTTGATCAATTTCTTTATGGTGAACCAGAAACGGAGGTTAAGGGGATTGCCGTTTCTTGGATGCCAACTCTTACCAACCTAAAAAAAGCGTTAAAAGAAGGATGTAACGTATTTATTACCCACGAAGCGTTGTTTGCAGCGAAAATTGATGATGAAGGTAATATTATTGAGAGTCCTATTATAAAAGATCGTCATGCTCGATGGGTTACTGGAAAAAGAAAATTAGATGCTGACGACATTTGGATTAGAAAAATGGAGTGGTTAGAACAGAATAATTTAGTTGTTTTGAGATGTCATGATTTTTGGGATAATTATCCTGATATTGGCGTACATGGTGCTTGGGCTACATGGTTAGGGTTTAAAAAAACTCCACTGAAAGTTATACCTTTTTATGAGCTTCATGAGATTGAAGAAGTTACATTAGAACGATTAAGCAAAAATATCCTAGATAGAATAAAACCTCTTGGACAAGACTCAATTCAAGTGATTGGGGATTTAGATAAAAAAGTTACAAAAATCGCGATAGCAACTGGAGCAGCGTCAAATTATCGAGATATGTATGAATTGGGTGGAGAAGTACTCCTTTTAACCGATGATGGCACATTTTTTTGGGAGTCTGGTCAATGGTCAATGGATACTGGAATTCCACTTATAATCGTAAACCATTCTCTGTCAGAAGAACCCGGCATGAGAACACTCGCACAGTATCTTGAAAAAGAGTTTCCTGAAATCCCAGTTTTCCAGATCCCGGTTGGTTGCATATTTCAATCCTTATACTAAAATTAAATATTGAACTAAACTGCATTTATCGAATCTAATGATATAATTATTAAGTTCTTTTAATTTTTAGAAAATATGAAGTATAAAATAGGTTTACCTCTTAGTAAACTTAGTAACTAATTCAAATAAAGGTGAATATAATGAGAAAATATTCAAGGAGGGGAAAATGCCAGCAGTAAGAGCGTCTGATGGTCCGGTTGCAGTGACTGGGGCTTCGGGCTATGTTGGTTCTCATGTCGTTGTTGCGTTGGTAAAGAAAGGGTACACTGTTCACGCCTGCGTGACCCAATTGGATAATCCCGATAAGACGGAACACCTTCTGGCACTTAATAAAAGTGATTATCCTGGTATTGTGAAGCTTTTCTCCGGAAATTTGCTCCAAGAAGGTAGTTATGATACACCATTTACTGATTGTACTGCTGTACTCCATGCAGGTACACCTATGGGTTATGGTCGTGCAAATAATCCCCGACAGATATATGATGGTGCTATAAATGGTACTAAAAACGTCCTCAATTCTGTTAAAAAGGTAGACACAGTAAGACGATTCATTTACACAAGCTCATTTTCTGCTATACATCACCCCATGAAACCTGGTTATGTCTTTACCGAGAAAGATTGGGCTACAGACAATCGTGAGAATGATCCAAATTGGACTAAAGATAGAATCGATGTGGATGGGGACATGGCTTATTCCATGGCAAAGGTCGAGTGCGAACATATGGCAAATCAGTTTGCTGAGAAGGATGGGCGTTTTGATGTCATTTCTGTTTGCCCTATTGCTGTTTTGGGCCCACTTCTCTCAAGGGTGCACGAACGAATGTATTCTTGGCAGTGGTTTCTTGGTCGTATGCTAGCTGGGGAGCCATGTGAGCGTCAATGGAACGCCTTGTGGAATATCGTAGATGTTCGTGATGTTGGCGAATCACAAGCACTAATGATCGAAAGTGATGTCTGCAAGAATGGTTGGCGCTATCAATTGAGTGCTACTGACGAATCTGGTGAAATCGATGCATTACAACTTCAAGCGCATCTTCAGAAGTTATTTCCACATATAAATGTAGGAGGTCCCCCAGATGAAATACATAAAAAAATTGAGAAATATGGCGCGGTCTTCCAAGCACCTATTGCCCATTGCGATAAAGCACGTGAAGAACTTGGTCTCAAGACTCATACCATCGAGGATACTTTATACGAAACTGGGAAAACTATGATTGATCTTGGCCTCGTTAATCCCGCCTTAAAGTAGTGTGAATTTTTAATATCTTTTTTTTCTATCACCTTCAAACCATATAATTGCTCGTTAAATGCTTTTTGTCGGTATAACTTATAAAGGAAATATTCACTTTTCGTTAAAACCGACACCCCCCTCGACATTTATTAGGATTGAACAAATATTTGAAATGCAACTACAATAAAATGATTTAATAATATAATGATTCAATCCTCCTTGTTATGAAATCATACAATCCAATTCTAAACCATAAAACTTCAGCAAATGAAAAACTTGAAAACATTGCCCGTTTCTCTTATAATCTTAACATAATACCTCCAATTATAGGAATTTTAATTGCAGATCAGTTTGGAAATACAATTATGGTTCTTGAATATGAAAACAAGCCAGACGAACATTACGGCTCTATAAAATCATATCTATCTGAAGATAATAAGAATTTATTAGAAATCGATTTAATTTCAATGTATTTCAGTTCATTTAAAACATTTGCAGGACAAGCTAACATTCAAAATTTATCGCATCTTGAAATTCATGGCTCTAACATTAAAGTTCAGTTATATTATTTATTTAATAAATATATGGTAATTATTTTTCTTAATTCTAAGGTGAATTTAAATTTAAAAGAAAAAGAGCAGATAATACAGTACTTTGAAAACATATTAATTAAGTACGAGTTTGAGTTTCAATATTTTAATGATGCAAGTTCAAGAAAGGTGCTTAGAATGTTAGAAAATAAAGGAAGGGGGTGGTTAAAGAAGCTTAACAGAATCTATATTCAGGCATTTCGGAGTAACTATCTAAAGAAACATGAAATTCTTGAACTCGTAATTAATAAGATCTCTCCTACAATTGAAAATGTTTTAAGTGAGTATTTAGAGCGAATTCCCGAGGAATTTATTAACGATATGTCAAGGGAATTAAAGAATAAGATTCACGATAAAATAAGTGAATTTAATTTTAATCTAGAATAAAGGTTATGACAAAATCTAATTATCATGTTAAAAAAAAGTTTTTGTCTGAAAAAACCAATGAGTAAATTAGCTAAAGACTAACCGGAAAAACATAACATTTTTACATTATCAATCATTTTCATAAATAGTTCAATATGAACTTATAGCAAAATTTAATTTAAGTAAAAAATTGGTTTTAAAATTGACTGAAGGTACAGTTAAATGGTTTAATAACCGTAAAGGTTATGGATTTATAGCAACTGAAGAAGGAGATATATTCGTTCATCACAGTGCCATTGTTAAAAAGGGTGATGAATTTGCTACACTTAACGAAAACGATAAAGTAGAATTTGAGATCACCCAAGGTGATAAAGGTCCTGCTGCGAGTAAAGTAGTAGTAACTGAAGCCGCTCCTGCACAAGTTCGAGATTTTCGATATTAAGCTTCTTTTTGTTGCAAATCAATAATATATAATAAAATTTAATAAGTAGTAGGTAGTAATTAGTAAGACCTTGTTCTGCGATTGTTATCGAATCTTATCTTTTTTTTAGTTCTTAAATAAAAAATTGTTTTTAGAAGAGTGGAATGTTATTAATATCTAAAGTTTCAGGAATTCTTCTAGTACGTTCTAAATAAGAAACTTCATGTCGTAAATATCTCCATGAAATTTCACATTTCTCTGATTTACCCTCAACTTGCGTTTCAAATTCCCAGGGATTAATTACAACTAAATCTCCTTTTCTTATCCACACTCTTTTTTTGATTTTTCCGCGGATTCTCCCAATTCGGTGTTTCCCATCTTCACAAAAAACACCCATCCGTTCTTGACCAAATATCTCAACAACCCGCGCAAACATTTCGCCATTCCTTCTATATGGCATTTTTACTCTCGATACTGTTGGAGTCGGAGCGGGAGTGTAACTCCTCCGTCCTTTTTTTTGTTGATTCTTTTTCATTTTAGGCATATATAATCTACTCTTTAGTTCTTCTAACTCGCTAAAATTATAAATCCGATTTACAATAAATGTAAAGTATTAAACTTCATATCTGGAGTTAAAATCGGAATATGCTTCGTATAAAACTCGTAAGGTGCGATTTGAAAATTTAAAATTCAGTTAAATTCAAAACATATCTTTATAATCTAATATGATAATACTAGCTTCTTTTTAGCCTTTTCTAAATCATTCCAAATAATCATTAAATAATTATAAAATTTCATTTAGGTTATCTTCGAAATTTTTTATGAAATTTTTAATACACACCACTTGAAATATGACTAAACGACTTCTTCCCATAATTTATAGTTAATCAACTGTTAATATCTTGGTTATGTTTCTGAACCAGTATATTAATATAATTCTATATCAAAAATCTTCTTTCGAATACATGAAGTATTTAAAAACAAATAACACTTGTTGTATATCTTAGAGACTGAAATTAAAAACTTAATTTGGTGTTCATACTTTAATAACAAGATGAATTTATTTTATTGGCCTAAATGAGATGTGTATTTAAACAAAAATTTAACTAGAATATTTTTAATGTTTTATAGAGAATAGAACTTTAAAATAAATTATTATGGATCAAGGAAAATTAACCCTGTATCATTTTGCGAAATTAACCAATGAAGAAATTTTATTACAAGGAATGCTTCAGACTAAACGTCAATATCCAACAAAATTTTTAGAAAAATATAGAAGAAAACCGAATCACTTCAAAATTAAAGTAATTGCCACAAAAATACTCTATTCTATAATCTTTGGAATTTTACCTTTGCTACCTGTCTTAACTTATTTTCAAATAGCTCGAAATTTAATTGATGGGCTTATTTCCGTAGAAAATATAATATTAACAGGTAGTGTGTTTTTTGGGCTTTACTTTGCTTTACAGTTCTTCAACTTCTTTCTAATGTGTATATTAGAATCGGGTATGATAATGTCGGGCACTCTTTTTGCCTGGTTTAAAACGTTACCTATCTCGAGAGAAAAATTAGGGAAGTTGGCCTATTTAACATTGTTTAGAAGTTTTGACATTCCTATAATTGTAATGATATTAGGTTTCCCAATCACTATGTTGATTGGTACTCAGAATGTAATAATTTTTTTTGTATGCCTTGGAATATCAATTTTAAACATTATTTTTTCTTTTGATATAGTAATTTTACTCGGAAAAAGGCTCAATCGGGTCATGGATTTCAATACTACTAATTCAAAAAGATCTCTTTCAATTAGGCTGATCAATATATTTAGTTACCTTTTCATAATTCTTAGTAGTGTTTATTTGATCCAATGGGCGTTTGGGAATATCGAGACTATTTTTCTTATTGTAATTGGGTTTGAACAGTCAGCTTTAGTTAATCTTATACTAAGTATTGTTCCATATCCATTTAACCCTAGTTATTTAGTAACTATTATTATTATTCAAAGTCAAATTAATTTAACATTTTGGATTAGTACTCTCATAGGTTTAGGTTTATTTGTACTGCTTACATGGTGGATTCATTCTAAAACATCAAAGACGTTAGAAGGAATTTCACATCAAGAACCTACCAATCAGAAGAAAAATTTAGTTAAAGATAAGATACAAGTTGAAATAAAAACATACTCGTCATTAGGTGCATTTTTACGTAAGGATCTTTCAATAATCACCCATGATCTGAAAACTTTCATGGCGATTATAATGCCTATAATTCTATCATGTATTTTCACATTTTCTTTTAATTTCGGAAGTATGAATGAGGTAATTGAAATTGAAAGACATATTCTTATTTATTGTGTTGGAATATTGATATTTTGTCCTATTATTTCCGGTATGTTTGTATATGGCTTAAATAACATTGAAATTTCAGGTCAGTCAATCACTGTTTCACTTCCAATCAGCCCTCGAGAACAAGCTAAAGCAAAAATCATATTATTAATGATATTTCAAACAATAGCTGTATTTACTCCACTTATACTTTATATAACAAATTTAAAATTTAATTTTTTTCTCTTAGCGTCAATAGTTTCCTTACCATTTACCTGGATAATTTTAATCTTGACTTTTGAGATGAAGATCCTCTTTTTCGGGAAATTAAAAAAGCATTATAAAATAGATGATGTTAATCCAGAGAATAGATTTTTAAAATGGACGTTAATTATAAGCTTACAATATATAATCGCTTTCTGGACAATTTCTTTTGTATTTATTTTCAGAATCACGTTAAATTTGATAATTTTTTATTTCGGGGTAACGATAGTTGGAGTATTAACTGCGATTTTTATCTTTGATAAGACTCTTCCTATCATACCAGAATTTAAAATAATCTCTAAGTTACAACCACAATTTCCCAAAGAAGGAAAACAAACTACCTTTACACAGCATGGGTGGTTATCTATTATTATTCTCTCGATATTCTATTCCTTAACAGTATATCTATCTTCTCTTTTACTTCACAATTTACAACTAGTTGATAATTTTCCCTCAATTTGGTTTGGGTATGATTGGTCTAGTTTGGTTATGCTGATTTTATTCAATTTAAGTTATACACCATTATTGTTGCTAATAATACCCAAAATATTTGGACTCCCTTATGGGAAGAAGTCAATTAAAGAATATTTAGGTGACATTAAGGTTAGATGGATTAATTCTTTGCTTAAATACTTATTATGGGCCTCTATTGGCGTTATCGGAGTTTATCTCCTAAGCATTTTAATAGGAGCGCTATATGGATTTTTTGCCTTTATACCAATTAGTATAGGGATTCAGGTATTTCAGGTTTTAGGAAATTCCTGTTATATTTTTTGGCAAGAATTATTTTATAGAGGAGTAATCTTGACTTTTCTTTTAAAAAGAAGAAAAAAATTACAAGCTATAATGCTTAATGCTTTAATTTATCTAGTTTTTTCAATATTTGCACTACTCATCTTATTTTCTCCTTATGGGCTAATCATTGGGGAAACACTATTAGCATTACTCCCATTTTTAGTTTATTCATTCATAGTTGGAATTATCTCCGCATACCT
>JAEOTR010000049.1 GCA_016839705.1 Promethearchaeota archaeon | reverse complement strand
TAGGTAAATAGTAATCATCAGGTTCTGCTGTGAGATAACCCCCATATCCCAATGCGATTGCAATGCAAATAGAAAATACTGTTATTACCAGAGTCCCTATAATAAATTTAGATTGACGCTGATTCGTCGTATCTATTCTCATTGCCCTTTTTCACTTTCTAACTTAGCAAATCACCTTCGATTTATTGAAATGCTGATATATATTTTATTTCACTTATTTATAAATTTTTTGCATATGAAGATTTTTCTCTAAATTGTACCTCTAACCTGTATAAAATTTCATATAATCAATATAAACTTATAGGTTAATTTTTCAATGATTTAAATCGTTTAATTTTTAATTTATAATTAGTCGGAAGATTGATTAAGTTTAAAAAAAAATATTGAATATATATTTATAGGTATTGAATTCATTATTAGGTGATTAATATAACAACAATTATGCAAGTAGCAAATAGTATTGGAAAATCGACTGCGGAAAGAATGAAAGAGATTGGGATAGACTCGGTAGAGAAGCTAGCTTCCGCCAGTATTGAAAATTTACTAGCTATCGATGATATTGGAGTTAAAAAAGCGAATAGCTATATCCAGTTTGCAAAGGAGCATATTGAAAGAATTAAGGCAAGGGAAAAAATATATAACATAATTAACAAAGGAAATTCTTCAAATGTAACAAGATCACAAGATATCTTAAGCGTTCGAAAACCCTCTGATAAAAAAAATATCCCTACAGTTCCTATAAGCTCAATAAAAAAACTAGCTTCTTCGAGTATGAAAGATATATCAAAGTTAGAACACATTGGAATACCAAATGCGAAGAGGTACGTTGAGATAGCAAAGAAATATCTTGAAAGTATGAGGATTAAAGAAGAAAATGAAGATAAGGTTAAAGAAGAATTAGTTTCAAGTGTTTCAAGTTCAAAATCTATTCCACAAAAACAGGCTATAGGTTTCATAAAATTAGACAGTAAAAGTAAACCGAGGAACATAAACATAGAAGTACCATCTCCGAAACCAAAAACAGAAATAATACCTCCGAAAATTAAAGGTGTCCCTCTAAGAAAACCTCAAGTTGAATTTAAATCAATCAAAAAACCAGAGCATAAAAAGGGAAGAAAATCAACACCAACAAAAACAGAGATAGAGAAACAACCACAACTAAAAACATTTTTTCCTCCCGCGAAACTTCAAAAGATTCGATTTTTACACTTTAAAATTAAAAAATTAGAAGAAACATTGGGAAGAAATGAAAACTTTTCATTCTCTGAGCTTAATAATGTTCTAGATTATATAAAAATCCTTAATGTTAATTATAAAACCCAAAGCCAAATCAAAATCTTTAAAGAATTAGATATTACCCCAATGTTCTATGATCCTATTGCGAGAAAAGAGATTAAAATATGGGATCTAATTTTTGAGTGTTCGCGAGTATTATACATTGCGGCACAAGCATATTCTTACCTTTCCACCAAATTCGAAGCTGAAAATTTAATGGAAAATGCAATAGTAGCGATGGTTGAGTGCAGTAAAATGTACAAAACGGCGGCATATTTTAGTGCAGCATGCACTCGACAAGAGGATAAGGGAATCACGTTATCTGTTGAGAACCTTGAATTAAACTCTGAGGAATCTCGTATACTTGCTCAAAATTTAGCCACTATAAATGAAGAAAAGAATGAAAATTTTGCAATGGCATCTAAATTATCCGCAGGATTAAGTGCATTAACCAAAAGACTAGCATTTTTAAGAAAGTTTGATAATAAAAAGGAAAGTCAATTTAAAGCTCAGACCAATTATGATCTTGGCAGAGCCTGTCATTTCAAAGCTAAATCTTTATTAAAAGTGTCACCAGAAGGAAAAAATGAAGATAAAATTGAAAAATTACAGAAAAAAGCAAACTATTATTATGTTAAGGCAGAAGAAATATGGGAATCCATGTTAAAAAACTCTGAAGAACTGGCGGAACTTGAAAGGGAGAGTATACGTTCCAATTTATCAATAGTAAATGATAATATCATAGAAAATGATGTTGAGATAATATATGATAAAGAAGCTTCAGAAATACAAGATCCCGAACCACTTATAATAATCCCCGAAAATTTAGCACCTTTTATTCCACGAACTACCAATTTCTTAACAAACTACAAACAGGCAGATCTTAATTTCGACGCTTATTTACGATATAAAAATCTGATGTCGGATGTTTTGATTAATTTCAATAAAATCGACGAGTTAAAAAATAATAAAGCAGGTATTGGCCGTACGTTGAAACAATTGAAAATTTTGTATGAAAATAATGATATCGATATTAACAGTTTTACTGAACTCTTTGAGAAATATTCAATCAAACTTGAAGCAATTGAGTATGCAATTCGAAACTTAAAAAATCCCGAAAATAAAACAACTGTAAACAAACGACCTAAAGAACTTCTTAAATCAATTACTCAGTAAAGAGTGTGATATGTCTAATCTGAAAAGAGATGATCGGAGCCCTAATATTGTTTCAAAATTGAAAGATAATTTCAAGAACATTATTTTTTATCTACTATTAGGTATTGTAGTTATTACCTTCATATATGATCAAATATTAGGAATATGGTTAGCAGGTTCTTTTTTCATTATATATCTAGTTTCATACTTGATAACTCTTTCTTCTAAGAGAAAACTTCTAAGGATAATGCAGGAATATTCAATAATAAGCGACATAGACGTTGCTGAAAAATTAAAACGTTCCGTAGAAGATATTAGAAAGATATTATATTCATTAGCTAAAAATCAGAAAAAGAAAAGATGGTTAGTTGTCTTTTTGAATAGACGCTATATATTTTTAAATGAGAACGGGGTTGAGCGTTTCAAACAGTTCTATAAACGAGGTTTTAGTGAAAAATTAATTCTAGAAAATTTACAGCAAGAAATGAAAATAAGATCCCGAGCTGAAGTTAAGGCTATTGAGAATACATTAGCTAGTAATAATAGACTTAGCAATTAAAAGAAAGACAAAATCTTTTCTACTCATATTTCATATAGTAATAGTCATATAATTTTTTCATTCCAAGTTTGTGATACAGATCCAATGCTTTAGTATTTACTTTTTCTACTTGTAACCAAATAGTCTTAACTCTATTTGACTTTACCCACTCATTTTTTAATTTAAATAACATCGATGTTGCAACACCTTTTCTTCTGAAATCAGGGTGGACGAAAACATCTCCGATATAAAGGTATCCTTGAGGCACTAGAGCTGCAAAAAGTGTTCCCATGACTTCATTCTGGTATTCTGCGATCACGTAACATTTCTTAGGAATAACTATTCTTTGATTGATTTCTTGAATAATATTCTGCTCATCTTCATTCCATTTTGAAAATCTAGTTAAAAATTCTGAGAATTCTTTAACTCTTGAATTAAAAATGAAATACTCAAAATCATTTGTTATTGTTGTAGGGTGAATATCATCAATCTGTATTCCTAAAGCAATAGTTTGATCATATGTGTGGTATCCCCGCTTTAACAACTTACCTTTAAGGTTCTTGGGTTCATAAAATTCATGCATTGTAAATACAGGTGGCAAATTATGTGCTTTATATGCTTTTTCAACAATAGCGATATCACTTTCCAGAATTTCATCAGTACCAGTATATCTTATAGGAAAAACTGAATTAGCTCGAGATGTAATACCATCAGTAAAGCGTAATATCCATCCATTTAAAAAATAATAATGCTTAGCCGGCCATGAATTTAGCAAAAATTCTTGGAATTGCTTAATTTCTTTTTTTGACTTCATATCTCTCAAATTATATAAAAAATGGATTCTATTTTAAAATTTTCTAGGTCAGGGATGTTTTAATTATTAACTAGAAGTAAAAATTATTTGGGAACAAAAAAGGAAGTGTTGAGGGAAGTGTGGTTATTATTAATATTTAATAAGTACATTGATTTTTATAAATTTATTACGTACTTTATTTATAGTAATTAATTTGAGTAAAAACCTAATCACAAAATGAGGAGAAACGAGAGATGAGAGACCAGTTTTTTGACAAACTGGAATGGCCGTATCCCGTGAAATGGCATGTAGAGAAAGAAATAAGTGCTGATGTTATAGTTTTAGGTGGAGGAATAGCAGGTTGCTGGGCAGCAATAGCAGTAGCAAAAAAAGGACTAAAAGTGGTATTAGTTGAAAAGGGAGCAACAATTAGGAGTGGAGCTGGTGGATCGGGCTGTGATCATTGGGAATCTGCAGCTACCAATCCCTGCTCACATGTCACCTCTGAAGAACTGACTTTAGCAATGATAGAAGATCATAATGGGTATAATAATGGAATTTCACATTATATTGAGTGTAGAGAGGGTTATGATAGACTTGTAGATCTAGAAAAAATGGGAGCTAAGATTAGGGACATTGATGATGAATTCAAAGGTGCTGAGTTTAGAGACGAAAAAACTAAATTTCTATTTGCTTATGATTATGAAAATAAATTTACTTTGCGAGTATGGGGATCAACTTTTAAACCCGCTCTTTTTAAAGAATGTAAACGCTTAGGTGTGGAAATTTATGATAGGACAATGGCAACGAGTCTATTAACAGAAGAATGTAGACAAGGAGTGAAAATCATTGGAGCTACGGGGGTAAATGGTCGAACGGGTGAATTTATTATCTTTAAAGGCAAAGCCACAATACTTTGTATGGCTCGTCCAGCCCGTATTTGGCTTTTTTCCCCAGGATTACCCGGAATTTCTGAATTTCGACCACTTCAGTGTATGGGAGATGGTCATGCTATGGGTTGGAAAGTGGGTGTGGAGTTTACCATGATGGAAAAATCTATTAGGGGTCAATGGTCTGGTGAACGTAGCTATCCACCTTATGGAACTGGAAATACTCATAATACCTGGTATGCTTGTTCAATGGTTGATGCAAATGGTAAAGAAGTTCCTTGGATTGACCGGGATGGCAATATTTTAAAAAGTATTTCTCAGCGATATCGTCCAGCACCTGGACAAAAATTTTTCCTAAAAGGAGGAGGTGAATCAGATTTCCATTTGTATCAGTATCAGGGACCAGATACTCCTCCTGTTGAAAAACTTTTAGAAAATGGGTTTAGACTACCATTTTATGCTGATTTACCAAGTATGCCTAAACATGAACGAAGAGCTATATGGGGATTAATGGTTGGACAAGAAGGAAAATCAAAAATTCCAATATTTCAAAATTATACTGAAACTGGATTCGATCCCGAGAAAGATTTGCTCCAAAGTTATGGAGAAGGATGGACATCAGCTTCTTTCCTCCCGAGAGAGCGACAACTCTTTGGGCTCCCCGGTGGTATGTTAAATGATTGGGATCTGAAATTGAATCTTGAAGGCCTTTATGCTGCGGGTGATCAATTATTTGCCTCGGATTGTGTTGGTCATGCCGCGGCTACAGGATATTATGCTGGAAGGCATGCTGCTGATTATTCAATGAGTGAATCTGAACCAACAATAGATTATCTGCAAGTAAAGGCTGAAAAAACACGGATTTATTCTCTAGTAAACCGGAGCGATGGATTTGGCTGGAAAGAATTTAACATGCTAATTACACGAATAATGCAAAATTATTGCGGTGAGGTGAAGAGTGAAGAATTATTAAAAGTTGGATTAAGATTGCTGGAAGATATAGAATATAATAAAGCCCCAAAATTATATGCTCGAAATCCACATGAATTAATTCGCTCACTGGAGGTATCAAATATACTTACGAATGCTAAAATAATTATACATTCCTGTTTGGCTAGGAAAGCAAGCTCAAAACATCTACACTTTTTTCGCTCAGATTATCCTGAAGTGGATCTACCTGAGTGGCATAAATTTATTACTGTAAAACTTGAAAATAATGAAGTGAAGGTTGGTGAAAAGCCCATTGATTATTTTGGCTCTCTAAGAGAGAATTATGAAATTCACAATAAAGAATATATAGAGGGGGGTGTCGAATTATGAACAAAAAAGTATATGCTATCCCAGAACCTGGAATCTCGAATCCAATTACATTTAACTCAAAAATATGTATTGGATGCAATATTTGTGTAGAAATATGCCAAGTTGATATTTTTATCCCAAGTCCCGAGGAGAACAAACCACCTATTGTACTTTATCCGGGAGAGTGCTGGTACTGTGGCAACTGTGTAGTTGAATGTCCAAAACCGGGCGCTATCACGTTTAATCCACTACTAATGAACCGAGTGCACTGGAAACGTAAAAATAGGAGTGAAGGGTAACATAAACTGTTTTAAATCATTTTAAAAAGAAATAAGTCTAATACTTTATTTTTTCCAATATTGAAGGAAATAATTTAGTCATTGTATAAAAATTTAGTGAGTGAATTAAAATGAGTGAATTCCAAAAGATGACAACTTCGGCTCAAAATGTAATGATTCATGTACTGAATTTGACTAAGGAAGATGCTGTATTAATAGTGACTGATGAATTTACTAGATCTGTAGGAGAAGCCTTTTATAATGCTGCTATTGAGTATGGTTGTTCGGCACGATTATATTTATTGCCTGAAAAAGATCGTCCATTATTAGAAATACCCACAGAAATGAATGAGTTAGCAATAGGCAAAACAATAGTGATTAATGCATTTAAGGGATTAAGTGAAGAAACACCATTTCGAATTAAATGGGGAAAGGAGATTCTTGCTACTAAATCAATTCGATTAGGTCATGGTGCAGGGATTACTAAATCTATGATGATTGAAGGTCCTATGAATATCGATTATGAAAAGATGGCAGATACGGCAGAGAAATTAATAAAAAGCTTCGAAAATGCTAAAAAAGTACATGTTTCAGCCCCAGGAGGAACAGACATTGTTCTTTATATTGAAGATCGACCATTTTCAACAGATGTTAAAATTACTAAATTACCATATTTTGCGAATCTACCTTGTGGGGAAATATGGTGTGGTCCAATTGAGGATAAAGCTAATGGTATAATTGTGTGTGATGGTTCTATTGGTGATATTGGGAAAGTAAACAGCCCTTTGAAAATTGTTGTAAAAAACGGTAAGGTTCTTACGATCGAAAGTGACGATCAAAATTTAGTTGAGGAAGTTAAAAAATTAATTAATATCGATGAAGAAGCAAGAATTATTGGCGAGTTAGGATTAGGCGTTAATCCTGGTGCTAATTTAAGTGGAAATTTACTCGAGGATGAAAAAGCCATTCAAACAGCACACATTGCATTCGGTAATAATGAAGAAATGGAAGGTGGACAAAATAGATCAAGAACTCATAGAGATTTTTTATTCTATAAACCAACAATAAAAGTTACTTATAAAGATGGTTCCACTAAAACTTTATTTAGAGATGGTGAATTCAATTTTTAATATAGTTTATCTTAATTGAAAAAGAGTGCCGGCGGATCGATACTCTTAGACAAAGCGAAAGGCTTTAACTTCACTCATATTTCTATATGTTTTAGCTATTACCTAAAAGTTAAAATTAAAAAGGGAAAATTTATGTTTAAAGTAATCGATTTTTTATTTTTAAAAGGATCATCCGAAATAATGAAATCAGATATTATTAGGGGAATTGTATACTCAGAAAATGATGATGTATTTGGCCCGAATTCTGTTTGTTGGGATTCTCTTGAATTATCAGAAGATACTATAAATTTAATCAGCTTTAAATCTATAACTTTTCTTGGAACAGAACAAGGTTTTACACCTACATCTTTAGTTCTCATTCCATTTCCTTCACTAAAACTGAAGGGTATAATTAAATATATAGAAATAAAGGAAGAAATTCGTCGTGGAGGTGTAGATCAATCTGCAATTACACTGGTTTTTAGAGAAGAAGACGATGCTATTTTCTACAAACATTTGAAAAATATAGAAGGTTTATTTAACGATACAGCAAATAAAATTCTTGAACTGGAGTTATCAGAGAGAAGTGAAGAAAAGATATTAGGGGAAATAAAAAAACTTCAAATTAAATTATCGGATGTTTTTGATCATTTACGAATACAGGAGAACTCTGGTAATAATTCAGAAGCTTTTCCTGAATTAGAAAATTTACCAAGTTATCAATTTAAGATAATAATATGTGGTGATCCCAGTGTAGGGAAGACATCTATTAGTCTTAGATATACAGAAAGTGCATTTAGTAGAACTTACATTCCAACGCTTGGAGTAAATGTAAGTGAAAAAAAATTGATCATTGATAACACTCGCATTCAACTTATTTTTTGGGATATTGCAGGTCAATCTAAATTTGGCACATTAAGAAAACATTTTTATGCGGGATCAGATGGTGTGATACTTGTTTTTGATTTAACAAATCTAGATTCAATTAATAGTATCAATCAATGGTATAAAGATATTAAGAAAAATATTGGAAGGGAATCAAGGCTTACTGGATTAATTTTTGGGAATAAAAAAGATTTAATTGATAATATTAAAGTGCCCAAGGAAAATGCTATTAGTCTTGCGAATGAACTTAAACTAGACTATTTTGAATCTTCTGCCTTAACAGGCGAGAATATAAATGAAGGTTTTTATAAATTAGCTAAAGATTTACTTTCTTTAAAATAGTTAAATATTTGAGATATTTACATTTATTTCAAAAAATATAAGAAGATTTCCTAGCCTACTAAATATAAAATTATCTTAAGAGAGAATTTTGAAATTGTTAGAATAACGTTAAAGAAGGAAGTGAAATGCCGGTGGAGGGATTCGAGCCCTCGACCTCCAGATTATGAGTCCAGCACCTTCAGTCTGACCCATGTATTCAGCATGAGAGTGTGTCTGGCGCTATAACCAGCTAAGCCACACCGGCGATCAATTACATCATTTTATGTAAAATTACAAAAAAAATCAATAATCCTTAAAATTTATTCTTTTCCTTTTAAACACAAATACCATAGAATTTGGTGTTAAGGTGATTTAAAAAATACTGTATGAAATGGGGAATTAAAATACCAACCCACGGTTCTTGGATTAGAAAAAAAAGTTAAGCCTCGGGCGGGATTTTCAGTGAAAAATAGACTTTTTTTTCACTTTTGAACCCGCGACCTCTGCCTTACCAAGGCAGTGCTTTCGGTTGATATCATCAAATTTAAAATCATATACCAGCTAAGCCACCGAGGCTTTAAATAAATTATCTAACAAACGAACTAATTATTGCTAAATTAAAAATTTTTTTACAACTATCTTATTTTAAAGATTTACCACCTATCACGTTATTTTTATTACAAATAAAAAAAAAAAGTAAATTAATAATTATAACTTGTTAAAGCAAACTGGTAAACAAAGCGCCTAAAACGATATAGAATTGAGCTAAGATATAAGTTGTTAATATAATTAATCTTGCGTTCTTAAACTCTCCCGCCCATTTATTTACAGCAATGGAAGCGTCAGAAAAAATAAACGACAGAGAACCGATAAAGATCAAAACAAATGGTAAACCTTGAAGTCTTGGATCAGCCATCCGCAATAAAGCAGAGATATGCATTACAAGGATTGCTACCATATATATCAAAACCGGGATCTTCATATCTTCTGTTTTGTTAATAAATCTCGGTACAGTGAAAGCAAGTATTAAAAGTGCAGGGATTATTAGAAGTAATCCCCATAAATTGAATGCAACGTAATCCGTGATTGATAAGAAGAAAGCTATAATATAAAAAATCTGGTTTATTAGAAACGAACCCATTCCTGGTAAAAACCACTTATCTTCATTTTTAAGCATTAAGAAGATATCCCCCCCCATTCCACCAATCAACGCAACCACAATCAACCAGTCTACTCGGGTTATTGAAGTTGTCTCGATGACTCCAAAGATATAAAACAAGATCAATAGGGGCATTAAAATTGGTTTAGTAATATAGATAATCTTAGTGTTTTCTTTGAATTCGCCAAATATTTCGATTATTGCAACAATAACAAAAATAACTAAAAATATGTATTCAATCATAGTTTTAAACTACAGAGTTGTATTTTGTAATGATATTCAATTAATTAAAAGATATTTAAAAAATTTTTGTATATTCATTTACAGATTTGTGATTCTACCTTGCCTAGGACAAAAAATCATCTCTTAATCTCTAATGAGAAATTTTAAAAATATTTTTTCTTTTACTGTTATAATTAAAAAATAATCAATTAGATATTTATTAATTAAAAAGAGGAATTTCTATGCAATTTGGAGCACAATTAGTTAATTATTCTATCACTTGGGAAGAATTACTTTCAACGATTAAAGTAGTCGAAGCAGGGCGGTGGCACAGTCTCTATTACTCAGATCATTTTCTGACACCTGTTCCGGGAGCAGGTCTAGAAGATAGGCCTGCCCTGGAAGGTTGGTCGTTGATTACTGCTACCGCTGCCGTCACCAAGCGTTTGCGACTGGGTATACTCGTAACAGGTAATACTTACAGAAACCCAGCGCTACTCGCAAAGATGGCTGCTACGGTGGACCAGATTTCTAATGGTCGTCTTAACCTTGGTATCGGTGCGGGGTGGTACAAGGGAGAACATGAAGCTTTCGGGTGGGAGTTTCCAGGTGTTCGGGAGCGATGTGATCGTCTGGAAGAAGCAGTTGAGTTGATAAAGATACTGTTTACAGCGGAAGGACCTGTTGACTATAATGGGCACTACTATAAACTCAATAAGGCGCATTTTTCACCAGCTTGTACACAAAAGCCGCATGTTCCAATTATGGTTGGTGGAAATGGAGAAAAACGAACATTACGCACACTTGCCAAATTTGGTGATATTTGTAACCTTGATTTTAATTATCCCGCATCTCCAGAATTATTTAAACATAAAATGGATGTGATTGAACACCACTGTGAAGAATTTGGTCGTGATCCGGCTGAGATCAAAAAAACAATTCACATTCCTTTGCGCCTTGAAAGTGATGAAAAAAAAGCTGCACAACTTCGCAAAACTCGCGGTGAATGGGGCATGTATGGCACTGCTTCCTTTATAATCGACCGCATTCAACAATATAAAGACGTGGGCGTCGAAGAGATCATGTTTGGAGGTGTACCATCCAAACCTGGGTTGTTTGAGAGTATAAATGAAGAGATTTTATCCGCCTTCAACAAATAATCATAATTTTTTTTAAATTTAATTAATAACATTAGAATTACGGATAAAGATTTCTAATAATATTAAAAAAAAAGTAGATTTAAAGGGAATTAATCCTACTCAATTTCACTTTGTGAAGTTGGAATATACAAATTTTGTCTATTGCCTTATAGCTTTCATTAATATTTGATTTGCTTTTTCTTTTATTTTCAATATTTTTTCTGAAGAGATTGATTCTTCCATATGATTCAAAGTTATACTCAGTGTTCCACCATGTGTGACCACACCTAAGACTAATTCAGTGTAAGGAGAACAAGAGGGCATCAAAATCAGATTCTTTAATACTAAATCTCCATATTTTTCTGGAAAGCCCGTTTTTCCAAGGTTTGTCATTATTTGAGCCATAGCAAATCCTTTTGAAAGTTTTTTCTTGACCATTTTATTTACAATATTCTTTTTTTCCTTGATAAATGCTTGAATTTTATCATAGCTTTGTGAAGTAGCCGGAATTAAGTGACCGAAAGCAGCGAAGATTTGAGCATCATATAGGGTTGAATTTAATAAAAAAGCATTTAAAGTGCCTACTAGCGCTTGTTTTCTTGCTTCTGCAGGTGATGCTATATGGTAAAACTTTTTAACCGCTTCCCAAAATGTCTCTTTTTCAGAATATTTAAAATTGAGCTGCATTCCTCCTGCGAAAAAGCCAAATTGTTCTGCCACAGGATTTTTTAGGAGATCTCTTAAATTTACTGCAAACCCAAAATTCTGTAAATATTTTGGAGAATTAGGATTTAACTGGTTTTGAGCAATAGCAAACGCAATGATCAAAGCTGTGTTCACAGTCACCCCATTTTTACGACAAGCTATAATCAAAGCTTCTGTGTCATCCTTAGAAAGCTCATATAAGTGTGCTTTATATGTATAGTGCTTATAATAAATTTCATGTAGAGCGTAAAAATCATCATAATCAAAGAGGAATTCACTTTTTTCCCATTTCTTATTGATTGTTTTGCTAAAGATACGCAATACTAAATTAGGTTTAATATCAGAGGGAATATTATCGTTGTTAACCAATGGCGCGGGAGGTAGTAAAACAACCTCTTTGGTTGGGTTCCCAAGATATATCATTAAATCTCTTGCCAAATAAGTCAAGGACATGCCATCACAAATCGCATGTTGACTAAAGATGATTAAATCTGAAATTTCAGGTGAATATAGTAATATAAACCTAATTAACGGTCCTTGCTCCATTGCAAAGGGGATTTTATGTTCTTGAATAATTACATCTCTCCATTGATCATCAGATATACGATTGACTATTTTTAAGGGAATTTCTAAACTATCATTTGCTGCAATATAAAGTTTTTTCTCATCAATTTCTAAGCGCGCATTGAGTATAGGATGACGTTGTTGCATCTTTTTAATAGCTTTTTTTAATTCATCAATGGAAACATTACCAAGGATGGTTGCTATCATTGAAATGTTTGAATTTGGTGCTTTTGAATGTACACGTTCTCTTTGATTCAATTTTCTTTTAAAATATTGACTTTTTAATTTAATCTGTTCTAACATTTTTATCACCTAAAAATTTACATATATGTTAAAGTGAGATATTCTCACTTTCAATAATTGTATTCAAACAAAATATTTAAATGTTTTGTTGATCTATATTTAAATAAAAGTGAATAATTCACACAATTATGTTATCTCATCGAAAACGTTATGCGAGGGATAAAGAGGAGAGAATTGCTCAGATCGTAAAAATATCGCAAGAAGTAATTGATAATGACGGCTATGACAATCTTTCAATGAATCTACTGCATAAACGCACTAATATCCCTATAGGTACATTATATAAAGATTTCCCCGACGGTAAAGAGGATATCTTACTGGAAATAATGAAGAGTTTTAAAGATCAATTTGAAGGAAAATACCAAAAATTAGATGAAGAAAGTATAAAAAATTTTTTCTTTACTTCTTTAGATATTGGACGAAATAGAAGAAAATTCCTTATTGCACTCCAGCTTGAAACTTTAAAAAATCCGGATAGTTTCATTATGAAAGCAAGAAAATATGTCTCTGATCTGAATATTGATACCTTTAAGCAAGTTGTAGAATACATCATTGGCCATTCAATAACAGATGAGAAACTTTTGGATATAATTGCTGTTTGGAAAGCTATTGTAAGGCAACACATAATATTTAGAAACCTTCATGGTTCTGATGAAAAATTCATGACTATGATGATTAAAATAATAAGAGGATTAGGAACGTAATATACAAAACTCATAATGTTTTATTCCCTATTTATATCATCTGAAATATTATCTAAGTGGTGTCTTTCTAGTTGATGAACGAGATATAGAAGAGTTTAATTTGAAGGAAGGAAACAGAGTTAAATTTTATGCTGATCGAATCGACTTACTTTTATGGCATCCCATTAAATAATATTTGGTTATCTCATCTTTCTAAAAATTAATATTTCAAATTTTTTACCTTTTTCTTGCAAAATTTTCTCCCTCCCCCATGTGGTCCCTCCTAAAAAAGTAGATAAAATATTACGATCTTTTTGATAGAAAAATTTAAAAATGAAGATTAATTATTTTGTTTTATATCGAACAGTTCGATTTCGAACAATTATCAAAACAGTTAAAAATTAAGAATTTACGCATGGATACATCGTATTATTATTTTGAATTAGATGAATTTTATCATGGGAAAAACTTATCCTTACAAAAAGTTGAAAAAGATAAAGAGTTAAATATCAGTAAGCTGAAAAATAAAAAAACTAATAAAGCAGGTGAGAAAAATAGGAAAAGTTAAAACAGGGTGGAAATTACCCATATTGCCATTACCAGTATGTTTATTAGGAGCTCATGTCAAGGGAAAACCAAATTTTAATACTATAGTCTGGTTTAACATGCTCCATGGTAATCCCCCCTTGATTGGTGTTACTATGTCAAAAATGCATTATACTAATCAAGGTATTAAGGAAAATAAAAGTTTTAGCATCAATATTCCCACAAGCGAGATGGTTGTTGTAACAGATTATTGTGGATTACATTCTGGTTCAAAAGTGGACAAATCTAAAGAATTCACACTTTTTTATGGAGAACTTAAAACAGCTCCGATGATAAAAGAATGTGGTATAAATATTGAATGTAGGTTAGTTAATACTATAGATTTCAAGAAGACTGAGTTATTCATAGGTGAAATTGTTGAAATATATTCTGATGATAATTATGTAAAAGAAGAAAGCCCAGACGTTAAAGATTTTGATTCATTCATCTTTTTAATGCCAAATGGACCCTACCAAAAAATAGGAGATTATTTAGCTGAATCTTATGAAGTAGGAACAAGTTATAAACCTAAAAAATAAAAATTTAATAAAATAAAATTGAATTAAGATACAATTTAGAAAAAGGAGGAATCAAAAATATGGAGAAAATTGTTACCTATTGTGGACATAATTGTGCAGTATGCCCTGCATATATTACTACCCAAAAGGATGATTATGAAGAAATTAAAAAGGTTGCTGAACAATGGTCAAACGATTCAATGTCATTTAGACCAGAAGATATATATTGTGATGGATGCAATACAGATAAAAGAATTTTTAGTTGGTGTAAGGAATGCCCAACGAGGAACTGCTGTAGAGAACACCAACTTGAAAATTGCGCTTATTGCGAGGAATATTTCTGTGATAATTTAAAAAAGACTTTTGATATGGATCCTTCGGCTAAAGAAAGATTAGATGAGATTAGAAAAAATAAATAATATCAAATTATAATTAAATAGAGATGTATGAAACATGGAATTAGAAGAAGCAAAAAATCTGAGTTTGGAATTAATGGAGTCCTCTAAAGCTGCTTATTTGACTACTATTGATTCTGAAGGATATCCAATAACAAGAGCAATGTTTAACTTGAGAAATAAGGAACAATTTCCAGAATTTTCTGAGTTTTTTGCAAAACAAGATAATGAATTCGTTATTTATATCTCAACAAACACCTCATCGTCAAAAATTGATCATATCAAGAAAAATTCTAAAATATCTGTTTATTTCTGTGAACCGGAAGATTTTAAGGGAGTTATGTATGGTGGCGATGCAGAAATTATTGATGATATTGAATTAAAAAAAGAAATATGGCTGGATTGGTGGGAAAGATATTATTCGAAAGGTTTAGAGGATCCCGATTATACTTTGATCAAACTTAGCCCAAAAAATGCAAAGTTTTATTATAGACTAAACCAAATACATTTCCAGCCAGGGGGGGAATAATGGTAGAATTGAGGGAAGGAGGATTTCTAATATCTAAGATTCAAAAATTATCTAGTCGTATCTTTACTAACCTACTTCGAAAATATGAAAAAATTGACATAAATCCTGCTGAAGGTAGAGTATTGTTCCCTCTCTGGCTTCAAGACAATCTATCTTTTCAAGATCTATTAGAACGAACATCGTTAAGTAAAGCAACTTTATCACACCTATTAGATAATCTCGAAACAGCAGGGCATATTAAACGTGTGCGGTCCCAAAAAGATAAGCGAACTCTTAATATAAAATTGACAAAAAAGAATAAAGCCTTACAAGATAAATTTATTCAAGTATCTAATGAAATGGTAGATATATTTTATAAAAATTTTTCAGAAAAAGAAATTAATGAGTTTGAAAACTACTTAAGGCGTCTTTTGGATAATCTAACAAAATTTAGTCAAGAGGGCAAGTTTTAAAATAAAAAACAAAATATTCTTTCAATTTGAAGGACCAAGAACTGGTCTACTTATCACTTTAATATATTAATACAAATGTTTTAAGTAAATAAAATTTTTTTTTACCTCATATCGAAATAGTGAAGATTCATATGAAAAAGAGTTATGTGATTGTAATTGTTTTGGTTAGTTTTTTTAACTCAAACTTTTTAATTAATCAATCAAACTTGACTAGTGGTGCTTCATGTTTAAATCTTAAAGTCAAAAATGGTTCTAATGTTTTTTTTGGCAATAATGAGGATCATGCGTTGACTCAAATATCTAATACTGTTATAACATTTATACCTAACGGCTCAACTTGGTATGATGATTCAATATTAAAATATGGGGCTGTAATAGTTGGCTATGGTGAAGGAAGTGGATTCAGTTGGTTTCAAGGAGGTATGAACGAAAAAGGTTTAACTTTTGATTCAACATCTGTTCCTTATACCACGCCAAATCTTCATAATGAAAGACAACCCTATTTAGTTCCGGAACTATTTAGTTGTGAAAACATAAGTGAGGTCGTTGACTATAAAGCAGTACATAATGTTTACCAGCAAGAAGGGAGCATTCAGTCAATGTACGTCGACAAAACAGGGGAATCCGTAGTATTTAACATAGGAATAGATGGTGAATTTGATTTTTTTCGTAATAATGAAACTTTTCAATTAGCTTCTAATTTTTATTATGATAATTCTTTACGAGGTAATCCTAGTTCAGATGCAATTAGAAGATATAATGCTGCAGAAGAAAAGTTCAATGATATAATGGCAAATGATAACTTAACGATTGAAACTATCGCAACCTTTTTAGATTCAGCTCATTTCGAAGGACCTCTCGTTAATACCTTATATTCAAATATTTTTGATGTAACAAATGGGGATATTTATCTGTATTATTTTCATCAGTTTGAAGAAGTTGTTATATTAAATCTTGAAGAAGAATTGGAAAAAGGCTGGCATTCTTATCGAATTTCTGATCTCTTTTCACAAGAAATTGTAAGTAAAGCGTTAAATGAGTATAATGATTATTCAATTCTGATCCGGCTTATTCCAACTGATATTGTAATTCTGATCGCCACAATAATCATTGATATTAGCGCGTGTATATATATTATATTTCTAATTAGTAAGAGATTAATTCATAAATTAAGAAAATCTGAGGAATCAAGCGAACTTGAAACGGAACGGGATACTTCCAAAAGCCTTCGAACGCAAATATTTCTTTCCTTAGCTATAATTTGGTCATTGTTAAGTTTCCCGATGATCTATTGGAATCACCATGGAGAATGGTGGCCATTTTTTGATGATATTCCAATTTTACAATTGTCTCTCCAACCATTTTATGCATTTTATAATGTCTTTCTACTATTTAGTATTCTAGGTATAATTCTAACGGCATATCTATTATTTTCATTTAGCAACAAAGGAGAGTTAATAATGTTGGTAAAAAAAAGTTTAGCTCATGGAAAAAGAGAAAAATGGAGAAATATAGTTAATTTTAGTATTCCAGTAGTAATTGGTAGTATTTTCCTTTTTCTTGAGGTGTTCAACCTTATTCCTAAAGTCGACTGGCTCATGTTTGTAATCTTGTATCCTCTAATAGTAATTATGCTTATGATACTCAAACCATTAGCTAATAAGAAGGAAAAAAAAGATCAGGAATTCCCTCATGAAAGTTTAAAGAGAAATCTGATAAAAGTAAGTGTTAAACTAATTTTAACTTGGGCTATTTGGTTTTTACCACTTCTTTTAACAGGAATATTAGATCACATGTACGTTTTATTATTGTTGAATTTTTCAATGTCCTTAATCATTGTTATCTTCTTTGAAATATCCTTTGATTATCGAAAGGATGGAGAAAAGAAGAGAACAAAATTAATTGGGAATTAATTTCTTCTTTTGATTTTTTTTAAAATTTCCAATAAATAGCAATAAGAACAATAAAATTGTACCTTTTGATTATCCCATACTTTCATAACTTGATTATGATTTGGTTGAGGATAAATCACGATAAAATCATCAAGACTATATTCTCTTCCACAGTTTCCACAATATCTAATTTGTTTAGTTTTCATTCCTAATTTTATTCCTCTTTCTATATATTTTAGGAATGTATATTTTAACTCCGGGTAAATTTATCTTAGGAATTTGCATTTTCGTTAAAATGGTAGGGACTTCGACTTTTTGATTTTGAACACCAATAGGGACATCCTTCTTTTCTTTTAACACTGGATTGATTGATTTTTCATCTGTTTCTTCTCCCCGATTCACAGCCTCTAATTTCTCCCCGTATATAATTTCTTCTTCAATAGTTTCTAGGAAATCAATGAATTGGAACTGTTTCTCTCTTAAGATAGTTTTATAATGAACTCTAAAATTCTCAATTGATGCAAATTCTTTTAACCTACTATATTCAAGTACAAATCCTGTTTCTATATCATAGAGCATTCCTAGGATTTTTAGTTTTGGATTGTGTATTTCTAATCTTTGTAAAGCTTCTATCTGCTGCTTGATATTTATTAATTCATCATTAAATGGTTTAAAATATTCTTTTGTTTCCTTAAAGACATCTATAGTTTTGTTTGATATACGTGGGAGAAATTCGTATGGTACGTTTCTTTTTAATTCTAATAAATTAGTTTTTGTCATACCGCAATCTAAATGACCTAAAATTATAATATACTTAATATTATATTGATAAATGGCAAGTAGGATAGATCGTAAACTATCTTGAGAATATTGATTACCCGCATTTCTTACGACGATCACATCCCCTGGTTCTAACTGAAAAATCCGATGGACATCTATTCTTGGATCCATACACGTAAGAATTATTACTGGATATTTTGGTAATTTGCCTTGAGTCTCGATATTTTCTAAATCTTGAGTAATCTTCAAATAATAACGTAGATTTCCTTCAGCTAGTATTTTTTCTATATCTATCATTTTTTTTTAAAACCTCTTATTAATCTGTAAAACAGTAAGTAAAAAAATAATTAAAAATGAGAGTTTGAGTTAAGCAACGATAAACTCATTTTATTTCTTCTTAACCAAAATCTCCTTAAGTTTTTCAGCTCCTCCATTATTAAAGAATTCCTTTATTTTATCTGAATATTCCGGCAATAGTTGTAGGAATGGCATGATAGATCTCGAAAGTGATGAAAACGCTTCATTCCCATCTCCCATAATAAACATCTTCTCAGGGCTTATGTGCTTGAAAATTTCAGGTAAGATATTAGTTAATTGCACCGCTAAAAATCGTTCGTCAGCAGCGCCCATAGCCTCTACTTGTTTCTTAAAACCTTCCGCTTGAGCAAGCATTTGCTGTTTAATGTTTTCAGATTCACCTTCTGCTTGAGCAATGAGCTTACGTTTGATTTGTTGAGCCTCAGCATCAACTTCTATTATTTTTTTCTGCCTGTTACCATCTGCTTCAATTCTTTTCCGCTCTCTTTCCTGTTCAGCAATAGCAATTTCTTTATCTTTACGTCTTAACTCAATCTCTCTTTCAACTAATTGTTCCTGAATGCCCACTTCATTTTTTACTTCTAATTCTCTCAACTTTGACATTCTCTCCGCCTCAGCATTAGCAATCCTAGCTTTCTTTAATTCTTCCGCTTGTTTAGTTGCTTCCATATTCTTTTTAAGATCCTGTTGTACAATAATCACTTCTATGATTTCTAAAGATTCGATTACTATACCCCAATCGGCCGTTAATTCATGTAAATCTTTTTCAATATGATCAATAATTTCTCTTCTTTCTCTAATGATCTTTTCCAGTGGCATATTTGCACAAGTGGTACGAATAATTGCTTCAGCTGCCCCTTTTAGAATTTTTTCGACATAGTTCTCATCTCTCATATTCCAAGAGACTGCACTGAACGCTTTTTCAGGATCAATAACTTTCCATATTAATAATCCTTCGATTTCAATGTTTTGATACTCATGAGAGACTACTTGTTCATGGGCTTCAACAAGTGTTTGGATGCTTGTTGTTGGAATTACAATATATTCATCGATTAATGGAAGTAGAAATAGACTTCCTCCCAATCCTGCATGTTTGACTTTACCATTACGTAAATGTATCACAAACTGGTTTGTTTTGAATTTTCTATATCGTGCAGCCAAAAATATTACAAACAAAAACACTATAATGCCTACAGTAACTCCTATCCCGACAAATAAAGGATTAAGTTCTTGGTATATCAACCTTTTTTTAAAACCTCCTTCTTTTCTTTATTTTTATTAAATTTTTCTAATTTTTTCTTTAAATCTTAAAACTTTCATCTTTTTCTTTTTTTTATTAACTTTTTAGAATTATCAACTAGTAAATACCCGTTCTTTACATCACAAATGTAAACTCTATTACCTCTTTCAAAAATAGACTCCTCAATAACAGGTTTAACATGTAATCGTTCAAATTTTAAAGGTGTCTTTGAAGGAATTTTAATAACTCCCCCTCTATCATCAACTTTTAATATTACTTCCCCTTCTTTTCCAATTAAATTCATTGTAGATGAAATCCCATAATAGTGTGATTTTGCCAGGATTTTCCAAAGAGAATTTATTAATTTAACAGATATAAATGAAATTATTGGGGTGACAAAGAAAATTATATACTTGAAATTTACACCTACAAGGAAATACAAAGATAAACCTGAAATGCCATATACTAGAAATGCAGTTGAAAACAAAAGCATAATAGGAGCAGGAGTGATAGTGGATAGTAAACTGGAATCAAGTTCACTTTCCATTTCGACCTCTACGTCAGAATCCACATCTACTTCTGCATCCATATCTACTTCTGCCTCTATATCTATATCTGCATCGACTTCAACATCGATTTCTGCCTCTATGTCATAATCTACATCAACATCAGTATCAATATCGCTATCTATATCAATATCTATTTCAGCATCAGCATCTATATCAATATCAGCATCAGCATCTATATCGATATCAGTATCAACATCTATTTCGGCATCAACATCTACATCGACTTCAGCATCAATCTCACCCGCCCCCGTTATATTTGACTCCATCTGAGCCAAGAATGTTGAAATAATAGATAAAATAAATCCTCCAATAAAGAATCCTAGACATAAACTTAGAAAAATACTATAGAAATTGTTATAAAGAAACCCGATTGATGTCATTAATAGCCCAAGAGTTATTATCAGAAATATAGCAATGTTATCCTTCCTTTTCCAACGAAAGTACATAAATCTCTTATATAGATTATTTCGCATTGAGCGTCTAGTTTATTATTTTTTATTTTTTTGTGTTTTAAAAATTCAAATAAATATAAACTATAATTTACTTCCACATTGATGACAAAATTGGGCTTTCCTATCTACTTTTTCCCCGCAATAACGGCAAAAATTGATTTCATTAACAACAGGAACCACTTCTGGAGGTTTCTCTTGATATAGTGGTTCATCGTGCTTCTGAATCGGTTCCTGAACAACATAGGGATTGGGTTGAGAAGTCTGTTTTTGGTTAAAGATTTGATTGTCCCCATACATGCTAGCTTTCTGAGGTTTGTATACCTTACTCATTGATGAGGCCGCAATGGCAATACCGAAAATAACCATAATAAACACTATAAAACCTATCATGATGAATATCATTGGAAAACCAAATCCGAATATTCCTGATCGATTAAAAAATATGAAAAAGAATACCCCAAAAATCAAAAAGATAAACAATCCTGCAATTAGACCGCCAACGCTGGATCTAGAACTCTTTTTTCTACCCGCAACAATTGGGATCATCCAAGCCATTTTTTTCTTTAATCCTCTTTATTTTAATAGTTATATTTTTATATATGAAATTATATTTTTTTTTTGTATCAATATAATCTTATATAATTATATATTTAAATGTTACTGATCAAAATAAATGCCCGACAATACTTCGGAGAGGTTTTTAAATAAAAGTATTGAGATATATATATCTATATATAGAATTGTTAAAAAATCATAAAAATTTTTAGTATATATCAATATATACAATAAAGTTTATTAATATAAAGATATATATTCATTATAAAAAGGAGATGATTCTTATCGCAAAGGAGAATGATAAAGTTGATGAATCTGAACCTAAAGATAAATCATTATATGTTAAAGTAAGTGATGAAATCAGAGGTTTAATTGATAAATATAAGGGACAAGGTAGTACTATATCTGATCTAGTCAAAAATGCGGTTAAGTGTTTTGATGAATTCAACTCAATTTCACCTGAAATTCTAGCGATTATCGAGAAATATAAAGAAAAAGAAGAACCAAAATTCGTTTTCATTGAACGAGCAATTAAGTATTTTGGGGAACAAAAAAGTTTAGATAGAGATCTTTGGGTTCGTGCACGAGATGAAATGAAAATGTGCCTTATAGGTAAAACCACCTTTAATCAACTTATTCATGCTGCTGAGATGCCCGAGGATGCCAGAGAAAGAGCATATCATAAGAATGTAGCGTTTGATCTAATATTGTGGTATACCGGTAAACCCCTTAAAAGCCTTACAGTTGAAGAAATAATAAATACTATCGCAAAGATGTGGGTTGTCGCAAATTATTTTTATGCGATCGATGTACATGAGGAAAACGATGAATATCATATGCTTTTTAAACATAGGCAAAACAGACGGTTTTCAGAATATTGGCTAGGTTACTTCACAACTTTGTTTCGATCTGAAGATTTAGCTTTTAAGTGTAGCGTAGAAGGAATGACTTTCGAAGAGTCTATTTCAATAATTGTTAAAGTAGGCTATAAAAAATAGAATACAACTATTATTCTTGTTTCATTTCATTAATTTTCTTTAAGTGGTATTCAATCTCTTCAATCCACTCTTTTCTATTCTTAATATGGCAAAAGCAATAACGTACTATTTGTCTTGCTTTTTTGAAATTTACTTCCGCTTTCTCGTAAAACCCAAGTTTTTCATTACATTTTCCGATACCAACATAAGAAGAAGGTATAAACCAACCATTTGGTTCAGTCTCAATAGCTTTTTCATACATCTTTATCGCGTTTTCGTAATCTTCTGTTATCATCAGGATTTCACCATAGGAATCAAAATAATTCCCCTCTTCTGGAGATTCCTCAGTTAAAGATTTAATCGTCTCAATCGCTGCTGTTTTATTTTCCTCATCTTCAATTCCCTTATCTCTATTTTCTTGATAAATATAAATGTGCCAGTATGCTTTGTTGTTGTTAAAATCTATTTCTTTTGGATAAGTCTGCGTCAAATCTGAAATTATCTCTAAACCCGATTGATAATCACCTGCCATCTTAAGAATATAGGCTTGTTGCATTAACATATGCTTTTTACTATCCGGGAATTTCTTCATCGTTTCCTTAAGAACCGTCAATGCTTCATCATATCTTCCTAATGATGAGAGAAATTTTGATTTAAAATAGTATAAATCCACAATGTCTTCTGTTAAATCAAGAGCTAAATTGATTTCCTCAAGACCTTCTTCTTCCTTATCCATTTGTTCCATGACAATACTTTTAAATTGATAATACCTGGCTTTGTTCGTAATTTTTGGATCATTTCTGATTACTTCATCTATTAAATCTAAAACAGAATCGTCACTTCCCTCTTCAACATCAAAATCATAAATAATGCTATATCCGTAGATTAGTGCTTTTGCTGCTGATAGTATGGGATTCTCTGGATATATTTTATAGGTTTTATCTATTATTTTTAATGCAGCATCAGCATTACCTAAAGATGTATACGAAAAGGCAAGAATAAATGAAGATGCCACATATATTTTTTCTTCATCTTGATATTGTTCATAATCTATCTCCTTACCAATTAAATCTATTACTTCAAAAAATTTATTTAAATAACATAGAACTATTGATTTAAATAACTTAATTTCAATATTATCTAGTCCTTTTTTGATGCTAGAATCTACAAATTTTAAAGCTCTTTTGTATTCATATTTGTTTGTTAATACCTTTTTTGTCTTTCTAACAACTGCAGAAGTACTAGGAACTATATAACTATCATCCAATATATCAAAAATTTGAGGCATTAGATAATAATATTCATGGTCTTCATCATAAGTTTTAGGGGGCTCACTTGTAGCACTATAATATTGAAAATCGCGCCATATGGTCCCTTCTAATTTATCTGTAATTTCTTCTAACTTTTTCTGTTTTTGCATTTTATATGCTAAATATTTAATATATTCTGGTAAAAATTCTCTCAAAGGATCCTTTAATCTTGAATCAAATAAATGATCGCAAATTTCGAGTAATATTGCATCAGTAGTCGATTCCATTGTTAATTGGGGTGTACCTCTTGAAGTCTTTTCATATAATTTATTTAAATAAGTAAATTTCGTTATATGATCCTCGGTTATCGCACTTAACACTTTCTCTATTTTCTCATTTGCTTGAAAATAATAAGTTTTATCATCTTCAACCTCTAATTTGAAGAATTTAGTAGAATACACACCTTTCTCAGTGATCTTTCGAATGTTAAATTCCAAATCTAATTTATCAATGTCAAATTTCTTTGAAAATGCCTCAGGTGAAATATTTTCTGGATACTGATTTGGATGGTTCATTGAAAGAAATAGAAGAATTTTATTAAAATCATCCTCACTATCTAATGAACCTTTCAGCTTCTCAAAAGGTAGCGTTAAAACATTGTTTAAAAATCGAAATTTGATATCATCATCCTCAATGTTATACCTCTCAAAAAACCGGATGGTTCTTTTTGTTATTTCTTCAATCCGTTTACTTTCTTCATTTAATATTGATTGCCTATCCAAGTCATACGATTTTAAAATTCTGGCATATTCAGCTTTACCCAGTCGAGTAATTCGATATTCTTTATTCTCCCCTTTATTAATGAGTTCATATTCCTGCAATAGGTTTAAATTCTTTGACAAAGAAGATTGATTAATCCTTAGTGGAGAATCTTCTTCTGTAAAATCTGACCATTTTAAGTAACTATTATTATAAGCCATCCAAAGGATAATATGACTATAGTCTCTTGAATGCCTAATTACATCTGGAGGACAATTTAATTTTCTCTTTACTTCTTTGACCCTTGATAATTCGTTATACCTCTCTTCACCCTTAGGAGTAATTTTATATTTACCCCTCTCTATCTTTTCGACAAATTCTTTGCTTAATAACTTAGTCATATAATTCGATAACGTTGATTGCGCCATATCAATCGGTTTTCGCTTAAAATCTGCCCACTCAACTTTATCGTTATTACTCAACATCCAGAGGATAATATGCTCAAAATTCTTTTTTTCTGTAAGTAGAGATTGAACAACCTCCTCAGGCGGAAAATTCGTCGGTTCTGTTCCACTCATAATTAATCACTGAAGTACCATTAGAAAATGAATTCTATTACAAATAATGAATAGTACAACTCTTATTTAAGGTTTCTTGTTCACATAAGCGTAGAAACTTCGGATGAACTACAAACTACAATTGAAGTATAGGTAATTAAACTATAAATTGATGTAAATCTTCCTATTATTTAAGAAAAAAAAGAAAAAAAACAAAGAAGAGAGAAAAAAAAATGGCTCATGTATCAGAAAAAAAGTCGGTAAGAATGAATTGTATTGATATAGAACAGATAAATTTGGAGATGCGCTTAGAGCAGGTAAGAATTCAAAAAACAATCAAACCTAAGATAATAGAAAAGAAACCCGTTAAAAAGCGATTATCCAAATTATTCAAAAAAGCAGAATTAAACGCAAAATATCCTGAAGATGTAATTCCAATCCACCGTCTTGAATGGCAGCGAGTTCACAGGAATTATGGGCTACGGTAGAAGATTTAACAAAAGTATTTAAAATATAACTAAAAACAAAAATAAAAAAAAAACAAAAAGGAGGTAAACATAATGAAGAATAAGGAATTATCCAGAAAAGAATTGATTATTATCAAGAACATGTATTACATACGTCGTTAAATATTTTTTTTTTCATTTTTAATTTACATTTTACGTTCACAATTTTTATCAACTCACCATTTCCCTATTGATTTCACTAAAAGAGCAAGGGCGGGGCTCCAATCCGCCCAAAGACAATTGTAAAATAACTGTAAACGAAAGGGTGAAAGGTATGAGTTTTGAGGATTTTAATTTTACGGTTCGTACTCAATGTCCTAATTGTAAAACAGGAATGATTATAATCGATAACAAGGTTATCTCCTGTCCTTTATGTGAATTAAAGAGAAAGGAGAAAACTGAAGTACTAAAGAAAAAGGGTAAGATAGGTATAACTCGAAGATCCAAAACATCCTGACTTAATTAATATTACACTAGAAGAGATTGATAAGAATTTAGAACTCATAAAAGAATATAAAGAATACTCAGAATTCAGAGAAAAATCAGAAACTATCAAGCAGAGTATAAAAAACCATGGTGTAACCAGTGCTTCAATTCTAGTTTGTTTTGATAAAAAAGAGGATTAAGTCATATACAATCATCTTTTTAAGATTGGAAAACCCAAAATTAATTGTTTATATCTATCTTCTAAATAGATAAGTCCCCCAAGGAAAGATATATTTCCCTTAAGAATACCAAAGTTATAAATTATTTCTACTTCTTTTTGTTAAATTTTTAACAAGTTTCGAACTTCGCAGAAAGTTATGGTAATAAAACTATATATGGAAACAAAATAATTATAAAATTAAGTAAAAAAAAAATAAACTAAGAGGTTAAAAAAAATGAGAAAAGAATTAAAAGAAATAAAAAATATGAAAAAAGCGTTTCCTGGATATAATCCCATAATTCAAAATTCAATTCGCTAAATAAAATAGGAGGAAAATAAAATGTCGAATAAAAAAAGGGAAAATACACTTGGAGATTATATGTATCATCCAACTAAATATAAATTTGGTCTAAAAGACCTTTAATAAATATTCTTTTTAATTTTATATTTTTTTCATGATTATTTTTCATTTCCATAATATAGAAATAAACCTCCTAGTAATCTAATACTAGGAGGACATTATTTCTTTCAACACTTTTTAATGTATCAATATATGATTCATAAGGAAATAGTTTAACCGACTATATCTTGTCAATTCTCAAATTGTCTCATGTAATTAAATTTGTTATTAATTAATTATAAGTAAAAAGTTAAGTTTTAACAAGTATCATAAGAGTATTTATTTAAAAGTGAAAAATGTGGAAGAGCAGAAGAAAATAATTAGGGGCGGGGATGTCTTAATAAAATGCCTCCTCGAAGAATCTGTTACAAAAATATTTGGGATAATTGGTGGTCAACTCTTAACGGTTTATGATGCCGTTTACAGATGGGGTCGTGAGAAAGGGATTGATACTGTTATGTTTCGACATGAGCAAGCTGCGGCACATGCAGCGGATGCGTGGGCAAGAGTAACCAATACTCCTGGAGTGTGTATGGGAACGGTGGGACCTGGTGCAACACACCTAGTACCGGGTGTAGCAGCTGCGTGGGGTGATAATATTCCTCTGATTACTATTGTAGCACAGGTTAAAACTCAAGAGGCTAATAAATTCTCACTACAAGGAGGAATAGATCAAATCACAATGTTTAAACCAATAACTAAATACCAAAAAAGTGTCCGCAAGATAGAAGATATTGCTGATGCGGTTCGTAAAGCTTTTCGAGAGGCTACAGGCCAATTGATCCATTCAGGATGGTAAAAGAAGTATTAGATTTTATTGATGAAGATACAATACTAGTAATCGATGGTGGGAATATCGTTTATACCACTCATGCTCTACTCCATTTGTACAATAGAAAACCTTTATCAACACTTCATTCAATCTGTATGGGACACTTGGGGACTTCAATACCATATGGTATTGGTGCTAAACTGGCAAAACCAGATAAACAAGTAGTTTCAATATCGGGGGATAGTTTTTTCATGATAAATATACAAGAATTAGAAACTGCAGTACGTTTGGGGTTAAATAATCTAATTTATGTGGTAGCAAATAATAGTGCATATGGAATGATCAAAACAGGTCAGCAATCTATCTTTAAAAATCGTACTATTGATGTAGACCTCCCTGAATTTGATCATGGTAAACTTGCTAAAGCTTTTGGGTGTTATGGTGAATCGGTTTCTGATCCCAATGAAATTAAAAATGCTCTTGAGCGTGCTAAAAATTCAGGTAAACCGGCAGTCATTGATGTAAAAATTAGATGATATTCATTAATAATTTAAGTCATTAATCTTTAGAAGAATTAATATGAGCAATCAGCGTTTAAAAATAATAATTGTAGGGATTTTATCGATCCTGGTAGTTTTTATTATACCTTTTGGTTATCAAATGGATCTAGGCCCTGGCCCTAATAGTATTCTTTCAATGGTGTGGGAAGTACCTCTTACACCCGCATGGTATTCAATTAGATTTTTTAGCGCATTTCAGTATCATTTCATGTATTGTTTTTTCAGGATTTTCTTCCTAATTGAAGTAATTCTGTTCTTCAAGGGGAAATTCAATGAAATCCGCTTTATTTCCGTGGGTGTCATTAGTGAGTTAATTCCGTTAATAATATCCATACCTGCCACGTTTATTCTCAATTCTCATGGGGACAATTTAATCGTAATCATCTGGCCCATCCCATTTTTACTGATCTTTGATATTATTCTAGTTCAGTTAATAAAACGAGAGAAATTATAAACTTAATTCCTATTTTATCCCTTTTTTCAAACTAACGTATCTTCCCTACAACACCGACATACAATGTTGTTTCATTAATCCCATCAATGCCTAATATTTCATTTATTTCATCATCGTATATCGCTCCAATAGTACATGCGCCCAAATCTAATGCTTCCGCAATTAAATAGAAATTTTGACCAATATGTCCCGCATCTAAATAAATATATCTATAGCATCTTTGGAGATACTTCCATTTAGAACGCTCTATTACCGCTGTCCATACAAAACTGACTGCTGAGTTGTAGGCAATTTTTTGATCTAAACACCCTTTTGCTATATTATTTCGAGAATCTCCTCCCTTTAATAATTCAAGGCTATGGTCTGGTACATTATAATGGTATATTCCCTGATCAATATCTTCAACATTATTTATTATTGGGTATATTTCAATAGGGTATAATCCTCCTGCAGAAGGTACGGTCCTGAATGCAAATTGGGGAAAAATCCGAGTTAAACCTGACATACCAAATAATAATAGATTAAGTTGCAACTGAGAAATTGGTTCATATATGTAATTTCGAGTAGACTTTCTGTTGAGAACTACTTTCCAAAACGATAGATCTTTATCAAATTCAGGATTTTTTAGTTTAATCGTTTCAATTGCGTTTGGATAGGTCTTATAAACTTCAGGTTTATTTTTCCAATCCAACCGATGTTGTGGCAAATTTTCTCTATTATATTTAGATTTTTGTTGAAAATTATCACCATAATTATCTAAATGATTACTCATATTGAAATTAGATAATATTATACATAAAAATTTTCACGTAATAATTTAAAAATCTTAAAATAGGGAAAAAGACTACAAACATTAAAAAAAAAGAGAAAGATTTCAAAAATTAGAATGGACTTAATTCTTGGGCGAATAAAGTTCTTGTGTAGTTGTATGTAGGGGCATGTGCAACACTTAATGAGTTAGAGATTCCTGTTGCATCAAAAGTTGACTTCCAATATACCTCAATAGTATATGTTCCAGCGGGTAAAGGCTCTGTTAATAAATTAATGTTTAAGTTATATGTGAGTTCGCGATAGAATCCGTTTGCAAGTTGACCATCGCAAAATCATGGTGGTTAACCAGTTCGATTTGAAAAATGAAAAACTAAGGACATACAATCGTGAAGTCCTCAATCATCTTAATTAGGGGGAATTTTTATGTTAGGATTTTTATAATATCAAAAAAGACATCATAAATATAAATTCAAAGAGTCATGTGATTAAAGTAGAAAAAATTTGATTTTTCACTTTATACTTATTAGATAATCAAGTGATTTAAAATAAGGTATCCAAATAAAGTAATAGAAATCGTTAAACAACTCCCTGAGGGGCATATAGCGTTAGAAAAGATAATAAAAAAAAATTACAGAAGAATTAATTTTGATAAATTAGAAGTTTTTAGTCTCAAAAGTGAGTTGGGTGAAATATATAATTTTTATATGCAAATTATAAAAGAAATTCTTTCATCGAATCCAGAAGCATTAGAATTGCTCAAAATATTAAGTGTTATAAATACAAATATAGATACTAATATTAATAAAAAATCTATTGAAACATGCTGTAAATTTTCAAATGTGGAGAATTCTATTAATGAATTGTTGGGTACAGGAATAATCAAGAAGAAAAAGAGTAAAGAAGAGACATATGAATTCTCATTTCAAGAGATTCAAGATGTTTTAAATTCCCTAGGTGATGAAAAGTCCCATAAAAAAGCCCTACAATATTATGAAAAAAAGGGTAAGATATTTCGAGGTGATCTAAAGGACGAAATTGAAATTCTATTACATAGGGCAAAATTAAGTCCTTCTGAGGAGTTAGTAAATGAATTTCTAATAGTGGCCAATAAAATACAACAATTTAACTACGATCATAAAAGATTAATTGACGTTGCGCAAGAATTACTTATACTTGAAGATGAATATAAAGCGCCGATTCTTATCGTGGTTGGTAATATTCTATCTATCATAGGGAATTCTGAGGATGCAGAGAGAGTCTATCTTAATGCTTTAGATCTTTACAATAATTTGGCGAAAAAATATTATAGAATCTATTTACCCTATGTCGCTGCCACACAAAAAAACCTCGGAACTTTATATATTGACTTAAAACGGTTTGAAGAAGCAGAAAAAATATACACTGATGCATTAAGTTCATACAAAGAATTAAAACGACGATATAATAATGTACATTCACCTGATTTTCACTCAGAAGAGCTTAGCAGTCTAGAAAATTCATACCTAGACGATTTAAAGGTATATAATGAGTTATTAAAAAAATATTATGATATATATCTCCCTGAGGAGCCCTCAATTACAAGTGAATTTGGAAACGTAGGCATTGATTTAGACCTATTGGAGGATATTCAGGATGGTTCCATTGATTCTATAGATAGTTACAAAAAATTAGCAAAAGTATCTTATGATATGTATTTAATCGACATTGCTAAGACTCAGAGTAATCTTGGGCTCGTTTATAGTGAATTAAGGAAATTTGAAGATGCGGAGCGGATGCATCTAAAGGCATTAAAAATTAAAAGAAAAATAGCGGAACATTATCCCAATCAAGTTTTACCCGAGTTAGTGCTCACCCTATTAGATCTTGGGGATTTATATGCTACTTTAAATAAATTTGAAGACGCAGAACCAATATTCAATGAAGCCTTAAATATTGCTAAACAATTAGCAGAAGAAAATCCAGAAGTATACTTATACAATGTCGCTCTTATACAAAACTCTCTTGGAACAATAAACTCCAGATTACAACACTTCGAACAAGCAAAACAATATTACATTGATGCTTTAAAAATCTTTAAAATGTATGCAAAAGAAGATCCTAAAACGTATTCCCCCACCGTTGCTGATGTTCAAAACAACCTTGGTAGCATATTTTTAAATTTAAGAAATCTTGAAAAAGCTGAATATTATCTAAATAAAGCATTCAAAAAAGATCCTGCAAATAGTGAGATTTTGTATAACATCGCGTGTCTTGAATCACTTAGAAATAACCATACCAAAGCTTTAGATTTATTAAGAATAGTATTTGAGATTGATAAAAATTATATTGAAAGAGTTTTATCAGATGATAGATTTGATAACATTAAAGAGTTAAAAGAATTTAAAGAGTTAACCAGTAAATGAAGTTCCTGTAATAATAATTCTATTAGTAATAATATTTATATTCCATTCAACATACCTTTCTGTAATTTTTCAATAATTTATCATAAAGAGGGAATAATAAAATGAGTCCTGATATTTTAAAAGAATTAAAATATACATTTCTAGTTCAGCTTATAGTATTCCTAATATTTGGAATATTTTTTACATTCTTTGTCGAACAGTATGTCGCTATATTTAGTTGGCCTAATTACGATCCAACGGCAGGGAGATATATTGGTATAATCTTCCTCAGTTTAGCTTTCATAGAATTCTTAGCTTTTAGAGAGACTGATTGGGAGAAAGTGGAATTATTTGTAATTTTTGATATGCTTTTTTGCATTCTAGGAGCAATAGTCCAAATGGTAGGTGTTTTCGTTGATGGTACTGGTTTTGCAGGATGGTTCAATTTTGCGATACAAATCATATTCTTTGTAGCCTTCTTATACTTCTATACTCAACAACAAAGACAATAGAATGAGTTTTTATTATCTAATTCTTTTTTTTTAGTTTTTTAAGAGATCTTAATTGAAAATACTTTTTTTTATCGCTTTTTTACATAAATTAACAGAAATTAAAAAACGTGCATGATAGTGAAAGAAAAAAATTGGTCTTTTGATGAAGTTGTTGATCGTTCTGGGACTCAATCCGCTAAATGGGATTACTATGATAAAGATTTATTACCTTTATGGGTTGCGGATATGGATTTTAAAGTACCTGAACCAATCATTGATGCAATACTCGATCGAGCAAAACATGGGGTATTTGGTTATTCATATTTCCATTCTACCTACTTCGATGCTGTGTTAGATTGGTTTAAACGGCGTTATGATTGGGAAATAAGGAAAAATTGGTTAGCTTTCACCCCGGGAGTGATTCCTGCAATCAATATAGCTATCCAATCTTTCAGTAATCCCGGAGATAAAATAATTGTACAAAATCCTGTTTATTACCCATTCTTTGGCGTTATTAAAAACAATGGTAGGCAAATTTTATATAATCCTTTAAAGCGGATAGGTGGACGTTACCAGATGGATTTAGATGATCTCAAACGTAAAATCATAGATGAAAGAGTAAAAATCCTAATTCTCTGCAGTCCTCATAATCCCGTAGGTAGAGTATGGACGAGAGAGGAATTAATAGATGTTGGAGAAATCTGCATTAATAATGAGATAATGATTATTACAGATGAAATTCATTGTGATTTAATACTTCCGGGATTTAGACACACTAATTTTGCCTCAATAAATAATGATTTTGCGATGAATTCAATAACATGCACATCATTGAGTAAAACATTTAATTTAGCCGGTCTTCAACTCTCTACTATAATAATTCCAAATAAAAAGTTGCGAAAGTCCTTTATTAACCAAATTGAAAGTGTTTTTATCCCAGAAGAGTTTGGATATTTACCCAATGATTTATCTTTAGTCGCATTTACAACAGCATATCAGAAATGTGATGCATGGCTAAATTCACTCTTAATTTATATTAAACAAAATTTAGATTTTCTAAAATCATTCTTAAATAATAATATCCCCCAAATAGACGTTATTGAACCCGAGGCTACTTATCTTGTCTGGCTTGATTTTAGAAAACTGGGGATCGAGATAGATAAATTGAAAAATTTTTTACAGCAAAAAGCAAAAGTTGCTTTAGATGATGGTTCTATGTTTGGGAGTGGTGGAGAAGGTTTTCAACGAATAAATATTGCGTGTCCACTAATTACTCTAAAGAAAGCTCTTGAAAGGATACATAATGCTCTAAAAGAGATATAAAATAAGACATTTTCTCCATTTTTTGTTAATCAATTTACTTTAGAAGCTTATATATAACGTAGTTAATTATATCAACAACATAATAACTTAATGAAAAACTTTCCTCTAAATGATTAAAGCGAATTCTAACTCTAACCCTTAGCATAGGTTCCAATAGAGTACAAGTAAGTTAATTTTTCTTGGAGATCTTCCCCATAAATCATTTTGAGGTTTGGATCCCCTATATTTTCAGTTAAAGGTGCTATGGTTGACATGAGATTCTGTTGCTGAGGATGATATGGTATAATCAAATTATCGACACCTAAATTGATGCTTTTCTTAATAATTTGAAGTGCTGTATCATAATTTTTTGCGATTAAAGGTCCTAATCTAATCTTAGACAAAACATTGGATAGGAGAGCATAGCCTTCATTTTCTACGATTAGCAGTTTTGCCCCCAGAGCAATTCTTGCTTTTAAATAATCAGCTCTGTTAAAACCCATTG
>JAEOTR010000092.1 GCA_016839705.1 Promethearchaeota archaeon | reverse complement strand
TTAATTGCCCAAATATCATAATATAGTGTAAGGTATGCTGAATTTATGATGGCTCCAGGAGGTATAGATGATAAATCAAATTGGACTAGTGCACGTCCCACATTCACGGTAGATCCAGACCTAACATGCATTACTGCAGAAGTCCCAAGATTACTGTCAGGTTGATCGGATCTTATAGCTGTGTCAGCACTTGATCTTGTATTAAATGAAATGGCATATACATTTGGAATTGTTGAAAAAGCTAATACAATCGTTAATAAAATCGGAATAAATACACCCAATTTCTTCAAAATCGAATCCACCACTTAAGAATAATAGTATATTATACCTTTCATTCTGTTATTTAAAATTGATATTACTCATCCAAATTCGATTAAACCTTGAACATGAGCTAGATGATTAATATTGATACTTGATTTCAAATTTACTATAAATTCTGAGCAAGATTAGAAAGTATAGAGTATTGGGTGGAGAATGAAGTTCAAAAAAGGACTGATTGTATTAAGGGGCTTGCCGCTTTATAGCGCACTGTACAATTTCCTACCGCAATTCCTTAAGTGCTATTACTACTCCAATTATTATTGATATGAAACCCATAATTAATAGGAATGGAAAAAGATTTCGATAATATTGTATTGACATGGCTATGAAGAAGGGTATTATGAAAATCAATGTCATACTAATGCAGAAAAACAAAAAGCGAGTTAAATCTCCTCCCGAAAACATTTCTGGCAACCTTTTCAATAATTCAGGGTAAAAGATCTATTAGGAAATAGCTATCGGGTCTAATATCAACCTATCGCGAGCGCTACCCATTAGTAACAATTGTTGATATAGCATAAAATGAGTTCTTATCGAAAATTAAAAATGAGAGACAGAGTTATCCTGTGATACCGATGTCAATAATTAATTGGATTCGTCTAAAAAATTATGTCATTGATGAAATAATCGAAAAAGTAATCATCAAGATTCCTAAGCAATTGATTTCAAGGATTATAAAATTGTTTGGATAATTCTATAAGTGTTTGAATAACACGATAAATTTGTATTAGCGGACGCACTATTCTATACACGCTAATTTTTCAATTCTCCACGTGCACGTATCTATAATCTTTGGCTTAACACTCTTAGAACTAATGACTGAAAACTTCAATGGAATTATAGCAATGTAAGAACGATTGGAATTCTAGCAGAAAGAATTAATGAAGTTGGTGACAATTCTGGCTGAGACAAAGGATGGGTGGCAAGTGGATTCGCTTTATATGAAAGGGATTTACCGGCTATTCCTGAGTATGTTTATTATGAGGATTTTTTGATTTTATCAATAAAGTATGCATATACATCCTAAAAATACTAAAAAATATCATCAAAAAGATGCATGAATGATAATCAATTATATTTTAGAGTTTGAAAATGTTTTATAAAAAAAGATTATTGTCTTTCTTTATATGAATTCACAAAAAATGAGTTTTAACAATAGGTTGTGGCACAAAATCGACATTGCAGTAATTTTTAAATTAAATATTTGTAAATTTAAATAAAATAAAAAAATTGTCGAAGAATTGTGATAATTCCTCGATAATTGTTAAAAGTACGTCAACTTGTTAAAAAATGCCGGGGTGACCGAACGGCTTAGGCGACGGGCTGCAGATAGAGAATTAAAAAAATTTATAATTATTAGTAGAAACCCGTATACGTAGATTCAACTCCTACCCCCGGCTTACGCGCGCATCCTAAAATAATTTAATACTTTTCAAATTTACTATAAATCCTAGATAAACTTAGGAAGAAAAGTAGTCATCGTAAAAGTATAGTTTAGATAAGATGAATAATAATAACATGTGCTATTAATATAAAATTGATTTTTTTTAATCAGGGTTTTATAATCGTTTTTATAGTCGTTAATCTTTCTACAGCTTCTAGACCTTTTTGTGCGTCCTCGATAGAGCAAATATTGGTGATGAATTCGTCTAAAGACATTCTTTTTTGAATTATGGATAAGAAATCAACAGCTCTATAAAGGTGACTAAAATCAGTTCCCCAAACACCCTTAATTTCTAAATGTTTCTTATTAATGTGAACATGAGGATTGATCTCCACATCGC
>JAEOTR010000089.1 GCA_016839705.1 Promethearchaeota archaeon | reverse complement strand
CCGTTGGAGCTAATTTGATGATTAATTTTTCTGCAAGATGGTCATTCACATACATTTCTAATCCTCCTATAATTAAATTAAGATTAGTTAATCTATTTATGAAGTTCAAATCAATATTCTTACAGCATACTATTTGTTGATTTTGATCAATTCAAAATACCATCCGCTTGCCATCGAACTGGGAATACGTTCAGAAAATATGCAATCCCAATAGTCAAATTTATTTTTTATTGGGAACGTTCTGCCAGGAATCAAATGAAGTGGAAAAATTCCTGATATGTAATTCGTGTTAATCAACGATGCAATTTTAAGACCACGTGTTGATATAAGTTCCTTGAATTGACTTAATGTATAATGTGTTAAATGTGGAGACTCAATATCATGCCTAATTGCAATCTTTTCATGATATGAAATCAGATACTGATAAAAAATCCTATCAACTATATTTCCTAATTTTTTCCTTCTAAAAACCCTAATCCAACCATGTTTAATTAACTCGATAATTTCATAAGGACCATAACCATTTGGAATGCTAATTATTAAGTTCCCAGATTTTGTTAAATGCGAAACAATAGATGTTAAGAAGGAATTAGGATCGTGTAAATGCTCGATAATTTCACAACAAATTATCAGATCAAATTTCCTTGTTTTTGAAATATCATCAATAGTTGAAACTATAAAACTAGCATTCTTAAATGGGTTAAGTTCTTTTGCTCTAGCTATAGTTGGTCTGTCAATATCTATTCCAAGTACTCTATGTCCGAGGCTTGCAAGTGGAATTGACATATTTCCAGTTCCACATCCTACATCCAATATTTTTAGAATTCTAGAAAATTTTTTTTGAAGCCTCTCAGCTAATGCAATTGTCAATTTAAGACGCTTGAGACCTACTTCGGTCTCGTAATTGGTAAATTTTAACCATTGTTGGCCTCTATTATTCATCCCCATTTTCAACATTCACTAAAAAAATTTTAATTTTTAAAAAGTTATGAATTGCATTAAGAATATTTTACTAGCAAACGAATTAAATACTTCAATTAACAACAAAAATAACATATACATAATGCGTATTTTCAAAAAAACATCACTAGATTCATATGCAAAATCACTTAGAAAATGATTAAGCTTGCGCGCGCGATTAGGGAAATAATTCCAATTTATTAGTATTCTCTTCTTTGAATTAATGATTTGATGTAATGGTGTTTACCTTGACTTCTAGATATCTCCTTGACAATCTCTACATCTACCCCTATGTTTCCAAGGTAGTCCTGGAATTGCTTGATTATAGATTTGATGTCGCGTTTAGATAATGCTTTTTCCTCTAATACTTTTATTATTAAATTTTTATTCATTTTTTGAATAACTTGGAATTGTTTTATACTATCGTATTTTCTTAACATTCTGTAAGCCTTCTCAGGTATCACAAAAATACCATCAGCAGTACAAAGAAAGTCTTGAATTCTTCCGCTTAGCCCATTCATTAATGGCAAACTTCTACCACAATTACAACTCTCTTCTAAAGATTTTCCAAGGTCATCGATTCTATACCTAATAAAAGGCGCTGCCTTATTTATCAGACTCGTAACAATGATATCACCAGTTTCTCCCACAGTGCAGTGCTCGTTATCCTTTACAAATTCAACAAGTGCAGTGTCAACATTGATATGATAACCCTGATGTTCAGAGCATTCCCCTGAAATCCTTCCAAATTCCACGCTTCCATACTGATCGAAGAGTTCTGTATTAAAAGTATCTTCAATTTTTTCTCTACTATTCGGCAATAGTAGTTCGCCTGTTGTCATAATTGATTTCAAGGAAAAGTTATAGTTTTTATCATCTCTAATAGTTTCTGCTAGTAACTTAATAAAGGAAGTATATCCAACAATTGCAGTTGGCTTGAATAAATTTATTTCATCAATAGTTTTTTTAATGTCCTCTTCGAAAGGCGAAATATATTTCCTTCTTAACAATAAATTAAATACTTGATTATAACCTATGTCTATCTGCGCTGAAACTTGGAGCAGCTTTTCCCCAATACGATAATTTGCCATTTCGCATGTTCTTAAATTGATAATCATCTTTTGAAGGATAGCATCAGGATCTATAGCAATTTGTAATGGTTCTCCAGTTGAACCTGAAGTTCTTGCCAAATAACAATTCTTTAAATTATAGCCTTTAGCTAAGACACCAGAGGGAAAATTCTTTCGATATTCTTCTTTATCAATAGTGGGTATTTTAAGTAAATCTTGTTTTGATTTTATATCTTCGGGTCTTAGGCCAGAACTTTTCATTTTTTTGTGATAAATTTCACAATTATCATATGCATGAGAAAGCATAAATTTGAATTTTTTCCATTGCAGCTTCTGTATCTCTTGAGGTGATTGCCATTCATTTCTTTTAGAATACAGATAATAATAACCTAGCCTAGGAAGTTTCAAGAAGATTGGTTTCATTGTTACTTTGAATGCCCCCCCAAAGAGGAATAGTAATCAATATAATTTTAAGTGATCTATCATTCACTTAAAGCGGACACGCTATTAACCTCTAATAAATTTTTCATAAATTTTCCCTTAGAGAATCTTATATTTCTATTAGCATTTCCATAATTTGTATAAAGTTGCTTAATAAGTACGTCTAAAAATAATACTGGATTCTGGACGTCTTGATGGGTTGCAACTTATATTAGCTTCTACATCTTCTGATAGTCGGGAATTAGAATAACCAGATGTGTGATTTGCCAAAAAAACGTTAAAAAAAATAAAATAGCACTTTTTATTATAAAAGAACAAAATGAATACGCTGAAAAATCGTATAGAATGATTATTTCTGGCTCTCTGCCCATCTAATCTTCCATGGTGTCGGATGAATAATTTGATCAGTAGCCAATTGCTTCCACCAAGAATTGTTTTTGAGATACCATTTAACTGTTTTATCTAAAGCACTTGGAAATACATATTTTGGTTCCCAGTTTAATTCATTTTTTATTTTAGATGAGTTTAGGCTATAACGAACATCATGACCAGGCCTGTCTTCGACAAATT
>JAEOTR010000048.1 GCA_016839705.1 Promethearchaeota archaeon | reverse complement strand
GCTCGTTTGTAGATTTCAGGTATATCAGGTTTTGGAAAGTTTTCCCAATCTTGCTGATTTTTAATCAATCCATCAATATAATATGGAAAAATATGACCATGATCATTCATTATTTTGTAAACTCGTCCAAAAATATCCGTCATTTTTTCCTTACTCTCAAATTTAAATGGGATATACCCAACTCCACACGTATCATAGCCTATTGCTGCTGCAGTTTCCATTGACCGTGAAAAGACGTTAATTTCTATTTCTGCTATTATATTGTTAACCCGCTCAATCCAATCAGTGGGATATTGGTCCTCAAATTCATCAAAGATATCGAACGCTGTCCTAGGTGGTTTTCCAAGTACTTCATCACAAATATTTCCATCTACAGCAACAGCATGTATTGGAATCCTATCAACAGTTTCTAAATTTAATGCGGACCAGACTCTATCTTTACTGTTCATATCCCTACAAAAAAATATATTTCAAAATAAAAAATAAAAATGAAATTAATTATTTTTACTTTAATTCAGGATGCTTTTCCAATTCATTCCTCATGTTTTCGAGTTTTTCCCCGTGTAAATCATAAAGTTTAAACATAATGATCGATCCTACAAGTGCGATTGCGGGAAAGACAAACATTATTAATTTCAAACCTAAATCTATTAAAGCAGGATCTACATTAATAGAATATCCTTCCCATCCAGTGCCTGTGAATATTATGTAAATTGTTGTAATACCAAGTATCATTGAAAATCGATGAATAAATGCATTTACTCCATAATAACTAGCAGCTCTTTTTACTCCAAAATTAAGAGCGTCTTGATCAATTACGTCTCCATGAATTAAATCGATAAAATATAATGCCGCTGACAATCCAAAACCTATAGTAACAAAAATTACCATTGAAAGTATTCTGCTTATGTCATTATTTGAGAGGAAAACTAAAGGAAACAAGGTGATAATCCATATGCCCATACCTATCATAAGCCCTTTCCGAGTACCTACTTTTTTTCTGATCCACTCTTGAAGTGGCAGAAAGAAAGTAGCAGATAACAATGCCAACATCAATGTTATTCCAATGAGCAGAGATCCTTGAGTTCTTCCGAGAACCTCAACGGAAAACAGAGGAAAAACAGTTAATAACACATTAAAACAATACCAAATAAGCATATTCCCTAATGTGAATTTAATAAAGGTTTTATTAGAAAAGGTTATTTTCAAGGATTCAAAAAATCCTGGTCTTTTTTGAAAATCTGATTGATCTTCTTCTTTCTCCTTGACAGCAAAAAAAACGAATAATATTGCCATAACCAATACTATAACACATAAAATTATACCTGCTATAATGTAATTCGGATGAATCTGTGCTGCTTCAAACGTATCTGGTATTGCATCTTCTTTATTAGGAACTAGAGGATCAATAATAAATGTTGGAACCAATGAAGCTAAAATGATCCCAATCATGGTAAAAGCTTTTATGAAAACATTTACCTGCCCTCTTTGCTCTTCTGTTGGAAACATTTCGGGAAATACTGCATTTGTATTTACTGAGAACATTGTATAAAAGAATTCAAATGTAAAAATTATAAAAATAAAATACAAGAATTCAAAGCTGGGGGGTGTTGTATAGAGAAAAATCATCATTAATGATAAAGGAATAAATGAAATAATTAAATAGAATTTCCGTTTTCCTAATTTTCCTTTATACTTGGTTTTTTCACTTAATGCTCCTAAAAGAGGGTCATTGAACATGTTCCACAAACCCCATAAAACGAACCCAATCCACATTTCAAGGACTGTAAGACCTACAATTGCAAAGTAAAAGGTAAAAACGTAAATAGTGAATGCCTGATAAGTCAACTGGTCTGGGAAAGCGCTTAACCCAAATAATACTTTTTCTTTTAAAGTTAATTCTCTTTCACTCATATTATATCCCGTATTTGTGTTTAAATTTGCAATAAATTGCTATTATGTGTATTTAGATTTTTATCTTTTTAAAACTATATTAATACTTATTAATACTAACTTCGATCTTAATAATACACGTCTAATTAGAACAACCGGTTTAAAATATGAAGAATAGAAAAAATTAATTAAAAGTTTGGACAAATAAAGAACCAGATCTAACTGAATCAGCGGTACTATCTCCCTTGTATACTAATGTAACAGTATGATTTCCTGAAGTCATGGTTGAGTTATAATGCTGTAATGATGCAGACATGCGTAAACCATGAGCAGAAGCAGGTGGAATATTATATCTGCTTACATACATTCGAGGTTGAGACCAGAAAATGCCATCTACTTCAAAATGAATTTCAATATAACTTCCAGGATTCGAGCTATCATCAAAATTTAATTCAGCCATAAATGAAAAATACACATTTTGTCCTGAAAAAACCTCAAAAATTATAGATATACTAGAAATAGTCCCCCAAGCTTCACTTGCTGGCATGTACAACGCAGATGTAGATGGATCATACCATTGATTTTCTGCTGGTAATGTAGAAGGTATCGCAATATAATTGTCATATATAATAAAACCTCCTAACCCAAGACTCATGATGAGAGCAATTACCGCAACAATATTACTACCTTTTCCCATTTTCTCCATCTTTTTTTATTTTAATTGAAACCTGTAATTAACTATAGATCATGAATTTTTAAATTTGCCTAGTGTAATTTTATCAAATAAGTTTCATTAATTTGGAAATATATTCTATACTAATAATAAAAAAAATTATACGAAAAAAGTCTGACATAATATGGGAGATTTAAATTTAGAAGTGACTTATTTTGAGAGGGGTGGCCCTCACAATACTGACAAAGCGTTAGAAATTGCTAAAAAATATGCTGATCAGTTTGGCATCAAAGATATTATTATGGCAAGTACCACTGGTACCACTGCTGAGAAATCTACCGAAATTTTTGATCCAACAATTTATAATCTTGTGGTTGTTACTCATTCGTATTATTTCATGGGACCAGACAAAAGACAGGAATTTCCTGAAGATAAAATCACTGCTCTTAAGAGTAAAGGTATTAAATTTCTAATTGGAACTCATGCTTTTGCTGGTACAGAAAGGAGTTTTAGAATCGCTTTGAAGCAATGGGGGCCTGTAGAATTAATGGCTAAATATTTTAGGACTATTTTTAGCCAAGGCACTAAAGTTTGTATGGAAATTGCAATCATGGCGGTGGATGCTGGTCTAATAGAAGATATTGAACAAGATATTATTTGTATAGGTGGTACTGGACGTGGTGCAGACACCGTGTGCCTAATTAAACCAGCAACGACCAGTTTATTTGATAAATTACGAGTTAAAGCAATTTTGGCAAAACCCTTATAATGAAAAACAAATAATTTATTATTCTTCACCAAACATTTTCTTTTTCAGTTCTAACATTGCCGTTGATGGAAAAACAATAATCATTACATATTTAAATCTTCTTTTATTAACAATACATTCATCTGCACTCTATTTCTCGAAACTTCTCTAGCGATAAAACCTTAAAGAATTCTCATAATTTAGGGTTTTAAAAAATAAATTTCTGATAATGAAAGTTGAAAATCTTTATACCTTAAATTTGTTTAATTCCTTCATTAAATCCTACCTTATCATTCTACTAAAATGTAAAAACTTAAATATTCTGTTATTACTTAAGTCTTACTTACCAAAGCAAAGGTGAGATTTATTTCCAATTTAGAATCAAGAGAATCGATGGGTAAATCTAATTTAAAGAAAGGATATGTAATTATCTTTTTAATCTTTGTACTTTTAATAATAGTTGGGGCCATTTTACTGAGTATTACCAGTTTTATTCCGAGTGTTGATTGGGGAGATCCAGGTTACGAAGATTATGTAACACTAATAAATAATCTTACAACAAGTTCAGTACTTCTTCGGAATATAGGAATAACTTTTTTTTCATTGTCTACTTTTTTAGGAGCAATTACTGACCAAAGACTTTCAAAAGAAGCTAGAACAGGAATGATTATTGCTTCAGCTATAGGAGTTATAGCGCTATTGGTATTAGGAGCTTCATTTCAAATTATTTATATATCCTAAACGATATAATTTGAAATCCTAAATCTTTTTTTTCTTATAATTAATCCTTAAATTACCTTTAATTTTTTACCAACTTTTTCTATAGCGCTTAATGCCATGTTTAAGTCGTCTTTTGTGAGTAAAGCGTTCATCTGAACTCTTATTCGAGACAATTCTCGAGCAACCATTGGAAATACAATTGGTGTGCCATATATGTTTTCTTGCTCAAATAAGATTCGAGCAAGCTCTTGAGCTTTCCCTGGATCTCCAATAATTAGAGGGATTATTGGAGTTTGAGAATTGCCAGTATTATAGCCCATACTTTGAACCTCTTTCTTGAAATAGTTTGTATTTTCCCAAACTCTCTCAACATGTTCTGGTTCATTCTCAACGACGTCTATAGAAGCAATGCAAGCAGCAACGACTCCGGGAGGGTGTGCAGTACTTAATAAATATGTTCTACTTTTATTTGCACAAAATTCAATTAAATCTCGTGAACCAGCTACAGTTCCCCCAAAAACCCCGAATCCTTTACTCATTGATCCTCCCTCAACATGTACTTTTCCTTGTAAATTAAAATGAGCAACAATTCCTCTACCTCTCCCTAACACGCCTTCCCCATGGCAATCATCCACAAAAATCATAGCTCCGAAATCTTCGGCTACTTTTGCAATACCCGGTAAGGGTGCCATATCCCCATCCATTGAGAAAACACCATCAGTTATTATACAAATTCTTCTGGGAGTGTTCTTTTCAACTTCTTTTAACTGTCTTTCTAAATCTCCAACATCGTTATGTTTATAGATAACACGGTTTGCACCTGATAATCTTACTCCATCAATAATGGAACCATGATTTAATTCATCAGAAACAACAACATCTTGTTTTCCAACTAACATAGGTATTAGTCCCGAATTGACCGCAAAACCTGTTTGACATAAAATTGAGGCTTCTACTTCTTTGAACTTAGCAAATTTTTCTTGGAATTCTTTTGTTAAATCAAAGGAACCTGCTATAACGGGTACAGCTCCCGCTCCAGCACCATATTTTTTTGTTGCATCAATTGCAGCCTGAATTATTTTTGGATGTGTAGCTAACCCAAGATAATTATTGGTGTTAAGCATTAGCACTTCTTTTCCATCAACAACAGAATGGGGTTTTGATCCTTGCTCAAGATATCGAATAATCCATTCAAGGTTGTTATTTCTTAATTCATTCATTTCTTCCTTGAGAAAAGCTTCTGGATCTCTTTTCATTAAATCATCACTTTAAACTTTTTAATAATGAGAAAATTGATATTTTAAAGGTATCTACATAAATATATTAGTTTTTCCTATAATGACAGAAGGGGGCAAAAAATGGGAATATGCTAGATAAACCTTTTTTAATTAAGTAAATTAAGAACTATACTAGATATACATCAACTTACGAATAAAAACAATGAGAAGGATTCTAGTAATAGGTTCAGCGGGTCAACTCGGTTCTGAAATTGTACCAGAGTTAAGAACAAGGTACGGTAAAGAGAATGTAGTTACATCTGACATAAAAATACCCACACATGAAAACGCCATTAACTCTACACCGTTTGTACAACTCGACATCTTAAATAAAGAAGCTTTATCTAAATGTATTAGCGATTTTAATATAGATACAATATTTAATATGGCTTCTATTCTCTCTGCAAGTGGAGAGAAATCACCATTAAAAGCCTGGGATGTAAATTTAAACGGCCTTATAAATGTATTAGAAGTAAGTAAGGAGAATAATATAGATAGTATTATTTGGCCAAGTTCTATTGCTGCCTTTGGTCCCACTACACCTCAAACCAATACACCAAATGAAACAATTTTATCTCCTACGACTATGTATGGTATAACAAAAGTAACAGGTGAACTCTTGGCAAAATATTATTACAAAAATTATTCTCTTGATACTAGGTCTATGAGACTTCCTGGAATAATTAGTAGCAAGACTTATCCAGAAGGGGGGACCACGGATTACGCAGTAGAAATCTTCTATGGTGCCATTCGAGAAAAAGAATATACTTCTTTTCTAGATGAAAATACTATTTTACCAATGATGTATGTAGATGATTGCATTAAATGTATGATAGATCTTTTGGAAGCAGACCCTAAAAAATTAAGGCGACGTGTATATAATGTTACTAGCATGAGTTTTTCTGTAGGAGAATTAGCTGCTGAGATAAAAAAACATATACCGGATTTTAAAATTAAATTTAAACCAGATTTTAGGCAAGAAATAGCAAATTCTTGGCCGAAAACAATTGATGATTCCTTCGCAAGAGAAGATTGGGGTTGGAATCCTCACTATGATCTCGAAATGATGACAAAAGACATGATTGAAAAATTAAGTAAGAGATTGTAAAGATGAAGATTGTATTTCATGAACGGTATTTTAATTCAGATTATGCAAGGGATCCTGCGGCTGAACCAGGTCGTTTAGAGGGAATTGTTAATTTATTATCCAAAAGAAAAGAATATGAATTTATAAAACCCAAGCCTGCGAAGAAAGAAGATATACTACGAGCTCATTCGGAAAGGCATTTTAACTATATTAAGAGAGAACCACTATTGTTTGAGTTAGCATCTTTAGCTGCAGGGGGTTCAATTTTAGCTGCTGAAGAAGGTTATAACGAAAATCCAACCTTTGCCGTAGTTCGTCCTCCAGGGCACCATGCTTCAGCAGATTCATGCTGGGGATTTTGTTATTTCAACAATATAAGTATAAGCTTACTGAAATTATATTCAGAAGGAAAAATTGCCACTGCTTTTGTGTTAGATTTTGATCTTCATACTGGTGACGGGACATTGAACATTCTCAAAAATAGGAACGATGGATTTAAAGTAAAAATATTAAATCCAAGCTCAAGTGGGAATGTCAATTACATTAAAGAAGTGGAAAAATTTATGCAAAATTTAAAAGATATTGATATTTTTGTTGCTAGTGCAGGATTTGATGAAGGAATCGAAGACTGGGGTAATAAATTATATCCTGAAGATTATCATGAATTAGGTAGCTTAATGAAAAAATATTCCGAAAAATTAAGTAAAGGTAGACGATTTGCTTTGCTGGAGGGAGGGTACAACCATGAAGTATTACCTAAAAATGTGGATTCATTCTGTCAAGGATTTAAATAAAGGAATTTCTTTAATTAATGAGGAAAAATCTGACAAAGCAACTTATTTAAAAATGGTTCAGCATGTTGGGTATAAAATCATTAGTCAAAATTGGCACAAGAATCCTCCCAAATTCGGAGAAAGTTATCACTTATTTGTAATGATAGAAAAATCTCAATAAGACTTCACAACAGAAGTAGAAATAAGATTTATAACCTATCAATGAATTTTACAGCAAATTCTTTTAAAATTGGGATTAAATCCTTAATCCAAGCCAAACCATCTAATTTTTGTGTTTCTACAGTTTTTTCAAAATTAAATAAATTATCAGAATTGAGAATATCTAATGAAATAAACTTATGATTTTCTGTTAATCCAGAATATAAACTATCTGTTAAATTTTGAATCAATTTATCTTTAAAATCTTCATATTTATAAAATTGGCCAAATTTGAAAAAAGAAGATAAAAACCTAGAAATTGAGTTTTCAAGTTCCCTATCAACTATTTTCCGTTTGTTAAAGCAGTATGATTTAACCAATCTTTCTAACATTGTCCCATCGAACTCTGTTATTGTTGATAAAACTTCATTGCCTGATTTTTGCTGATCACTTTTTATTTTGACTTTTGATGAGTGTAATTCATTATAATCTTTCTTGATCATCGCTGATAAACCCTCTCGTAATGTAAAGATACTAGTATTTACTTTTTCTTTTCCTTTAAAAATTGTGTGTACTTTTAACTCCTTATTTTTCAAGAAAGCGTCCATATTTGTAGAATCTACTTGATTAGGATTAAAGAATATTTCATATAACGCGCAAATTTCAAGTTCACTTATATTTTCTATTAAGCATTCTCTAATATAATTATCATAATCTAAAAAGAAAAGAAAAATGGAATCATCGATGGCACTATTTTGGTCTTCATATGTCCCTAAATTTATAAATTTCTTATAATCAAATCGAATTCTATTCGCTCGAACCCATTCAAATGCAAAATCTAATAATGTTTTATCTTTCCTAATTTTAGGTGAGTAATAATTGAGTATATCTATCATTCTATTGGGGGAAAATTCTACTGATTGATTTATTAAGAATTTAGCTATGATCTCTGTAGGTTCTAAATTTTTAAACATACGATTTATTCTCTGGTAATTCCATAATAATCTTTCTTTTTCAATCTTAAACAATTGCTTGAATTCGATCTTTTCCAAAAAACTTACCTCATTTCCCTGTTATCTTAATTTTTGCTATCGAGTAATTCTATAATATTTCTAAGTGTTTCTTCAGAATTAGTACTCCATTTATAGAACGGGTTAATTCTTGAATTTATTTCAATGACAGTTTCTTCAAAATTCTTCTTCTTACCTAAAAGGAGCCTTAATTTTTTCTTAAAAAATGAAATATCATAACTTTCTGAGAATTCTTCATTTGTTGAAATTAGTATTAAACCATAGCTCTTTCTGATTTGATTCTCAATTAAAAATTCTTCTATATATAAAACCTCACTATTAGAGTTACTTAATTTTATCGTTCTAATGTTAGGATAAATTTCTGTTTTTTCAAATAGCTTTAAGGTTTCAACTATACGAGTTTCAAAGTAATTAGGTAATATTGCCATCAAATAGTAGGAAGGAATAGCGTTTAAAGACCTTGTTCTTAATGGATCATCAGTATCAAATGTATATAAGTTAGATTCAACATAATCTCCCATTTTTTTTCTCTCTATTAATCCTACTGAATAATATTTTTTTTTTTCTTCCCAGTGCATCTTTCTTGGAGATCCTAATGAGTGATTTATCAATTTTACACCTCTTTTTAACTCTCCATTTACGAATTTATCATAATTAAACGCAACCCCATAAGTCTTTTGGGCTACAAATCTTCCTTGAATGATACTTTGATGAATATATTTACTCATTTTTTCATATATCATTTTAGGATCTTCTGTATATGGAGATCCAATAAACGCAAAGAGATAAGTCATATTATCTCCTTCATCAACTGAAGAATTAAGACATATGAATGATTGCATAAAAGTTTCTTCAACAATATATTCCTGATTTGATGATAATGTCGATTCAATAAAATTAATATTCCATTTTTTTTCAGCATCATAAGCTAACGTCATGAATAAAGGTCCAAGAAACCGCAAAGGTAATTGCTTTATGTGTTGTTTATTTGTTTGTGATATTTTTTTAGATAGTTTAATCTTTTCATATATAATACTGTCTTCTGATGAAAAGAATAATCCTAGTAATAAATCTAAAGTTCCCATTTTTATTCTCGAGTTTCTATATCAAAATGATCTTAAAACACTCTGATAAATCTTTCCAGTTTTGTTCAAAAAAAATAATTTAAGTTTTAGAATTGGAAAATGAGTAGAGTGAACAAGTATAAAAATATTATCTAAAACCTATTCTTATCTTAGAATAAATTTATAATTACCATTATTAGAAGAAACTTTTCAGCCATTTGATGAAATTTTTTAAGATGATATAAAGAAAAAAAAAGTATTGATTACGTGAATTATTTTTCTTCTAAAGATTAAATAATTAGATGATTTTCATGAAACCGTATCGAGTAGCGATTAATCCCTATAGGAGGAAAACTAAATCTTTACAATAAGCAATTGAATTATCAAATGCATTCGAAAATTTCACTGGAAATGAAAAAGTGTTTCTTAAACCAAACATAGTTTATTATTCATACTGGTGATGGTAATATCAATATTCTGAAAAATAGAAGTGATGGGTTTAAAGTAAAGATTCTAAATCCAAGCTCAAGTGGGCATGTTAATTACATTAAAGAAGTCGAAAAATCTATGCAAAATTTAAAGGATATTGATATTTTTGTTGCTAGTGCGGGTTTTGATCAAGGAATTGAAGACTGGGGTAATCTCTTATATCCTTAAGATTATTTTGAATTGGGCAGATTAATGAAAGAGTATTCGGAAAATTTGAGCAAGGGAAGACGATATGCTTTATTAGAGGGAGGATACAATCACAGCGTTTTACCTAAGAATGTTTTTTCCTTCTGTCAAGGATTTAGATAGAAAAACTGATGAAAGTCATAAAACATAATTCCAGGTTATTTCAATCCACCTAATAAGGGATGTGAATCTTCGTCCTTTTGAGTAGCGGGAATAATTATATTTCTTTGAATGAGCGTATGTAGACCACCATAGATTTTATCAACGTCCTTTTCATCAATTTCCTCAATTATCCTATTAATAGTAAATTCTTTATTTAATTTAGTTACAGAGATTATAACATTAAGGATTCGGGACTCTATTGCCTGTAATTCCCCACCTTTTTTCAGAAATCTCATGTAACTCGCATCATCTATTAATTTAAATGGTTCTTGGTAATATAAAAATAAGAATTCATTTAGTAGTGTATCAATTTTTGATTGAATTATATCGACTTTTCCCTGGAATGTACTTACTTTTTCTCCATATTTTGCCTCTATTTCCACTGTCATTAAATGAAATTGCTTTTTTAATCTGACCGATGATTCACCTTTAGTAATCAATACAGTTCTTAATGATAAATAGTCACATATGAGGATTCTGAAAAATTTAAAATCCAATTCCGTAATAGTTTTGGAATAGGAGGCTCTATGTTTACTTTTTTTTTCATCTATTATTTCACCTTTAATCATTTGCTTCCCAAATAACGTAATTGCCTGAATAAAACCAGAAATTAGAAAATTATCTTCAAAATCGAATCCAGAGATATTTTTAGTGAAAAATGGCATCCCACTTTCCTTATGAATAAGCATTATCGCTTGAATATTTTTAACATCTTTAAAAACTTGTATTGTATTCATAAATAGTCGTTCTTTCTTTCTCTTACGCGGGGCGATCACATAGCTTCTTAAACTTAAAGCACTTAAAACACCGATTATGGCTATTGAAACTCCTAAAATTATCCATATCAGGTAATTTGGAGTCGGTTTTTGTAAAACGTATATATTTAGAGGAAAATTTCGATTCTTAAGCTCTACATCTTCAGATATAATTATTATATCTATAATATAGGCACCATCAGCACTTTCAGGAATATGTAACATCAATTCATAAATCCCACTTCCAACATTCGTAACCTCTCCAAATTCAAATCTCCATGAATAGGTTATGTTAGCATTTTCAATTAAATTTCCAGAACCTTCTTCAGTAAGACGTATACTTATTAAATAAGAGCTTCCAGCGATTACTTCAATCGTATTGTTGTATTCAATTGTTTCTACATTAATTTCAAGAGGTAAAATGGTCACATAAACACTTTTGAAAGCTGTTTCATAGCCGGGATGGTTTAATCTCAATAACACAATATAATTTCCTAAACTAAGACCAGTTGTAGAAAAATTAATTATATAGTTATTTCCACTTGGGAAAATGTTAACGGAAGATACCCAAGATACATTTAATATGGCTTCACTAATTAATTCACCTGATTCACCAACAGTATAATTTAAGTTTAATGAGAAATTCTCATACAATTTAACCTCAACTATAGATGTATTGACGTTTACTACAGCAGGAATAGGATGTACTGCTATAGATATGAACCCTGAAGTAATACTATAATTGATTTTATTAGCAAATATAGTCACTGTATATGTTTCAATAATACCTTCAAGTGGTAGATGATTTGTAGAGAAATTAAGTGTTACAGAACCATTAAGATGATCAATAATTGTATAATTTTTTTGCCAATCAGTAGTTACATTAACACTCCCAGTTATCAAAGAGCCAGAAATCGCCCCAGTGACATTTACTTGGCAAATAGCATAGCTATTCGCATCCGCATTTATAACTTCATGAGGAACATCTAATGCTAATGGTTGTGAAACAATTCTTAAATGAACTAAATTCATTATAGTTTGATTTTCGTAATATTGTTTTGAAGCATTGAATGAGAAATAATAACTACCCAATGATAAACCACTAATATCTAAATCAGCAACGTAAATTCCTGAACCAAAGTATATCATATCACCAGAGGCTCCAAAAGTGGAATTAAAGGTAACTGTAGCAAAATCTACATATGAATTTGAATCAATATCACTGAAATTTACTTTCATAAGAAAAGGATCTCCCGAAACCTTCTCTTCAAGATCATTTACGGCTGTGAGACTTGTATGATGCCACACTTCAAATCCGAATTGTAAGAAGCCAACTTTATCCCTATCAGATTGAGATTGGTTATTTGTCCATACTAATGTTGTCTGATAATTTCCTACGGACATATTAAGTCCAACAGTAAAATCACCAAAATTAATGTTGTAAGATCCTAGTGTTTTACTCATTTGCCAGAAAATAGTACCATTCGGATATTTAATAGTACAATTTACTTGCGTATTAGCAAATGGGACTGTATTATTTAACGTTGCGTTGATTTGAAATATATCTCCAATTGCAATACTCGATTCTTCATTAAAAAAAGTTCCATTCCAAACAATGATACCTCCCTCAACGATATAATTCGAGCTAGTAAACTCAAGTGTCCATAACCCTGGGCTTAAAACTCCATTCGGTATGATTATTCTCTCTGAACCAAGAGTTATACCAGTACAACTTCCTTTTGTATCAACCCCAAAACCATCTAGGATAGAAGTTGTATTCCAATCATCTGGTTTAAATATTTCAACCCAATTATCTATATATCCAAAAGGGATGAAGAATGAGCATTCAGTTCGCCAATCTACATTTATATTATTAATATAGAGACTACCTTCTTGCCCGTTTAAAGTTGAATTAAAGATTTTTATTGCTTCTGATGTAATGGTAATGTTATGGACTTCAAATTCCTCAGTAAATGTATTATTTTTTAAAATTGTGAACGTAATATCACTACTTCCGCTTTTAATAATTGATTCATTAATAAAAGCGCTCCCTTTACCAAAAGTACTGTTAGTATAATTATAAAAATCGAAATTATAATTATTATCTATATCATTAGCGATTAATAAATTTGGTAAGCTAGGTTTAGTCCAAACGGTAAATTGTATATTGTTAAAAAATATTCTTTGATCTTTACTTGATGGAGTTTGACTAGTATCATTTTGAGTAATAACTCCTGCTCTTATTGTAATATTTTCATTATTACCATGAATCAATTGATTGTAAGCAGAAAGGTCATAGGTTACACTTATCTCACTCCAAGATTCTTCAACTAAATCAATAAATTTTGCTTCAGTGCTTTTTTCTTCCCCTTCAATATCAATAGATACAAAAGTACTAATATTATTAGATGAAACTCCTAATTCGTGAATAAAATAATAATCCATAGATAAGGTTGCTAACGTATTTAATGCTGATGGTTCATGAATAGTTAAATTTTCTTCGAAATAACTATAATCTCCTTGGAGAAAGCTTTGACCTTTGTTTATTGTGATTCCAACACAATCTTGACCATCAATCACTTGCCAAGCTTCTTTAATAAAATTCGAATTATTGTCATAATATTCCCATGGGGCTTCACCTGTAGGGAATGTACCATTTATTACCCAATCTTTTTGATGTGATACTCCATCATAAGTTATAGTAACATTTTTTGAAGTCCATCCTTCTATTAAGGTGAAACTTATATCAGAAGGTAAAGAAAGAGGGTAATAGATGTTAGAAATGGTGGTATGTTGATATACTAGTAAAGGTCTTGAATTTGTACCGTCTGAAGAGATATTAGGATTCCTAAAATTTTTTGATTTATCAGTAGTTAGTTTTTGATTGTTAAAACTAATCATAGAAAAATTAGGTATGTTAAGGAAAAATAATATAATAAAGATAGAAACTAGAATAACTATTCCTTTTTTTTTCTTTACAATTGATTTAATATGAGGATATTTCATTTGATTTCTGAGGGAATTTTTATGACTATACATAATTATATAAACTAATAAAAGTATTGAAATATCGAAAAAATATGTGCTAATTATATTCGATGTTTTTGCATGAAAGCTAACAATCTGCTTATCCAAGAACAATTGAATTATCAAATGCATTTGAAAATTTAACTGGAAATGCAAAAATAATTAAAAAAAAAGTTGTTTAAAACCTCCTTTTAGAGTTTATACCGGAGATATAGGTTTCTCTTTCTTTTCTTCTTCCATTTCTCGTAATTTTCTTCGAAACGGTTTACCAATAGTAGTTCGTGGTAATATTTTGATGAATTCTACCTTACGAGGATATTTATATCCAGCTAATCGTTCCTTAGCCCATTCAATAATATCTTTTTCTGTAACCTTTCCATCTTGATATTCTGGTTTAAGTACTACAAAAGCCTTAATTGTCTCGCCGATATTAGGATCTGGAACACCTACCACACCAACTTCTAAAATTGCCGGATGTTCCATTAATTTCATTTCAACTTCTTTTGCCATTACTTTATAACTTTTGTATTTAATCATGTCTTTTGTTCGTCCTTCGATATAGAAATATCCATCTTCATCCATTCTGGCGAGATCTCCCGTCCTAAGCCAACCATTTACGATATCTTTTTTTGTCTCTTCCGGTTTTTTCCAGTAACCCTTCATTATCTGGGGGCCCTTTATTAACATTTCCCCAATTTCACCTGGTTTCAGTTCTTCTAATGTGTCTGGATTCACAATTATACTATCTGTTTCGATATCGGGAATACCTATACTTTCTGATTTAATTTCTGGCATCCAAAGAGTTGCACCATGAGTAAATGCTGTTGCTTCAGTGAGACCAAATCCTTGACTAACCCTAAACCCTACAACTTCCTCCCATTTCTTTGATAATTCTGGGGCTAGAGCTGCTGAACCTGTCGCAGCAGTTTCAAGACTTGAAAGATCTCGCTCCGTAAAATCTGGATTATTAATAATCATCTGATACATCACGGGTACACCTGCAAATATTTTTGGTTTGTAATGCTCGATAACTTCTAAAACTTCGGAAGGATTGAATGAAAACATAATAATTGTTGCTGCTCCATATAATGCCCAAATTAATGCTTCATGCCCCATAACATGGCATAATGGTAAGATTCCTAAGCTTGTTTCTTTACCCCTTCGAGCCTCAAATTCTTCATAAGTATCCTCTGTATTATGCAATGATATAAGCAGATCATGAACCAAATTATTATGGGTTAGCATTACACCTTTTGGGAGTCCCGTTGTACCACCAGTAAACATTAATGCTGCAATATCGTTCATTGGATCTATTTCAACATCGGGAGATTTAGGTGCTTTTCCATCTATAAAATCTTCAAGAGTAATAGCATCATCTCTTGCTTCCTTAGCACCTAATACAATCACATGCTTTACTTCAACTTGAGTTCTGGTCTTTTTAATTATCCTATAATTAGTTTTATGAACAAAGATAACATTAATATTTCCAGTTTCTCGAACAATGTGGATAACATCTGAATCATTGAGTAAAGAATTTATCGGTACGACTGCAGCCCCAGTTGAAAGGATACCTAACCATGAAAAAAGGAATTCAGGACAATTAATTGACATTAAACCAACAAAATCCCCTTTTCCTATACCTAATTCATCTAAGGCATTTGCTATCTTATCCGCATAATAAATTAATTCACGATAGGTGTATTTTTTATTATTTGGTTTATCAATGATACATACATTATTAGGAAATTCTCTAGCAGATAATTTTATAAACTCACTGATAGGTATAGGATCAAATCGTATCGATTTTGGTACAGTAGGCGGTCGATGTTTTAACCAAGGTCTATTTGGATTCTCGATATATGGCGATTCATTCTCATAATCTAACACCGGTTTCCAGTCTGAATAATCTTTCATCATTTTCACCTTTAAAATGTTGAATTTTAAATAAATTACCTATGCTTATAAAGATTTCTTACCGTTTATTTTACTGATTTTTCCGATGTTAAAACTAAAGAAAAAAGAATGATACAGCAAGAAATTCTGAAACAAGTAGATCCCTTCATAATGAAAATGAAAGGTTTCAATTGTTTAACCTTTAAAATACTGTAAAACTTTCTTCACACACCCGAATGAGCTTTTTACTTTGCTTGTATCACAAGAATAGGTCATATTATAAAGAACGATGTGCTTTAAACCGATCTTAGCATAATCTTCAATTTTAGATATAATCTCATCTGGAGTGCCATGTAAAAATGTTTCTTCGCATAAATTTGACGGAATTTTCTCAAAAGCCTTAAGCATTGTTTCTCGGGTATATTCTGTAGGAATGTACTCAAGAAGACCATAAAAATCCTCACCAAGGGGATGCGAAACTCCAAATTGTTTAAAATACTCATTTGATTGAAGAAGACTATAGTTTTTTACAAATGCAGTTTCTAATAATCTATCACATTCATTATGATCCTCATCAATAATTATATTATGCCAGAGACCAGGAGTAATATCATCTGGATTTCTCCCTGCTTTTTTAGCAGAATTTCGAATAATATCAAGCTTTTCTTTATAAGTTGAAAGATTGAAGTTCGTAGGTAACCATCCATCTGCTAATCTACCGGTTAATTCACACATCTTAGGTCCATGTGCTGCGACCCATATTGGAGGGAATTTTCCTTCTCTATAAGGTTTTAGAGAAATAACAGCATTTTTTAATTTCCAAAATTCACCGTTATAACTAACTCGACCTTCATTTTCCCAAAGAAGTTTAATTATTTTAATTGCTTCCTCTAGTCTACTAACAGGTTTTTCCCATTTTATACCATAAGGAATAACATTTTCCCCTTCTCCTGTTCCAATGCCGAGAATGGCTCGTCCTTTTGATGCATGGTCCATTGTTAGAAAAGTTTGAGCAAGAATGGCGGGATGCCTCCTAAATGATTCAGTAACACTAGTACCGATTTGAATTTTTTGAGTAGTCCACGCAGCAATTGCCATCATAGAATAAACATCATAAAAATCATGAGGACTATTCTGAATTGTTGACATTTGAATGAGATCAGGAGTCCATATTGATTCGGGTATCCAACCCATTAGATGATCAGCAAACCACACTGAATCATAACCGCTAGCTTCGATTCTTTTAACAGTTTCCATACCTCTATCAAAGGGAGGTATAAAAGTTCCCTCTGTTCCGATTTTTATATCAAGATCCATTTTATCACTTTATTATATTTTATGAATATTATATTGAAATTCTAAAAATTTTAAAAACCTATAGAATTTCCACAGTTATCAAAATAAAATAAATATAAAATAATTTTGAACTAAAATTTTTAAAATTTATTAGAGGAGATTGATATTTAATGAGATTTAGTTTCCATATACCTGTACCAACCCCTCGTCTTGAATATATGTTCGAAGGGACTAAAAAGGCTGAGGAAAGTGGTTTTTTTGGAGTTTTTTATGCAGATCATACAACAATGTTTCCACCACGTACAGGAACTTGTTATGATGCCTATTGTTTTCTAACAGCTTTAGCAATGATAACCAAAAAGATCAAATTATGCACTGGAGTATCTGATTGTCATCGCTTTCATCCTGCACTAATGGCACATAAAGTTGCAACACTAGATCAAATTTCTAATGGTCGAGGTATGATCGGACTTGGAGCAGGTGAAGCAATGAATATAGACATGTATGGGTTAAATCGAAAGAGATCGATTTCAAAATTGCGCGAATATATTATCTTGTTAAGAAAATTTTGGACTAAGAAAAAAGTTAATCATAAAAGTGATTTCTGGGGAGAAATGAAAAATGCTTACATTGATATAAGACCAGTTCAGGAGAGTCCACAAATCTATATTGCGGCTAATGGACCAAAGACGCGTCAAATAACAGGAGAATTAGGAGATGGGTGGTACCCGCTTTATCAACCACCATGGGTTATAAAAAGGAACGTAAAAGAAGTGAGGGAAGCGGCAAAAAAGGCTGATCGAGATCCCAATGAAATTGATTATGTGTATGATTGTTTTGTAGCCATAGATGATGATAATCCTGATAATGCTGTAAAAAGATGTGAATTTTTTAAGTCTTCTTATTTATTAAATTCTTGGATCACGAATGAAGCATACCCAAACTTAAATTTACCAGAAGGAATTAGTGTTCATGATTTTGATATGAGCGGTAATCTCGTAGTAGAGTTACTTGGTCACTTAAATCGATTACCTGAAACAATTCTCCAAGATTTCAACTGCTTAGGAACAACAGATGATGTTATTGCAAGTATAGAAAAATATAAAGAAGCGGGAATAACCCACATAAGTGTAATGAATAGAGGTCCTGATATAAATAAAGTATATGAGATATTTCGAGATAAAATAATACCGTATTTTAAAGAATTAGAGAAATAATTCTATTTTTATTTTCTTTTCATTGGTGTTATCAATGATATTTCTTAAAAAATTAATTAGTATCAAAATTAAGAAAAAACAAAAAATAAGATATCATTAATTAGAATCTTTAAATATCGGGATGATTTCTTCACTTATAATTTTAGTTACATCAAAGTGTAATTTAAATTTTATTTTGTCATCAAATAAGGATGATAATTTATAGACATAATTCGTTATTTATTCCTCTGCCATTCATCCCTTAAAATGCTAAGCACGATAGAATCGTGGTATACACCATTTATATAAACAGCATGTCGCCGAATTACTTCTTTTTTAAATCCAACTTTCATATATGATTGTAATGCTCGAGAATTGAAACTGTGTGCCTCCAGATCAATTCTATTAAGGTTTAATGTTGTAAAGCCATATTCCACCAGTAACTTCATAGCTTCAGTTCCATACCCTTTTCCATGATATTCCTTTTCTCCTATTACAATTCCACACGATCCTACTCTGTTTTTCCAATCAACATCAATGTCACAATTTCCTATTAGTTTTTCGTTATTATCGTCATCAGATACTACGATTGAAAAAAGAATGTTATTCTCGCTCTTAATCATTGAATCATACCAATCTTTTTGCATTTCTTTAGTAATTGGCCTGAAAACCGTAAGATGTTGAGTAATCTCAAGGTCATTCATCCACTTTTGAAAACGATCAATATATTCTTTTTTTGGAGGAACCAGTCTTACTTTGACTCCTTTCAGCATGATTTTATCTTTAAAATTTAAGACCTCTTCCGTACTTATTACTTTTCTTTTAACCACTCTTCTTTTAGAATACTCATAAAAATAATATCGTGATATTCTCCATTAATAAAAATTGCTTTTCTCATTCGGCCTTCTTCTACAAAACCTATTTTATTATAAGAATTTATAGCTCTACTGTTGAATTGATAAACACGTAACTGGATTCGGTTTAAATTTACAGATTTGAATCCATAATCTACTAATAATTCCATAGCTTCTGTTCCATAACCTTTACCTTGATATTCTTTTTCTCCTATAGTGATTCCTACTTCCGCCACTCGATTTTTCCAATCTATTGCATGGAGCCCACAATTTCCAATAAGCTTTTCTCCTACATTTTCATTGGTAATAAGAATAGCAAAAGCAATAGTATCATCTCGATTCTTTAAGTTTTCAATCCAATCTTCCTCCATCATGCGAGTCATTGGCCGAAACATAGATAAATATTGGATTATCTCTGGGTCATTAAACCACTTAAGATAAGGATCAATATATTCTCTTTTAACAGGTCCAAGAGTAATTCGCTCTCCTATTAACATAAAGGAAAAAAATGAGTGTTTGGATAAAAATTTAATGAAATGAATTAAAAAAATAAAATTAGAGGCAAGCTCTTTAAAAAGTTATACCATAATTACGAGCCACGTATTTGACAATCTCAAAGGAAACGATACAGACTAGGGATATTAAGAAACAGACGAACCAATCTAATCCTGTTAAATACATGAACATGAAATTAATACCCCAATCTGCAAGAGTTACTTGTACCCCTGGAATATACATGAGCATTAAAAATAGCGCAAATAGAAAACCAATGATGTAGTACATTCTTCTATTACTATCTTCAAGTAAACTTCTTATTAATGATTTATTTGGACGTCGAATCTGAAATACTAAGAAGGATTCGCAGAAAAATAGAGTCACCATTAGCATTGTGAGTGCTTTCCCATATTGAAATAGTTCTGGATCAGTTACCAAAGGATAGAAATCACGAAGTATATCACCCCAAAATGGCTCAGTTTCTGGAGTATAGAGATATGCATAGTTTAATCCACTTATATCTATATTCTCGGGAAAAACAGGATATATTCCGCTTATTGTAATAAAATATACTATAACCATGCTCACTGCGAGTAAAATGCCAAAGATGAATAAAAGAACAATTGTGTTTTTCGAAAGAATTTCTTCTGAGTCGCGTGGTTTTTCTTTCATTACATCTTTTGATGTAATGTCAAACGTAAGAATTAAACCTGGAAATATATGTAAGGTTATTGAAAGAAAAATCCATTGATAATAAAAGGGATCATCTAAAAAATAGGGTTTTTTTAAAATTATTGCTAAAATGAATTGAATAAGGCCTTCAAAAACATTAGTGCAGATATAAAATATCACGACAGCACGGATTCTTGCGAAGATTCCCCTCCCTTCATGGATACCTGTAACTATCGAATTAAATGAATCGTCGGAAATTACCATGTCTGAGGCTTCTTTAGCTACATCCGTTCCCGAAATTCCCATTGCCACCCCGGCATCAGCCAAGTTTAAGGCTAAAGCGTCGTTTACACCATCACCTGTCATGGCTACAACTTTTTTCTGTTCCTGATATTTTTGTACAATTATTTCTTTATCAGCCGGTTCGACACGAGCAAAGACTTTAATTTTTGAAAAATCCTCGTATGATTTGATATCTTTAACTTCTTTTCCTTCTATCACAATTTCACTTTCTTGAGTAATAATTGAGATTTGTGAAGCAATAGCTTTAGCTGTAGCCGGTGAATCACCGGTAATCATTACAACATCTACTCCTGCTTCATGACATTGCTCAACTGATTCTTTTACTCCCTCCCTAGGAGGATCTAATATTGTTACAAAACCAATGAATGTTAAGGCTGATTCACTAACTTTTCTCCCCTCTTCTCCTTCCAGGGGAATATCATCCATTTCTTTATAACATAAGCTTAGAATCCGATATCCTTGATTTGCATATAGATCAACTATTTCCATTACTTTATTTTTGATACTTTGCCCAAACTCAATTTCTTTATCATTATATATAATTTTGGTACACAGAGGTATTAGAATTTCACTTGCTCCTTTTGTAAAGGAAACATATACATGATCTCTTTTATAAAGTTTGGTCATTCTTTTTAATGAACTATCAAAGGGATATTCTGTAATTGCCTCAAATTCATCAAGGAGGTAGTCTCCCATCCCTTTCTGAAATAAAACCATAAGTGCCCCTTCTGTAGGAGAACCAATCACACTCCAATCATAAATGGTTTTCCCAGATATCTCAATTTCATGTTTCACTAACGCAGAATTATTATTCAAAAAACCTGAAGTCAAAAGTAATTTGAGATGAGGATATTCATCTATATGTTTTACATATGTATGATTTTTGGGATCATCCATTAGAACAATATCACCATCAGGAGAATAACCACTTCCTGTAACTCGAAATATTGAGCCGTTTGTCCAAACGTGCTGAATAGACATCTGATTTTTGGTTAAAGTACCTGTTTTATCAGAACAAACAACACTTACACGCCCTAAACTATCAACTGAGGCTAGGTTTCTTATTATAACTCCATGATGAGCCATCGCAAGAACACCAGTTATCAAAACAATAGTAACCAATAATGGAATATTTATTGGCATTAAATCAAGAGCAGAATTTAGGCTTTTAACAACATCAAGCTCGTGTGGGGGTAAAACCCATAAAATCATTAGAATTATAAACCAAAATATAAAAACTCCGAGCCCTAACCATTTGCCAAAATTGTTCATTTTTTGTCGAATTGGAATCTCACTCGTTCCAGCTTCTTCTAAACCATGTGAAATTTTCCCAATTTCAGTTTTCCCCCCAGTTTTTACTACTATTGCTTTACCATTACCTGTTGTTATAAATGTACCATAAAAAATCATGTTAATTCGGTCAGCAATAGCAAGATCTTTTTCAGATATCACTTTACCGGTTTCATCCTTCTTTACTGGTTCGCTTTCTCCTGTTAATGATGCCTCATTCACTTCAAGATTAAACCCTTTAATTATTCTAGCATCGGCAGGTACTTTATCTCCTTGATTTAAAATCAATAGATCTCCTTTAACTATCTCTTTAGTTGGAACTTCTAATTTTTGTCCATTTCTCATAAGAGTAGATGTAGGTGCGGTTAATTCTCGTAATGCTTTAAGCTTTTTAGTAGCTCTATATTGTTGAACAATAGCAACTAAGCAATTTAAAAATACAATAAATAAAGTTAAAGTAATAAAAATTAATTGTCCCTCACCGCCTAAAACCCAAGCTAAAAATAATATTAATGCTCCTATAAGATAAATAACGATTAACCAGTTAAACAATGGCGCTAGATATATTTTAATGAATCCTTTTGACACTTTAGGGATTTCATTTAAACCATCTTCTTCTAATCGTTTTTTAGCTTCTTTTTCAGTCAAACCATTATCAGGATTTGTTTCAAGATTTTTGTAGATTTGACTCAATTCAAGATTATAATATTTATCTTCTGTAGATTCCATGTTGAATTTTACTTCCACAGTTTTTTTTATATGTATGAGTTTGAAAATCAATTCAATATAATAAATATCCTATAATAATCATGACTTTTAATATTTGAGGATAATTAATTTAACTCTATTTCCATTTAATTGATAAAATCAGATAAATTTATCTAATTTAACTCCAAAGTTGTCTAAGTTCTTTTCGAGTAATTTTCGACACCTGATCAACTGCGAAAAGAATGAAATTACAACATTTATTTTCCCACGCTCTAGTTTTAACGTATTGCTTAAGATCAGTATTTAAATCAAAACCACACAATTCTTCACACATTACAGATCCAAATTCTTCTTCGAACCTTTTAGCAAATTTTAAAGCTTTACCATATACTTTGGGAACATCCAAATCTTCAATTTTACTTTGTCCTCCTGATATAATCCCAATAGCCGCAAGAGCACCAAAAATCGCACCACATGGACCTTTCCACCCATTCTTACCAATAAAATGAGCAAATCCACTAAAAGGGACCGCTAGATTGTTAAAGTAGTCATTTTTTATATCTTTTAAATTTAAAATTTCTAAGATACTGTTAAGAGTATCAGCAGCACAACTATTTCCTATATTTTTTCCTAAAGGTGGGAGTGAATTCTTTAATTCCATCAGTTTTTCTTCAAATTGCTTACGGATATCGTTTTGGGTAGAAGTATTATTAGTCATGATATACCTTAAAGAAGGCTCAAATTATTTAAAATTAACTATAAAAACTCAAAAGTAGATTTTTCTTTTACGTGCGAAATATTTTAATATTTCTATACCTATTATCCCTGGTAATGCAAGCGAAATACAAATTAACCAGTCTAATCCACTAAGGAACATGAAGTTTATCTGTAAATCTAACCCAAAAACAATGTTCACATAATAATTAACGCTATATGAAAATAAAATATAGAGAATATGCAATCCTAATGTAAGAAAACAAATCGTAAATAAGGAAATATTAAATTCTTCCTTTATACTTTTGTACATAGATTTGTTTGGTCGTCTAAAACTCCAAATGAAATTGGTTTCAACAATAAATAATGTAGTAATAAACATGGTTCTTGCTTTTTGAGCTAATTCTTGTCCAGGTACTATATAACTAATATTTGGGTTTAGATTCCATTCATTTAATGGATTAACACCCCCTAAAGTTAGTTGTAACGCCAAGACTAACCCTATACCCATCAAAAACGCTTGTGCTAATAACATTACCCATATCTTTTTGTTTAAGATTTCTTCCTCATCTCTGGGTGGTTCAAGCATAATATCTTTAGGATGTGAGTCTATAACTAACGCTAATGAAGGAAGCGAATGAACAATTCCAAATATATAAATATGTTGCCATTCAGAGCTAAAAAGCTCAAATGTAGGAATAAATTCATAAGTAAAGAATATAATTGCTTCCATGATATTTAAACAGATAAAAAAATAGATTATTACTCTAATTTTAGAAAAGAGACCCCGACCGATTTTAACACCCTTTTCAATTGATGTGAAATTATCATCTGAAATGACCATGTCTGCTGTTTCTTTGGCAACATCAGTTCCAGTTATTCCCATAGCGATACCCGCGTTTGCTAATTTTAAAGCAAGTGAATCATTTATTCCATCTCCCGTCATTGCTACCACATGATTTTTATCTTGATAATGATTTACAATGATTTCCTTGTCAGAGGGCTCTACACGCGCAAATACAGATATTTTTTTGAATTCTTGGTCGTTAAAATCCTTGATTTGTTTTCCCTCTGCCACTATTTCTCCTTCATTATAAATACCCATCTGCGCAGCAATAGTTTTTGCTGTAGCAGGATGATCCCCTGTAATCATAATTACCTGGATACCACCCGATTTGCATTCTTCCACCGATTGCTTAACACCACTACGGGGTGGGTCCATAATTGAAACATATCCTAATAATATTAGGTTTTTTTCGATATTTTCGCGCTTTGATTGATTAGTATCACCTAACATTTTATACGCTATTGCTAATGTTCTAAAACCTTGATTTGCTCGATCTCTTATTTTTTCTAAAACTTTTTCTTTATGGTTATTATCTAGATTTTCAATACTTCCATCTATTTCAATCTGGGAGCAGATTGTTAGAATTTTTTCAGGAGCTCCTTTAGAGAATACAAATTTCTGTTTATTATTCTCCTTTAATTCATAGATCGAACTCATACGTTTTAATTCGGAGCTAAAAGAAAATTCAGTCAAAAGAGTATACTTTTTTTTCACATCATATGGGATATATCCTGCCTTTTCTGCTAAAACTAGCAATGCTGCTTCGGTAGGAGATCCTAAAGCACGTCTTACTGCCATTTCTTTTCGTTCAGCTACCCGAATTTTTACATCTTCAAAAATAAGTTGTGCATTATTATTCAAAACAATTGAATCGATGAATTTTTGGAATGTAGAATTATCGTTAAGATTAAATTTTTGCCCATTGAATAATATCTCACCTTCTGCATCATACCCGGAGCCACTAACATCATACTCTTTCTCACCTATCCAAAACTTTTCAACGGTCATCTCGTTTTTGGTAATTGTACCAGTTTTATCCGAACAGATTACGGATACGCGTCCCAGTGATTCAATTGCGGATAAATTTTTAATAATTACTCCGTGTTGAGCCATACTTAAAACGCCTGTTATGAGAACAAGAGTGCTTAATAGAGGCAAATTTATTGGAAGTACATTTGTTGCCCTAATAATAGAACTTACTAAAGCGTGTGTAATTTCTGATTGAATTAAATTATTATTGTCAGCTAAGAGAATGAATTTATAAGTTATTAATACAAATAAATTGATTATTACTATTATTCCCAAAATATGTCCTAATCTATTTAATTTTCGGGTTAGGGGAATCTCTTCAATACTTCCCATCTCATTCAAAGTAACAGAGATTTTTCCTATTTCAGTATTTGCGGCAGTACCAGTTATTAAAGCTTTTGCCCTTCCAGTATGCACATATGTACCCATAAACATCATATTTGACTGTTTTTGGATGGATACATCATCTTTACTGAGGATATTGTTATTCTTTTCTACAGGTTCACTTTCTCCAGTTAAAGGAGCTTCATCTATTGTTAAATTGACTTGGTCGACAATTCTCCCATCTGCGGGAATCTTGTCTCCTTGATTTAAGATTACAATATCTCCTGGAACTAATTCCCTGTTCGGTATTTCAAATTGTTTTCCATCTCTCAGAACTGTCGCTTTCAAAGCGGAGATTTGTCGTAAAGATTCAAGCGCCTTTTGGGCTCTATACTGCTGGATGATCACGGTTGCAGAATTTATAAACACAACAGTAAAAGTTATGACGGTTTCTCCGGGCGAACCTAAGATAACTACGATTATTCCTGTTACAAGGAGAATTAAGATTAGGAAATTAAAAATTGGGGCAAAATATATTTTCCATATAGATTTCTTGATCTTTGGCAATTCATTATGACCATAGTTTAGATATCTATCCTCTAACTCAGACGATTTTAATCCACGATCAAAATCAGTCTTAAATTCTCTCAGTAATTCATTGAGGGGTTGATGATAATAAGTCCCTTTAGATGTTTTTACCTCTGACATATTGATTGGTACTAGTTCTGGTAAATATAGTTAGAATAATAAATAGTATAGATTTAAAGGTTTTTAATGGTATGGAATTCATTTAAAATTATTATTTTAAAAAAATTAGAGTTGAAATTTTTGAGGTTCCCCTAAGAGATCTATAAGGGTGTGAAATTTTTTTCTTATTGTTGTGCTTGAGAATTTGGTGTATTTTTCGATTAAATTCTGCGTAAAAATCTTGCGGTTTTCAAACATTTGACCAATATAATAAATTAAACCTGCCACAAAGGCTTTATAATTTAAGCTATGGATTGCTTCATAGGTAATCTGTTGTAGTATCTTATCTGCGTTTAACTGCATAGTAATTTTCATCTTTTCAAATTCAGAAGTGCTCTGGAAGAATTCTTTGACTTCCTCAAACGGAATGGTATTTATGTCTTTTTGAAAGACCAATTTTATTTTTTCTTTGATTTCTTTTTCTAATTCAGGAATGCTTTTTTTCTGTTGTATCAAATTTTCAGTTCTCTTCACTTTTAACATTGCATTTGTAATCATTTTCTTATTAATTTTATGACCTAATTCTTTCGACACTTTAATGAATTCATCAATCCGAATATTGGTGGTGTCCTTTATTTCCATCCATATTATTGCGAGAAAAATAATGACCATATTTTGGTAGCTATGACGATGATATTTATTATAGCGTAGGTAAAGATCTCGAATTTCTCGATATTTTACATTATCAATAGTTAATCCTATTCCATGGTTTTTTAGAAGTTCGATCGTTTTTTTTTGTTCTGTGAAATCAGTTTCATAATCCCGAAACCATTTTTCTAATGTTTTCAGACGCTCATACTTTTCCTTAATTACCGGGTCTTGTAAAGCTTTTGAATCACTCATTTTTATCTTTCTTTCATAATCAATCTGGGACTCTGAATAGAAATCACTAGTAGGTTCTTCAAATGTAAGGTTTTGTTCAGGAAGGGATTCTTTTGTTTTTTTTAATTTGTAATATTCTTTAAGAGATAATCGTTTCCCACAATCTTGACAGTGATAATGTCCCTTAACTTTCTTCATATTTTTATGAAGACATAACGACTGCTCCTTTGTATTGTTTCTTTTTTCTTTCAAAAAATCAACGATCTTGTTCAAATGAATAAATTAGACTTGCAGAAAAAAACAATAATATTAAAAATTGTTAAAAATTTCAAAAACAATAATAAGTAAAAATATAATAGAATAAAAAATTTTTCTTGCTACTTGTGTTGATAAATATGGACCATAAAAAATTAACAAAATTTCTTAAAATTAATGGCCTTATCTTTATGTGTCTTTCTATTATAGAAATTGCTTTTTTTATTACATTAAATTTTACTGAATTTAATCTTAATGGTAGTCTAATTCTGTTATCAGAATTTATGTATGGATCAAGTTATATTTCATTAACAGGAACCGTCTTATGGCTCTTTTTTATCATTTCTATGATCTTATTCTTAATTTTAGGATTCTTTATATTCAAGACAGCTAAAACTAACAAGATTGAAAGTAAATCACTAGCTAAATTAATGATTGTTATTGGAATGGTAATACTTTTAGGAGCGTTTATAAAAATGAATTATCTTGTTCTATTAGGAAAAACACCTTTGTCAACAGGTAGTGGATCAGTAGCATTCCAAACTGCGTTATATCGTTCAGATATAACACCTCTCATGCCTGCGATATTTTGGACATACTTTATTGCTGTGAATTGTTTTTTAATGATTATTTCACTAATAATTACTGCTTTTGGCGTTAAATGGACGCTAGATATTGAAGAATTAGAAACTAAAAAAGAATAAAGAAACTAAGTGGGAAGTTAACTTAAAAAGAACCTAATAATTTGCTCTAAATTTAATGGGTTATCTATTTTGGGGGAACATAGAAAAATAAAAAAGATTTAAATATTTAACCCAGATTAATGCATTTCTCTATCTAAGCTTATTCTTAATCTGCTTAGCACGACTTCGGAGAGTTACTTCTGTGATCTTAGCAATGTCAGCGACCTTGGATTGAGTTTTTCTAATCGATCCATTTTTTGCTGCAATGTAAATACAAGCAGCTGCTAATCCTTTAGGATCTTTTCCAGTTCTCTGTAAGCCATTTTTTGAAGCATCTTTTAGCATATTAATAGCAATTTTTTGTATCTGAATTGGTAAGTTTAATTCATTACCAAATCTAAATACTAAACATTCAGCAGTAATTGGCTGATATCGAAGTTTTAGTTCAGGTAATACTTCCCTAATTATCATTGCTAGACTTCTATGAACGGTTCTTCTTGGGGTTAAAGAAGCTTCACATACTTCATCCAGTAAACGAGGAAAATCATGAACGCGAATCGCTGCATATAAGGATCCTGCGATGAATCCGTTAATTGAACGCCCCATCGTTAATTTTTTCTTTGCTACAATACTATATATTTTCCATGCGGTTTCTGAGATGTATTCGGGTACATTTAATTTACTCGTTAACATCTTTAATTTCGGCTTTGCTTCCCAGAAATTACGTTCAATACTTGAAATTAATGAGTTCTGAATTTTGGATAATCGCGAGAATAATGCTTGTTCTTTAGCTCCGATACTCTTCCCTTTGCTATCTGTCTTAGTGTTTGGCAACATTGTTCGGGGGCCGAAATCTCTCCATCGCGGCTCAGTCCTTCGGCGCGTCTGTATCTCCTCTACAGTATATGCGCGCCGTTCATTTCCCACGAATGTCCTTTCAAAGATTAAACCACAATTTATACAAATTTCATTACCATCTCGAGATTCAATGAAGGGATTGTCGCAACAATGAGATTGAGAAAAATCTGTTTCACTCTTGTTATTACTTCTTACAAAGTTTCGATTCATATTTGTTCACAAAATATTAAATTACAAAAGAATAGGGCAACTTAGAAAAATTACACATTATTATGATTTTAATAAAAAGATGTGATATGAATATATGGTCTAGTTGTATATTTAAATCTATGTCTTGGGTATAATGATTTTCAGAGAATAAATATAATTTTATTAATTTGTTTTTACAGTACTATACAAAATTAAATGATAGTAAAATAATTTCATTAATGGTTTTAAGGTTTCTAAATAATTTTTAATTAATCAATTCTCTAAAAGGGATTTTCATGAAAATCGCACGAGTTAATGTACAGACAGAAGAAACAATCTATGAAGAAATTTCAGAAGATTCAAAATATTTTTTATTAGGTGGGCGAGGTTTATCCTCTAAAATTATTGCTGATGAAGTTCCCCCATTATGTGATCCCTTGGGTGAAAAAAACAAATTAATTTTTGCTAATGGTTTACTAACAGGGAGTCCTTTTCCTTGTTCTGGTCGTACTTCAGTTGGGGCAAAAAGTCCGTTAACTAATGGAATAAAGGAAGCAAACGTAGGTGGTAGAGCTTCTATAATGCTGGCTTCTTATGGGATAAGAGCATTGGTGTTAGAAGGGAAATCATCAGCAATAAAATTGATATTTGTTGATGAAGATGGTATTAAATTTGATTCTGCTGAAGAGTATGAAAAATTAGGCAACTACAAGCTTCATGAGGAGTTATATAGAAAATACGGAAATAGGATAGGAATTTATTCAATTGGTCCTGCTGGAGAGCATCTAATGAAGACTGCCAGTGTTGCCGTGAACGATTTAGAAGGGTACCCAAGTCGTCATGCAGCTCGAGGGGGCCTAGGTGCGGTTATGGGATCAAAGAGGATTAAAGCAATCATTATTTTCCCTAGGAGAAATTCAGAAGTCCGAATATTTGATTTAAAAAAATTTCGAGAAGTCTCAAAACCATTTGCCAAAGAACTGGCAGAATCCAAGAAGAATTTTTCAATCTATGGTACTCCAAATATGGTTAGGGGGATGAGTGCTTATGGGGGTTTGCCAACCAAAAATTTTAAGAGGGGTTCCTTTGATGATGCTATTGATATATCCGGAGAGAGACTTCATGAGCTTGTATCTGCTAGAGGTGGGAAAAAACGCGTTCCATGTAGTCCTACCTGTGTTATTAAATGTTCTAATATATTTGTTGATGAGGATGGGGTTCATTTAACGTCTAGTCTTGAATATGAAACAATTTTTGCTAATGGTTCTAACCTCCTCATTAATAATCTGGATGATATAGCAAAAATTGATCATTTATGCGATGATATAGGTATTGATACAATAGAATTGGGGGTTACTATGGGAGTTGCGATGGATGCTGGTGAGGTTCCCTGGGGTGATGCGAAAAGAGTTTTTGAAACATTAGGAGAAATAAAACAGGGATCTGAACTAGGAAAGCAATATGGAAATGGTGTATGTCACTTAGGAGAAGATCTCAATGTCAAAAGAATTCCTCATGTAAAAGGGCAAGGAATTTCCGGATATGACCCAAGAGTCTTTAAAGCTATGAGTATAACATATGCTACAACTCCTATGGGCGCAGATCACACTGCAGGTGCTGCTATCGCTGGGAGAGTTGCAAGCCAAACAAAAGATTATGGTGAACTCACAGAGAATAAAGGAAAACTAGACTTATCATATGAATTGCAGCTTTACACAGTTATTTTAGATTCTTTAGGCTGCTGTTATTTCATAGGACCGAGTTTTGAGAATATGGAAATTGTGAAAGGAGCATTAAACGCAATGTATAATTTAAAATTAACCAGAGAAGATGTGATTAACATTGGGAAGAGAATTATAAAGACTGAATTAGAATTTAATGAAAAAGCAGGAATACCACATGAAATAAATTATATACCAGAATTCTTAAGAACCGAACCCTCCATACCTACAGGTTTGAAATTTACATTTACAAAAGAAGAATTAAGCCAGTTCTGGAATAAGTTAGAGTAAATATTTTACAATTTACTTAATATTTCATTGATAAATTCAGTTAATTTATGCGCTAATTGTTCATTAGCATCCCCACAAGATTTTAGTATAATTCTTGCTTGATCGATGTAAGATCTCTGTTTTTCTACATCCCAAATATCTCTCATATCCATAAGATTGTCAATCCTATCAGCAAGTTTGATGGTTTTTGCTTCTATTGATTTATTTACGAAATTTTTTATCCAATTATCTTTTTTGCGATCTTTTGCACCTTCAGGTTTTGTGAGTTCAACAATAATTTCCCCAACCTTTTTCCCAAAATTGTCTTCAATTTCTTTTAAATCTGTATCAGTATCCTCAAGAAGATCATGAAACAAGGCAGCAATCATTAGATCTTCATGGTCAAATTCATTGAATCCCACTGCACGTAACATCGTGATAATTCGAATTGGATGGATGATATAAGGAATATCTTTTGATTTTCGTTTTAAACTACCGTATTTATTAAATGCAAAAGATAATGCATTCCAATAATTTAAGAAGTCTTTCATATTTCATACATAACTCTTTTCTCATTTATATATCCTATAGTTAAAACTAAAACTGTTTAATATGATTAATTGATACAAAAGAAAATAAAGTATAATATATATAAGATCTAAAAAAATAAAAATTGCTTCGGAGATTAAAGTGAGAATTGGCGCACATATGAGTGTTTCAGGAGGTAAATATAAGGCTTTTGGGAGGGCGAGAGAATTAAGATGCGAAACATTTCAAGTTTTTGTTAGAAACGTACGTGGTTGGTCGTCGGGACCTTTAAAACAGAAAGAGGTTGAGGATTTTATTAATACAAAGGAAGCATTTAAGGATGAAATTTGGCCCGTAATAAGTCATAATTCATATTTAGTCAATTTGGCTACCTTAGATAAAGAAAAGTTGGAAAAATCCTATAATGCCATGATTGATGAACTCACCAAAGTTGATCAATTAAATATAGAATACGAGAACATGCACCTTGGAGTTATTCCCATCATTAATAAGAAGGAAATCACCAAGGAAGAAGCATTAAGTCAAATTGCTGATCAATTGAATCGATTAATGGATGCAACTAAATCCTCAAAAGCAATTATACTACTTGAAACCACGGCAGGGCAAGGGAAAGGTTTAGGTAATAAATTCCATCATCTTAAAACATTAATTGGTAGAATACAAAATAAGAATAGAATTGGAATTTGTTTTGACACAGCCCATTCCTTTGCAGCGGGTTATGATTTTACAACAAAGAAAAAATTTGAGGATATGTGGAATGAGTTTGATGATCTAATCGGTTTAAAATATCTATTTGCTTTTCATTTAAATGATACCGATAAGGATTGTGGTTCTAGGGTCGATAGACATACCCATATTGGTCAAGGGAAAATAGGGAAGGAACCTTTTGGCTTCTTCATTAATGACGAAAGATTTCAAAATATGCCAGGTATACTTGAAACACCTAAGGGAAATGATAATAAACTAGATATAATGAATCTGAAAACCCTAAAAAGTTTAAGAAAGAAAAATTAAAATATCATTCTATATCAAACCAGACAGGACTTTTATCATCAACAAACCCATTATAATTAACAAGGATTTCTTCTCCCACTAAAATATCACGTAATGCTTCAAATTCAATACAGTTATTATCATAATCATAAATATATTTAATATTTGGATTATAGGAATGGTTGATAAATTGACTAATACTTAATGAAATCGCATTAGTAAATTCTGATTTATGTTTAGGATCCTCCCAGATATAGCAATAGTTATACAAAATGGTTTTACTTATTTTCTTCCAATCTTTATTTGGTAAAGGAATGACGTGTGCTACATCAATAATAGCTCCTTTCTTAATTTCTTCTTTAGCAAAAACTCCCTTTCCCTTTTTAGGAGAAATAAACCTTACTTCTATTAAATCATTCATAAATACTATCACTCATTACATTCAAGAGAAGCCTTATTCTTTAAACTTCTCAGGATTGACACATCTTCTCCATTCTAAAAGAGTTTCCTCGGGACCTAAACCGATTAAAAGATCTCCTTCCTCAAGTACAAATTCTGGTTTGAAACTGTAGATCCATTTATCTTCTCTTTTTAAGGCTATAATGTGAAATCCTCGTTTATATCGGCTATCTTGTAATTCATTATAAGTTTTATCTTTAAAATATGAGTCTTCAGAAAGAGTTTCTCTTACTACAACCTCCGCAGTTTCTCGGATAGCTTGCTGTAAAATACTATGAGGTTCAAATCCCCTAATTATGTTTTCTGCTATATGAGCTGCTGCATCCGCGATTAATTCGCAGGAAAAAATAATCCTCATAATCCCTGTAAGATTTCGAGGGATTTTAACTAGTTGCGCTAAATCTAGAACATCTTTTTCAAAAGCTATGTTTAGTCCGTCCATTAATTCTTCCATTTCTAAAATATCTTCTGCCAATTCTTCATTATTAAAGAAAAGTGCTGCTAATGCTAATTCTATCATTGTCTCTGAGATATCTGTCATTAAAACATAATTTTTCTGAAGTTCTTCGAATTTTTCACAGATATCAGGATTGTCAAGATCAAACATCGGTTCTTTTTTCTGTAATCCAATATCAAAGGAGAAGGGATCTTGATCATTACATTGTCTTTTCAAATCAATGATAGGTTGAATTTCACCTTTTACAATTAAAATATCATTTAGTAATACTTTTTCATTTTTATCAAAAAGCCAGTTATTTCTCCTTCTAATTGCTATTAAATCAACTCCATGTTTTGATCTGAAATGTATCTCTTTCCTCGATTGATCTATAAGGTCGCAGTTTTTATTTACAACAATATTAACTATAGGTTCAGGTACATAACTTATATCAGTTAATAATTGAATAAAATATGAGATATCACTATTGATATAAACTGTTCTTGCAATGTCGGATAATGCATCAGAGATTCTATCAATAGAATAACCCATTACGACTACAGGTTCCAACTGTTTAGCATCTTTTAGTCCTCCTGGATGTGCTTGAATTATTTGAAAATTCAACAAAAAAGTAAGTTCATGAATTCTTTGTTCCATTTTATAGGCTTCATCAGCTAATTCTTTGCTGCCGAATTTAATTGCGCTATATGCCAAATCAATCATTAAATCAATATTTTGTTTCATTTCTCTAATAATATCTTTTAGAGAAAGCGGTTTATATTTGAATTTTTTACTTTGCTTGGTCATGTTGTAATCTTCACTCACGTTTCATATAAATTTGATTTTATATAAAATTTTAGATAAATATTAATATGAATATAATTAAGAAAAGGGGAGTAAGGAAATCAGCTAACGATGTAATAAAGGGTATAAGAAAATTATTTGGATCCATCCCTCGCTTGAATAAAACTATCGCACTAACAAATGATAATATAAACATTATAGCAAAAATTAAGAGTATAGTAAAACATAATATAAAGATAATTATAAAAGGGCTCACAATTTGAATTCCTGAAGACAGACTGACTACAAATCCTAAAATAATTAAAACTATTGTGCTTAGCAAAAGAGTTATTAGCAAACCATAAAAATCTTCTTTCAATCTTTCGGATCGTTGAACTTTAGGTTGAAGGGTTCCTAAGTATAAATGAGTTGTTAACCGTGAAACTAAAACTGTAGAAATATCCCCAATTAAAGAATTCAATGCAGGCAATATCAAGAGCATTATAGGAACTGTATAAAGTAGATTTTCATTAAAAGATAGTAATGTTCCCGAGATTAAACCCATTAAAGATGATATAATAACAATTATTATCGATTCCTTGAAAATTTTTAAGAAGTATTTCAATCATGGCACCCCCAACATTATAATCGTTAAAAAAAAGCATAACACTGTAGAAAAATCGTCAATAGCCGTCATCACGGGATTTACGACATTATTTGGATTTAATCCTTTTTTAAAAGCTAAATAATTTAATCCTACGGAACAAGGAATTGAAATAGATAATGTTAAAATAATTGATATTATCGGGATAAGAATGAAATACTGAATGGGGAGAATAGTTAACTTAAAAATCGTTAAATTAAAGATAATAGAGAAAATACCTATAAAAACTGCGGTGATTAGAGCGAGGGTATAGGTAGCAAGAACATTTTCGAACCAAGTCCTTTTAGAAAATGCACCAATAACTAAGTCCCGAGAGGTACGAGCTATGAACGGACCACTCAAATTACCTCTTAGGGACAATAGAGCCGGAATCATTAGTATTAAAACTAAAAAACTAGCAAAACGTATTATTAAAAAGGATAGGATTATTCCTGCGAGGATATCGCCAACGATAGAAATAATTTCTGAAGGAAAGGTTTCCTTGATAATTTTTCCTTTAGAATCTTGAGACTCCATATGCCATCCTCATCAGATTCTGTTGAATTTAAAATACTCATTTCTAACATTTTTAATAATATTGTATGGTGAAATGCATTAAAAATTTATTATACATATTTATTTAGGTAAACCTAATTTATAAAATTTTTTATTAGAATTGGAACATAAGTTTATTCAATAAATAAAGTTTCTAAGCATAGATGATTATTAATAAAATTATATTGAAGCTATTTTGGATTATATTATGGTAATTTCTTTGATTAAAATGTATACTATATCTTTTTATTCATTTTATTATTCTTCATCAACCAAATTTTTTATTTGTAACATAGCCTACAAAGAATTTTTAAAAATTAATTAACTATTTATACCAAAATTCAAATTAAGCCTTTAAGATATAAGTTGCTTAATATAAATAAATCCACAAAATGAAAAAGAAAAAGAATTTAAGATTTATCATAATTTTCATCTTAATATTTAACGGAATAGATTTATTTTTGATATTATCTCCGTATCTTGTTTCAGATATTAATTTTATTTCACAAAATTCCCATAATTCAAGTTTTGACAAATATAAAACATCAAATCAAGGTAGTATAGATTATAGTGAGCAGGAACTATTTTGGTTTATACATATCACAGACACTCAGTTTATCTGGTCTGCGAATGAAAGTATCGCTCTTTTTTATCAATTATTGAATGAAACATTTCAAGCAATTGATCCTCTTTTCATCTACAATACTGGAGATTTAGTTGATGCTAATAATGGCGCCCAACAAGACGTAGAAGAATGGAAATTATATGAGAAGGCTTTAAAAGATAATAATATGAATTCATCAATATACATTGATCTCGTTGGGAATCATGATGCCGCAAATGATCCCGGATATAATCATTATCTTAACTATTCAATGATTGGGAGCAGTTACAATACTTTACAATACTCATTTAACAAGTCTTTTTCATTTGGGAATTATGCATTCATAGGAATTAATACTGCTAAAAATTTATATAACCTGTACGAGTTTGCTTTATTTGGGTTTTTAAACACCACGGAATTAGATTGGTATGAGAAGGAATTAGAAAAATATCGAAATTTTAATAGAATTTTTGTTTTTGGACATCATCCTCATAAATATCCTCCACCCTTCTTAATTAACTCTAACTTAAGCTCTAGCGGTAAAACCTTCTTTGATTTAAATGAAGAATTTGATGTATCGTACTATTTATCTGGGCACGTACACTTTAATTCTTTTCATAAAGAAGACAACTTTCTCACAATTACTACAAGTAATTTTATCCTAAATGGTGGCACCTATAGAATAATTTCTTTAGATCACAACCAGCTCTCAATGTCAATAGAAAATGTGGGGAAATGGCCACAAGGGATAATTACATATCCTTCAAGTGAAATTCCCATAATTCAAAGTAAAAATAAAATACGAGTTTTAGCTTGGGATCCCAACGGGATAAATTCCGTTGAATTTTCTCTCTATAGTAGTAATAATGAAACTCAAATTACGAAATGGGCACCATTAATAAACATTAATGCTAGTGATCCATTATGGGAAAGGGATATCGATAGTCAGCTTTATGGAGAACATATATTAAAAGTTAAAATTAAAGGTGGCTCAGGAGAGGTAATAAAAGAAATATTAATTACTTCAGTAAGAGGATGGGATATTGAATTTCTTATAATTTTTGTTTTTACGATAATAGGTTTGATATCCATATGTATATTAGGTTTTTATGATTCAAGAGATCATATCGGTAAATTTAAAAAAGCACAATGAGCCTTTGGAAAAAAATTGTAAAACATGAAATTCGTTTAAAGACGTATCGGTATCGAAAAAATCGGGCATTATTTATGGTAGTAATATATGCCATTTTTCTATATTGGGGATTTTACTTAGGGCCAAGTACATTTGATATAATAATATCTAATATTGCCCAAGATATCCCAAGTGAGTATGTCTCTATTTCAGTTAAATTTATAGAATATTTTTTTACATCCTTTTTTTTAATTATTCTGATATATCCCCTTTATAACCTTTATAGAAAGGCAGAAATAGGGCATAGCGAGATGTTATTAGCGTCTCCCATCAAACCTGGAGATATTTTTCTTGGTGAATTTCTAGGAAAGTTAATATTTTATTTTTTACTTATTTTAGGATTTGGACCTGTTATTATCAGTTTATTGAACCAAATACAAACTTTGAATTTTTTCCAATATATTGTTATTTATTTAAGTTTATTTATGCTACTGGCTTTTAGTTTCTTAATTGGGTTGATTCTAGCTAATTTGCTTGAAAATAAGATGACCAAAAGTACAGTTGCTAAAGATCTAGGTAAGACTTTCTTGCTCCTATTGTCAATTATCGTAATTGCGTTGTTTTACATGTTACGGTTTTTTTTTGATATTATTTTATCTAATCCAGTATATAGAATGTGGTTAATGTTATATCCTTCTTTTTGGTATTCAAATGTAATCTTGTTTGGAATTGACCCATCCTTAAATCTTTTTAATGCTTTATCCAATTATGTGTTTGTTATAGCGAATATTTCTTTAGGCATCATTATTCCTTTTTTAATCCTATATCTTTCGTATAAAAAGGCAGATACGTTTTACACTCTTGAAGGATACACTGAAAATGAGGTTTTTATTAATAAAAAAGAAGGAAGATTCTATAAATTAATAAGAAAAATTACTCCTCAGAAGTGGAGAGGATTAATAACTACACAGTTTAAGCAATTTTTAAGGAAAAAAGAGAATCTTTTTAAAATAATTTATATCGGGGCACTAATTTCTGTTATTGGCGTAATAATAATTTTCTCTCTTGAAAATCCTACTTTAGCAGGTTATGATATTCTAAACCTTAAACTATTAGTCGTAATTATTGTATCATGGGTTGGGGGGTTATTATTTGGTGTATTAATGGGGTTACATATTTTTATTGATTCCAAACAAATAGTATTCCAATACAAAAGTACTCCAAGAGGAGTAAAAGCACTTGTCTATTCTTATATCTATGAAGTTTTTTATTTGATATTGATTTTAAATATCCTCCTTACATTCATTTTCACGTTACTATTTCATTTAGAAATAATCTATTCACTAATCTTTTTTATTACCTTTATGGTATATTGTTTTGTAATTCAATTACAAGCAATTGGAGTACAATGCTTTAATCCCTTATTCGAAGAACGGGGTAAACATGCCTATTTAATCAGCTATTTTGTAATTCTTTTACAGGTAGTGTCTTTTTTTCTAGCACTTATTATTTTTATACCATTTGCTCCAGAAACAATGAATAATTCCTTAGGACTAATGTATATTCTCCTAATTAATTTAGCCATTACATCAGGATTCTCATTCTTAATAATACTTCTTGGCTTAAGGAAAATACAAAAACTAGAATAATTTTACACAAAATAGCTGAAATTTAAGGAGAGATTATATTCTCAGACATTATTATTTTTTCTTTTACTATATTTGTATACACCGAATAATCCTAAGGGAACTATCAATAATAATAATCCCAATGGATTAAAGATAAGAAAGTCTATTATTGAAATAATACTTCCTAAAGGATCGGATGATCCGATATAGAATAAAAGGAATAAATAGGCAGCAAATCCAAATATTAGTAATACAAAATCAGCCTTGATTTCCCAGAGAATTAGAATAATGAAAAAAATAAACAATACTGCTATTTCTAACTCCATAATGTACAAAAGAATTCTGATAATTTAAATCTTTAAATGACATAAAAAAATAAAACAAAATATAAAAAAAAAAGGATTATTTAATTAATTTTTTTTTCCTTTTCATGTTGTAAATTATTGCGATTAATCCAATGCTGGCGACACCCAGAACAATCAGAGTTTCATATCCCGGGATTTCTCCCCCTGCACCAACTAATGTAATTGATGCGACTACCAGTCCGTCTGCTTTTACAGAAGCACTGCTTAGAACACCCTTAGTATTCCAAGCTGATGACATTGTAATAGCATCAGCATTTCCAGTTGTTGGCATTATAATATCAGTTTGAACAGTCCCCCAATCATAATTATTTGCTACGATTAAAGCTCCAGTAAAGACTGCTTGATCCGTTAATGCTGTCTGGGTTAATGAATATGTAGATGGATCAACAATATAAGGATTTAAAGTAATTGTTCCTGGAAAAAACATTGTATAACCGAAAAAAATCGTCAGTGGGCTAAAACCACCAGGTAAACCGATGAATGTCGATAAATCTATCCATTCTTCAAAATCCATGGAAATGGAATAATTCATGGTAATAGGGACACCTTTTGGACCACCAGGGTATGCCTCAATCTCCGTTCCTATAGTATTTATTTTTACTCTTAATCCTACTTCATAACTTGTCATCCCCATCCCTTGAAGCCCTGTATACATATTGATCCATTCTGGTATTATAACGGTATTAAGTGCATCTATAGCTTGGGTATAAGACATATTTAATAATTCTACATATGTCATACCCGCCAATTCTGGGGGATAAAGTATCTCAATAAGATCATTTTCGATTACTGTTTCGAGTAAGGTGGATATATTAAGTGCACCATATCCGGTGGGCATTGTCATATTAACCGTTTCACCAAGCATATCGAGAACATATGTCATATTTTCTGATTCAATACCAGGTATAGTTTGATTTATTCCAAAAAAGATTCCATCAAATAAATCAGTAGCATTTATAGGAGGTAACATCGCCATTAATTGATCTATCAAATCGCTTATTGTATCATCTAACATGTCAGCGGGAATGCCTAAAGACAACATTGCATCAATCATCATATTAACTACAAAACTTTCCGCTAATGGAGGAGCATTCGCCTTCAAAAGGGTTCCGATAAGGTCCTCTATAGTCATAGCCTCCCAACCAGCAGGAATTAGCCCATATAAAATAGTAGAGTTAAGTTCGTTAATAGCCAACTTATATAATTCTGGGAGCGGATTATCATGCCAACCAGGCGTATATAATGTAGCATTAATTCCTTCTACTGCTAGATTGTAAAAATCTGTAAAGTTTAGGGTTAGCCAATTAGAGGGTATCATCCCTGAAAGAAAGGTTGCATTAAATTGCTCAATGTAATCCACAAATGTTGCTGTAATTAAATCGGTTATATTCATACTTTCCCAACCAGTAGGAAGTACATAAGATAAATACACTTCTGCTATTTCTTGATATATATCCTCAACTGTCATTGATTCTAATCCACCTAAATCAATTGAGGGCAGATTAGCTTTCCAATCAACTAAAACGTCTCTAGCATTAGTTAATAACTCATCAACATTCCCAAAATTTATTCTAGCTTTCCAAGTATATTGTTCTCCTGCGGCAACACCAACATAACTAGGAGTCTGCGCATTGGCATAATTACTAAAAGGAAGCAATAGAAATAAAGGCAATAATAAAACAACTAAACGTTTATTTTTCCTCATAATTCCTTCAATTAAGGTTTTGGATTTATTTTATTAAATTATAATGTTATAAATATTATTCAAATTCGGATATTTAAAGTTACGTTGAACAATTGATTCAATAATTAATAAAGATGATAATCTAATTTTATACAGTCTTCAAACTGTAATTTTTATATGAGATCTTTTGATATTTTATAGTAAGAGCAAGAATGAAATTTGTTAAATACTCGTCGCGTATTAAAGCGGGGGAATTACTAGCAGAATTCATTTTACAAGAAAATAAGCAATTACATACCTTTATTGTTGAAAATAGAGATAAATGTTTTTGTTTCTCAATTCCAAATGGTGGTGTACCAGTTAGCGAAGGTTTTTGTTCTCGTTATAACTTGAATTATGACATACTTATTGTTCGAAAAATAAAGATCCCTTATAATACTGAAGCGGGCTTTGGATCAGTAACCACAGATGGAACTATTTTAATTAATAAACAACTTCTGTCGCGTCTAAATTTATCAGAGCAAGCAGTACAAAATTCTATCGAGTTAACTAAGAAGGAAATTAAGGAAAGATTAAAATATTATGGAAAGAAGGATAATTTGGAAGATTTCTATATACAGAACATTAAGGACAAAAATATATTTATACTAGATGACGGGTTAGCTTCAGGTTTTACGATGCTAGCAGCAATTAATATGATTAAAAAATATTATCCTGCTAAGATATTTATTGCGGTTCCGACAGCACCCTTGAGAACTATAAACAATATTAAGACTAAAGTAAACGAAATTTTTTGCCCAAATATTAGAGATGTAATGTGGTTCGCAGTTGCTGACGCCTACAAGAATTGGTATGATGTTCCAGAATCAGAAGTAATAGAAATTATTAACAAATCAAAATTCTACATTTCTTCAATGAAATAATATAAAGAGCTATAACATAAAATAAAGTAAAAAAAAAATGATTTGTGCGCTCATGCGCTCAGCAAACGAAATAAAATTGAAGCATGCGGAATATAGAACTCGTCTTTTTTCTTGATCACCACAGTGTGAAAATATTCCGCAAGACCAAGAAACCCTCGGATTACTGACTCATCTTCCTCGAATCTAAAAATTACGTTAGCGATTGAAGCTCCCGTATTGAAATTTACTTTGTCATATACTCTCTCATCAATTAATGGGATTTTAAGCTCATTGACGATCTCATAGACCCGCTTAATAAAAAGTTCTCGTTTTGGTATTTTGAACACCTATTTTATATTTATTCAATTCTGAAGAATTTTTGGAGGATTGAATTTTTTAAAATTTTTAAACTTACTAATGAAATATGTTATATAATATTATTAGTTTAGGTTTTTTAATAATTAACGTTTTTTTACGATTGGGAAACTGTGTAGTTTCAAGAATCATTTAAGGAGGGATTAAAAAATCATTTACGAATAATATCGCTTTTTCTCTTTTTATCTATGAATATCACACGTTCAATACGAAACCTACATAATTTTTTATAATCAAACAATTATAATGCAATTATAAAAAAAAATTTTAAAAAAAAATATCAATAAGTAAATTACGAAAAAGTCTATTATATATATAGATATTAATATAATTAAAATACTAATAATAAAAATTATAATCATAATTACAACATAATCAGAGGAATTGAGTGAGACGTGGTTTCAAAAGAACAAAAAAAGATCGAACGTGTTATTAATTTTATGAAAAAAGGCTTAACTAGCCTCGCTGATGACTTAGGAGAAACAGTTAAAGGAATTAATGATTTTATCAAGTCATTATCAAAAGCCCAAAAAGACTTAAAGGAAATTACTGTTGGAGAAGACGTCCAAACTGTTAGTACTTCCTCGAAAAAGATTGTTGCCTCATCATCGGGGACCGCCAAAACTGCAGCAGCTAGTACTTTGTTTTCTCTTTTAAGTGGGGGTGCTGAAAGCCAAGCAGCACCAACAACAGCACCAGCATCACTAACCGCAGCACCAGTACCTCCTACTAGTGGTGGCCCGCCTAAGGCTCCTGCAGGGCCTCCTAGTGCGCCACCGAGTGCACCGCCTAGCGGCCCACCGAAAGCCGGCAGTCTACCACCTGCTCCAAAATTACCTCCATCGGGACCACCTAAAGCTCCAAGCTCTGGTGCACCACCTAAAGCTCCAAGCTCTGGTGCACCACCTATACCTCCAACAGCAACTCCTGCGTTCGCGAAAAGACCAAGTGGTCCACCAGCCGCACCTCCAAGTGGTCCACGAGCCACACCTCCAGCTAGTCCACCTCAAACACCTGGAGCACCTCCGGCAGCAGCAGCCCCTCAAACGGGGGGTGGTTTAAGCTCTCTTCGTGATGAGATGCTCGATGAGCTTAACCGTTTGAAAAAGATTATGCGCGGAGAATAATCAATCCATCGAATGGGCTGTCTAGTTCAACCTATTATATTTCCAAAGCAATAAAATCAACAGAAATATAACATACTCATTAGAAAAGCTTTTCAAATCTTATTCTTTTTATTCGAAAAAACTGAAAATTGCATTCTTGTAACTAAAGAATAAATTTTCCTATTTTAAATGAAATCCACCACGAAAGAAAAAAAAATGAGGTTAGTAATTAGTTGTAACAAAACCAAAGAATACGAATATGATTATACCCATTGCGAGGCACATAAATCCATAGAGGTAATAAGCTCTGAGATATTTGTCGCTTAAAAACATTAGATCTGTCATATACCAACTCACACATCCACCAATGCCCCATGTAATTATATCAGTTATTATATTTGCCGCACTGTCGAATTTAACTTTGATACTAACCATATGAAGAATTGTATTTTCAACAACTTCCCAAAGACCCGCAATAATAAGAATAATTATCCAATATATGATGAAGCTTCTAACCTCTGGTTCATTAATAGGATCTTTTGGGCTATCCGTTAAATTTTTGATAATCCAACCAAATGTGAAGAATATAACGAAAAGTCCAACTCCCCATAGGAAATGTCCTAATGACCAATAATCAAATGATGCGATCGAGATTTCTGACTGATCTAATGCTATGATCGGAACGCCAAAAACAGCAGCGACAAATGCGGTTATAATCAGAATGATAATAAATCCCAGCATTATAAAAAGAGGTATGTATCTTTTTTCCATACTTAAAATCACTTATTTAATTCATTTGAATTAGAATTTCATTTGTTGTAATATCATTTAAAACTCCTTTTAATATATATCTTAACATTTTTGGACATGTATTATAGTACGCTTGTTATTTATGATTTAGTTGAGGGGAAACCTTTGAAGGAAAAATATCAATTATTTTAATGTACTTTTAGATAAATTTATCGTATTGATAGTATAAGATTTTTTATAGGAAAAAAAAGAGTTTTATATTAAAGGTCTTCTAGAAAGTTTTGGTAGTGTAATACTAATTAAAATAATTAGGATTATAATATTAATTAGAAATTAAATAATAAGCAATTTTCGAAGGGAAGAATGGTAAATCTTACTGTTGTTATTGATATTGGCCAATTTTCTACTAAAATAGGATTTGCAGGAGAGGATTCTCCAGCTCAAGTTTTCTTAACGATGGTTGGGAAACCGAAATATCAAAGTGTAAGCATTGATTATTCAACTGCTAAAAGTCGAGAAGATGAACTTTATGTAGGAGATGAAATCCAATCTATTGGCCTTTATAAGATTTTTCATCCAATAGAAAAAGGGATTATTATTGATTGGAAGCATTTTGAAAACATTGTGGATTATATTTTCTATAATTTAAGAGTTGATCCCTCTCTAGTTAATGTCCTACTAGCCGTCCATCCCTTATTCCCCCGTAAGGATTTGGAAAAAATTTTTGAACTTTTTTTAGGAAGACTTCAGTGTATGAATTTTTATCCTGTTTTAGATTCGATGCTTACTTTATATTCAGGGGGATTTCAAACAGGTTTAATTATTGAAATTGGAGATAGCAATACCAGAATTGTACCCATTTATGAAGGATATAAATTAAATCATGCGGTAAGAATTCTAGAAATTGGGGGTAGGGTACTGACTCATTATATGGAAAAAATCTTGGAATCTATTGGCTGGTCGGTTGATTCTTCTATTCGAAGAGAATTAGTAAGAGTTTTAAAAGAAAAAGCTTGTTTTGTTTCTTTAGATTATAAAGAGGATTTGAAAAGAAGTGAACAGTATAATAAAGACTATTCTTTACCAGATGGTTCAACAATCTCATTGCATAATGAACGGTTTATAGTTCCAGAGCTTTTATTTAATCCATCTCCTGAATTAGAGGAGGATTCCCTACCGGTGGCAATTTTGGATGTAATAGAAGCTTGTGATTTGGATATTCGACCAGAATTATTAAATAATATTTTTTTAAGTGGTGGTTCTTCAATGTTTCCTAATTTAAAATCAAGAATGTATCAGGAATTAGAACTTGAATTAGCCAGGAGGAAGAAAAAAAACCAGAGCGTAAGAATTATTGCTCCTCAAGAGAGAACTTTTTCTGTATGGATTGGAGGTTCTATATTAGCAAAGATCCCGGAATTTTCAGAAAACTGGATATCCCGTGTAAAATATTTTGATGAGGGGATTCCACCTAATTTACTTTAGATACCACATTCATCAGTATTACAGCGATATTATGTACAAAATGTTATGAGTTAATCATAACATACAAGATAAAAAAACATTATTACAATATTAAGACAAAAATTAGGTATTACAGCGATATTACATTTAGTTAAATAATAAGGTTAAGTATAAAATCACATTAGAAGCGTTTTGCAAAGTGATATTGAAGAATGGAAGAAAAAGAGCAGGAAAGATATTATAATCCTATATATTCAGTTTTGTTCAATAAAATTAAAGATATAAAAACCCCTATTAAGAATGATATTTTAAGGGCTCTTCTTGATGGACAATGGCATTCTGAACTTGAATTAATTAGGGTTACCAAGAAACAACATGGATTTGTTGGCGCGGTTACGTTAGGAACCATGATTAATTCTTTAAATCATTTGATTAAAAATAACTATTTACAGAAAAAACTTGTTAATGAAAAACTGTTTTACAAGATTACGGACAATTATGTTGGCTTAACAAGAGCAGCTTATCGGTTTGATGTTAAGAAATTCTTTTAGGAGAATGAAATCGTAAAGAAATCAAAAGGTTATTCTATACTAATTATTACTTTTTTATACATTGATCTTTAGAAATTTTGAAGTCTTTACAGTTAGAACAGAAACCTTTTCCTTTTTCAGGATTATCTTGAAACCCATCATTCCAACATTTAGGGCACAGATAATAGGTATAAAATTTTTGATTTTTCTGAAGGGATATTTTAAAAATATTGAAATTACAAATCGAGCAAACAGAATCTAATAATTCTAATTTTCCTTTCTTGGGTAATGATAAAAATTTTTTACAACTTTCATCTGAGCACACTAGAAATCTTTTAGCTTTTAAATTAATAAATTTCATAGGGTTAGTATGGCAAAATGGACAATTGGTTGATGTCAGAGGTATCGTGAAGTTCATTTTATAATTATTAGCTTTCGAAGTTAACTCTTGTTTTTTGGCTAGAAACTTGTCGAATAGTTTCAAAAACTCTATTCTTATTTCATCCACAACGTTGTGCATTTTTTCTCTCATTTCTTTAATATCTTCGAGCTTTTCTTCAATCATTTTTGTAAAATCAGGTTTAAGGAAGGGTAACCATATTGAAATCAAACTTTCGATAATAAATTTACCCAAATCTGTTATTAAATATTGATATTTAACTCTTTTTATCACTTGTCGCTTTTGTAATAGGTAAATTATTTGAGGTCGTGTGGATTTTGTTCCAAGATGATTTTTTTCCATCAATTTTAGTAAGGATGTATCATTGAATCTTGGGGGTGGTGTGGTTTCTTTTTGGTTGAAGGTAATTTCTTCTATTGGTAATTCATTTCTCGAAATTTGTATTTCTTCTTCATATTTGGGTGTGAGAAACGGAGCAATTTCTAAAAATCCTTTTATGATTAATGAAACTCGCTGAGCTTTAAAAGCTTCATCCTTAATAAGAAGATTTAAAACTTGAGTAGACTCAGTTGCGTCTTCACCAAATAAGGCTAAGTAATGTCGTGCAAGTAGATTATATACTTTTTTCTGTAATTCATTTTCAAATTTTGTACTATTTTCTTCTACACTCTCAAGAGGAGTAATTGGTGGATGGTCCCCTGCATCTTTTTTTCCCTTAGTGGGTGTTTTTCTCTTATTTCTAATTAAACTAATACTATATGAGCCAAATTGAGAATGAGATGTGAATTTATCTAAAATATCTGTATGATTGAATTCTGGTGTGTAGACATCACTATCTGTCCGAGGGTAGGATATTATTTTATTAAGGTATAACGCATTCATAGTTTTCAAGGCAAAATTTGCGGGAATTTTTAAATTTTTAGTCAGAAGGATTAGTGCTTTTGACGTATTTAAAGGACTCGGTGGTTTTCTTTTTCTAGGTTTTTTAGATATATCCACAACTTTAGCAATTTTTTCCTTTTGAATTTTTTGAAAAATTTGTCGTGCCTTGGATTCAAAATTATGTTTAAAAGGATTTGATAAATGATGTGCTTTAAATGTCCCATTTTGATGATGTAAAACCGCATCTATTAAAAAATAGAGTTCTGGGACAAAGTTCTCGGTATCTTTTTCTTTCAAATAGATTAAATAGAGAAGACTGGTCTGAACTCTACCAATTGAAGTAAACTTAACGCCAAATTTATTTAATAAAAGACGAAGAGTATTGGTGACTTCTCTAGTAGCAGAAAAACCAATAATCGCATCAATAATTGCTCTTGCCTCACCTGATTCACCCCAACTGTATTTTGGGGTTATTAAATTTTTGAATTTAGTGTTAATTTCGTTAGGTTGGAGTGAACTAAGCCACATTTGTGAGATTTTTATATTTGGGTTTATGTTCTTAACATAAGGGAGAGCGTCAAAAAACCCAATGTTACATCCTTCAATGTCAGCATCAGTTCCAATAATGCAATGATCCGAAATTTTAGAATATTCTTTTAAAGCACTAATATAGGGAGGTGCATAACTTACAGGGACTTTTTCAATTGCATTAGAATTAGTGATAATTTCTCTAGGATTTGATTTTGTCCAACTTTTATACGCATCCGTATTTCTATATTCGAGAAGATGACCACGTAACGGAACTACATATATATTTTTTGATGGAATTGAGTAGATCTTTAACGATTTGGTTTTATTTATTACTTTAACTGTCCCAATTGCTTTTGCTATAGCCTCTGCTGCTTTATTTTTCTCAGCTATTATTAATGTTGACATAATGACTGTATGATATGTTCCGAAATTCAAATAATAAATTATAACAGATAAATAAATTTCTGTTTGTTATTAAAGAAAAAATATCCAAATTACTATATTGGTATATTATTCGCTCGAATGAAATATTTTTAAATTGGCAAAGTAAAGGTAAATGTAGCTCCTTTATCTAATCCATCAGAACTTGCTCGAATCTCCCCCTTATGTAAATTAACAATTCCTTTAGTGATATATAAACCTAAACCCGTTCCGCTATCATTTATAGTAACGCTTTCATTAAGATTTGGTTGTTTAATCCTTTCGAATTTTATAAATAATCGAGATATTTCATCTTCAGCCAATCCTATTCCATTATCTTTTACTTCAAAGACATACTCCTTATCAGCTTTTTTACTCGAAATTTCAATCCATCCATAATCTGGTGTAAATTTAATAGCGTTAGAGATTAAATTTGTAAAAACAGTGAAAATTCGAGTTGGGTCAACGCTTAGTATTATTTCATGATTGATATTTAATATTACCTCAAGATTTTTTTCATTAATCAAATAGCTTAATTCATCTAGACAATCATTAATTATCTTTGTGATGTTAACTTTTTGTTTCTGGAGTTTTAATTTATTTTCATCAATCTTCATGACCTCTAATAACTGGTCCATTAAAACCTCAAGTCTAGTGACATTTCTTTGAACAGTCTTCAAATCTTCTGTAATTTCAGGGGTTAAATAACTCCGATGTTTTATTAATATATAATCAGTATATCCTGAGATTGAGATTAATGGTGTTTTTAATTCATGTGCAGCCATTGTTATAAAATCATTTTTAATTTCATCCAACTTCATTAATTCAATATTTTTTTCTCTTAATTTTTTCTCAGATTCCAATAGATCTTGCTGCAATTTGAATTTTTCAGTAATATCTGCAAATGTACCCTCAATTTCCATAGGTTTTCCATCTGAATCATATATTACATGAGCATTCAAATCTACAACGATAATTTCCTCATTAAAGTTCTTAATTTGGGCAATGAAGTGTTTCACAATTCCTTTTTCATCTAATTCTGAATAATATTTATTTTGCACTTCTGGATTAACAAAAAATTGAGATGATTCTAAACCAACGATACTCTCATTTGGTCTAAGTCCTAACATTTCATTAAATGCTTGATTATGCATTAGAAGCTTACCTCTGTATTCCCCTTTATAAAATCCTAGATCTAAGTAATTTACCATGTTTCTATACTTTTCCTCAGATTCTTTTAATTGATGTTCCATTTCCCTACTCTCAGTGACATCTCTAATTATTGTAATTACCTGTTCAACCCTTCCTTCACTAAAAATCGGAATTTTTCGAGTTTCTGTGATCAAATTACGTTCTTGTACCGAAGTAGATTCCATTGTAATAAGAGGACTACCAGTATCAAATACTTTCGCGTATTCATCATATATTTTAGGGGGTAAAAATGGAAAAATCTCAGGAATTTTCTTTCTAAGTATTTCGGCTTCAATATTTAGTTCATTTAGCCATCTCTTGAATGGTTGATTTACCAAAATTATTCTTAGATCTCTGTCTACAACATGTAAAGGATCTCCCAAGAAATCAATGGTTGTGCGATATTGTCTTTCAGATTCTATTAAATCTTTAGTTCTTTCTTTAATTTTTTGTTCTAATTCCTTATTCAAAACTCGTAAATCTTCTTGCGATTTCTGCAATTTTTTTTCAGCAATTTTTTTATCGGTAACGTCTCTGGCTAAATTAATAACTTTTACTACTCTTCCATTTTCCTTAATTGGTACGGAATTTACTTCATATTCAAAAATCTCTCCTGTTTTGGCTCTGGCTTTAACTTCAGATCCCTTAATTTCTTTTCCTGCTCCAATTTCATCCCGGGCCAATAATAATTCGTCAAGATTGTCACCAGCATAAAATTGCGCAAAATTCGTTCCATGAACCTCCTCTAATGTCATCCCAATTCTATCTAATAATGCTAAGTTCATGTCTAATATATTTCCCTCAACATCGGTTATGAAGATGTAGTCGGGACTTGAGTTGAATATAGTTCTATATTTTTCTTCAGATTCTTTTAATTTTTGCTCAGAAAACTTCCTAATTGTGATATCCTCATAAGTGACAAGAATTCCTACTACCTTTCCACTCATATTATGTAGAGGTACTCTGTTTATCTCATACCAAGCTTGTTTTCCATCAACTGTTTTTAAAAGCTCAATGACATTATATTCCGGCTCATTATTCTTTATTACATTGTGTTCACATTCTTGGATATAAGCGATCTTGTCTATTTCCCATTTTAAATCATCGTCAGATCGACCTATTATTGAAGAAGAATTAATCAAGCCATTTATTCCTGCAAAATTGGCATTACACCCTAAATATTTCAACTTTATGTCTTTCCAATAAATTAATTGAGGAATATTGTTAATTATTACTTCTAACATTTCCCTAGCTTTTTGAACAGCAGTAAAACTATCCTTAGATTGAAGAAGTTTCCAATAATTAATTTCAGGTAAAGTATCTGCTAATTGAGCGTATCTGATTTGACTATCTTTAATATCTTTTTCTAGTTTTTTTAACTTGCTGATTTCTCTACAAATCAGAATAACTTTTTTATTGTTTTGATCGTCAACAAATCTTTTCCCCTTAATATCATACCATTTGAAAAGGTTATTATCACCTGCTATCCTAAATTCTTCTCTGTCATATCCAATTTTAAAGACATTTCTTATAAAGTTACCTACTAGTTTCGAGTCACTGGGATGTAGAAAATCAATTAAATGCTTTCTATATTGCAATTCTTTATTATTGTGGTATTCACATTCAATATTTTCATTACATATGAAAATCATATCTTCGATATTTTCGGAAATAAGTTGATTTATTTTATTGATATTCTTAACAATACTTGCCATTTTGAAGATTACCTCATAAAAGGGTGTAAAATAATTCTATCTTTATGTAAAATTAGAGGAATAAAAAATATATTTGTTCCTATAAATGAATAATTTTAGAATTTTTTCCTTAATTGATCAACTCAATCAATTTATCCGAAAGTCCCTGCCCATCCTCGTACTTTTTTTCTCATCGTCTCTTGCTTTGAAATAATTTCAGCTAATTGTTTTTCATCTTTATTGGTTAGATTATCAAATTCAGGTAGAAAATTATATTTAACGCAAAATTCTTTGCTTTCCCGTGAAATCAGACCTTTAGGTATGTTCTTTGGATTATTTCGAAAACTTTCAAAATTTGATTCCCATTCCTCTAAAAAATTGGTGATGTCGTAGTGTGATTGAAATATTGGTAATATACCTAGACTATTAGGAGTGGTTGCTGCAAGATTTGCTCTTTTTAAGCTAAATCTATTTCCGTTGAATGAAATGGCAATTCCTTTTTCATTACTTAATCTTTGAAGCATATCTATATCCGTGATTGAATCACCTATAGCAATCATTTGTGAAATCGATACTCCTGTTCTTTCTGATATATCCTCTACCGCAATTTCTTTCCTTCTTCCACCTCTAACCTTCACCTGGTTCATAACTTTTATATAATCTGATTGTTCTTCTTTCCAGAAAAAGTTATTTAGATCTTCAATCACAATACTCAATTCTTTATTATTTTTCAGATATTTTTGAAATATTTGTTTTAGAAGAATTTCTACATCTTTTTCAATATTAGAAAGTCCCATTTTCATTTCTTGAATATTTAATTCAGTACAATAAACATGGTCTTTAAAGATCCCTAATGCGGCTGTGACAATATTAGCAAAATGTGTGTAACTCGTTGATATAACAAAAATATCCCATTCATCATGTAATCTCCTCATTAATTCCTTGCATCCTGGCAATAACCCACGATTATTTTTAGCTAAATCAATTAATTCTTTATCGGTATAGGTAGTTGCATACAATGGTGCCATTAATCTAAGAGTATCTCCGGGTTGATATTCTGGAATATTCAATTGCTCTTTGACGCCAGGAACCTCAATAAGATAATCGTCATAGTTGGATATCATTTGAAAAAATTCACCCATGTTGTATTTTTGTAGATTTAATTTGGACCTATTGCTCAATAGCTTCCCAATCTCCGCAGCAAAATCTATTATACTTATTGGCCCTTCTAAATCCCAACAACATACCAACTTCCTTGACACTAAATTCACCAATAATTAGATTTGAATTGAAATCTTTAACAATAATTAAATTAAAAATCTATTATAACAATGTTATTAAGAGCTTGTTAAACAGAGTCACTGACTAACTTATCTAAATTAATTTAGATTTTAGTTCTGAAAATTTCTTGGATGGATTTCTCTTTTCTTTCTTTCTTTACAATGTTCCGCCAATCTGGCTCTATGGCATCAAAAATATCTTCTGCAAGATTCTTCAAAGTTTCGTCGGACGATTCTAGAAACAATCCTATATATACTAAAGCTCGTTTATCTTTAATTTCTTTCAAAGCTTCTAAAATGGAAATAACTCTGAATTTATCTGTTTCAGGCTTATCCAATTCTTCAATCAGCTTTTCTACAATCCTTAAAGTTGCTCGACCATCTCCAATTTTTCCAAGGGCTTCAATAATTTTGTTGACAACTAGATAATCCTTTTCAGATCTCAAAGCACGACAGAGTAAATTAACAACTCTTCCCTCTTGCATGATTCCTAATTCTCTTGCAGCTTCAGCCCGTTGCTGCCAATTTTCATCGTGGAAAAGTTTTTTTACTAAAGCATTATATTTAAAATTCTGTTCATGCCAAGTCATTGTTCATGTAAAGCTTAATTTCAACATTATTATAATTTGATTATTATAAAATATAAAATTAGTAATTGTGAAAGAAAAGTAAATCTAATACGTTCTATATCTCACTTAAGAAGAGTTTTCATATGATCTATTCGTTTCTGTAGAATCTCTCGTGTTCCAACATCTTTTCTATGAAATAATTTACCTTCAACGCAACCCACTCCCTTTTCGGCAATTTTTTCAGCCTCTTCAAGAGAATTAGCAATCCCTAATATCCCTATTGCTCTTGAAGATGTAGTATATATGTTATTTCCTTCTCGATAAACTGAGGCGTAATAGTGATTTGCACCAATCTTTTCTAATTTCTTTTTGTCAATAGTAATTAGTTCGTCTCTTTTTGGATTCACAGGATATCCTTCGGGAGCGAGATATTTACATACCGTTGCTTTTTTTTCAAATTCAAAATTCTTAGATAAATTTCCATTAATAATTGCCCAACAAATTTCAACAAAATTACCCTTAAGGAGAGGTAACACATTCATAGCCTCGGGATCGCCCCAACGAGAATTGAATTCTATCAATTTTAAGCCATCCGCAGTTTTCATGAATTGTCCATATAAAAATCCTTTATACTCAGTCCCCGTTTCAGCTTTTACTGCAGCTACTGATTTTTTCATATCTGCAAGAGCCTCATTCACATCATTTTGCGTTATAAAGGGCATAAGGTGATCTTCTATACTGTATGAACCCATTCCGCCTGTATTTGGACCTTTATCATCTTCATATGCTCTTTTATGGTCTTGAACTAAGGGTGACCCAATTACATCTTTTCCATCAACAAATGCTTGGAGCGTAAATTCTTCTCCCTCACATCTTTCCTCTAAGAGAAATCTATTTTTGTTATCTAATAACTCTTTGCAATACTCTAGGATATCCTCTTTTGAAAAAAGGTGATCTCCGAAAACTTTAACTCCTTTTCCCCCAGTTAAGCCTTCTGGTTTGACAACAATATTTTCTTGACCCACATCCTTCAAATAGCTTTCAACACCCTCCATAGAATCAAACATTTTATTTTTCAAGTTTGAGGGGATTTTGTATTTTTCAAGGAGACTTCTCATGAATACCTTTGAGCCTTCTAATTGTGCTGCTTCAATTTTAGGTCCTACACAAGGAATACCGCCCTTTTCTAAAGCATCTACAATACCTACGACTAATGGCGCTTCTGGTCCAATAACAGCAAAATCTATCTTATTTTTTCTTGAAAAGTTAAGGATTTCTTGAAAGTCTGTCTCTGAGTGAATTTTAATATTTTTGCTCAAATCCTCTAATCCTGCATTTTTGAAACTCATAAAAGCAAATAAATTAGCGCCTCCTCTAACAAGAGTCTCACCAATAACATGTTCCCTCGCACCATGACCAACTATTAAACAATTTACCATAATTTCATTACCCCGAAAATATATCAATTTTAATTAATTATATTTACTAATAAGGTTTACAAATAATTTTAACATTAATTATTAACCAAGTAATTACTGATAAGAATTTGAAAAATTAAATTTTGATTTAGGAAAAATTTGTTCTCCTAATTTCTATTTTGATCCCGCTATTAGTCTGATTCTTCTATTTGCCTAACATTAGAAAATTTTCTAAATGCAAATACTATTCTCTGAATTGCGGTTAAAATGGTTCCTACAGCCAAAACTATCATCGTCCACCAAATTGCTGATGGAAACCAAAATTGAAAAATTGATCCCAAAAATAAGATAGGTACCCGGTCTGTTCTTTCAATCAACCCAATCCCATAGAGATTGTCAATTCCCAAAGCTTCGATCTTTGCTCTACTATAGGATGTTAAAAAAGCACCAATCAAAACTAAAAGGCCTATTTCAATTGTAGTATAAGCACCAAGGATAATCCCTGCGAAAATAAAGAAATCTCCGATTCTATCCAATGTTGAATCTAAAAAAGCTCCCAATTGTGTTGGTCCTTGAAGTCGAGCAACAACACCATCAAGTTGATCGAAAAATTCAGTAATAAATAAAAAAATCGTAATTAAAATTAAATTGTGAAAAAGGAACGCAAAAAAAGTTAATAAAGCAAAGAATAATCCTAATGAGGTAAAAAAATTAGCAGGGATTCTTTTAATTTTACGAGCTAATGGTAATAACAGTTTTTCTGAGAACTTTTTTACTTGTAATAACATGCGAAATTACTTTTATTAATACTATATACAATAAATATTTCACAAAAGAAAAAAAAGGAATGAATTATAATCTATAAATTGGGGTAAATTTCTCTTCAATATATTTTAAAAAGTAATTTGAATTCAGGTCTTCTCCAGTAACCCTTTTGATTAAATTATTAGCTCTGTAGATCGCCCCATGCTGATGAATATTTTCTTTCAAATATGATAATAAATTTGAGAATTCACCTTTTTTGTAATCATCAGGTAAATTTGGCATTTTCTCTGAGGCATTTGCATAGATTTGTGCGCTATATAAATTTCCAAGAAAATACGTGGGGAAGTATCCTAAATATCCAGAGGACCAGTGCACATCCTGTAAGACTCCTTGTGCATAATTTGGAGGAACTATTCCTAATAAATCCTCAAATTTGGAATTCCATATCTCGGGTAGTTCATTTACTTGAATCTTCCCCTCAATAAGATCTTTTTCGATTTCAAATCTTAAGATAATATGCAAACCGTATGTTACTTCATCTGCATTTACTCTAATAAAAGATGGCTCAACAATATTAATGGCTCGATGAAATTCTTCCATAGGGACATTTTTTAAATTTTCGGGGAAGTATTCTTGAAAAGTTGGATACCAATACATCCAAAATTCTTTACTTCGTCCAACAGTATTTTCCCACATCCTTGATTGAGATTCATGAATTCCCATGGAGGTACCTGTACATAAAATCGTATCGTGAAGCTCTTTTTTAATTCCCATCTCATAGATAGCGTGACCATACTCATGGATCGTGCTTGTAATGCAATCTGGAAAAGGTTCGGTCGTTCTCGTTGTAATTCTAACATCCAGAGCAGCAAGCGAAGTTGTGAATGGATGTGTTACCTTATCCTGTCTTCCATAACCAAAATCAAAATTTAATTTTTCAATAATTTTTCTACTTAGTTCAAATTGTTTATCTTCATCATAGTGCTTTTTGAATATAGAACCATCAGGTTTATCTGAAGAAGAATTTAGCTTTTTAACAAAATCAATTAGTTTTGGTCTAAGGGGATTAAAAATATTAGCGATCCAATTATAAGTAACCCCCGGTTCATAGAGATCTATTAGAGTCGAATATAAATCAGGATGAGTACCAAGTCTCTCGGCTCTTTCTTTCTGCAAATCTACGGTTTTTTCTAATATTTTTTCAAAAATAGAAAAATCGCTTTTTGCTCTGGCTTCTTGCCAATCCTTCGCAGCCAATACACTAGTTTCTGCAATTTCAGTAACTAATTTTTCGGGTAATTTAGTTTCTAGGTTATATTCTCTTGTGATTTCGCGTAACATAGCGCTTTCGATTTCGTTAAGGGAAAGTTTTTCAGCTTCTTTGATTAATTTTCCTACTTTTTCGGATGTAATTCTTCGATGAATTAACTTACGTATTAAGGATAGTTGTTTTGATCTCCCATCAACAGATTTGTAATTCATCATGTTGACTTCCTGATCCCAGTTCAATAGCGATGAGATATAATTCAATCTCATTATTTCAGCAAAATACTCTCGAAGTTCATTAATTTCACTCATTTTTAAAACCTCTTTTAACGTTTAATGTAGATTTAAGAAAATTAGTTAATTGTAAACAAAAAAGTTTTGTTATTGATTAAGTCAATATTCAATACTTTTAAAAGAACTATATTGTGAACTTTTACTGAACTAAACAATAATAATAAATAGTGATATTAGGCCATTTGTTCTTGCTTTACAAAAAATTCTGCAGCTAATTTAACATCATCAATTGTAACTGCTCTTCCTAAAGATTGTGCCAATTCAGTAATTAAATGTTCACATAACGCTAAACTAAGAGAGCTTCCTTTTTCTGAGATCATTTTCTGTAATTCTTGAGTGAAATCTGCAGTTTGAGGTTTTTTAATCTCTTTACTAAGTTCTTCATGGGGGGGGAACAGCTCTAAAGGCATTTTTACTCCTGATTGTTTTGATTTTTCCTTGACAGTTTTTATTGGTATAGACGGTTTTTTAAGAAGAGCTGATGTTTCTGAAGTTTTTAAAAGTTGTAGTCCAGCTGGCTTACTTTCTAACTTTTGAAACGATATCATTTCACTAGTCAATCTCTTGGATGGAGGTGGTAATTCTTCCTCAACCGCCTCTTTATTAAAGATTTCCGTTGGAAGCGCAGAAGTAGGTAATGGTTTAACTTTAATTTTCTTTTTAAATTTTAGTTCTTTTGGGATTTCAAAAGCTCTTTCTTTCTCAATTTCTTTTCTTAACTGCTTCTGCTCTTTCAATTTTGCAGTTAAATCAAGAACTTTTTGTTCAAAAAGTTTGATATGTTCAAAATCTTGGTATTCGATACATAATTTAACTAATTCTCGGTATTTTGCTAAAGCTTGAAGGGAGTTTCCCATACTATATAAACCTTCTGCCTCTTTTACGGAATCTTCAAAACTAGGGGGTAATCCTTCCTTTAAGCCTAATGCCTCCTTTATAAATTCTAGTATCTGAGTTTTAGCATCAGGAGAGTTTAAGGAAATCTCTTTAAAATCATTGATATTTATTTCATTTTTAATTCTTTTTATATCCCCATCATTTACTAGTTCTCGCTTATTTCCGATTATTAATAATTTAGCATAGTTACTTTCTAGTTTATGTATACTTAGAAAATGATTGATTATTTTCAGATTGTAATTTGCTAAATTAAACAGTAAAATTATTAGATCTGAACCTCTGACAAATTTAGACCAAAGGGTGGAGAAATTATCCTTTACCCGAAAATTCCAAAGCTCAAAACCTAAACCGTCAATCTGAACAGTAGTTGAGGCTGCAAAATCCATAAAGATTTTTTCATCATCACTTTTCAATAGATTATAAAGTGTAGTTTTTCCCGCATAAGAAGGACCAATTATTGAAATTTTGGAATGTAAATCTCTTTGAATTTGGTTAAGAAAGCTTGAGAATTCATCCTTTTCAGAACTTGTTTCTTTAATCTTTAAAGGATTTGGGAATAATTTTTGAAATATAGCAATAGTTTTATCCATTAATTCTTCTATGTATTGAAGAGAATCAATTAAGTCAGTAACAATTAAAAAATAGAGCTCACCTATCCCTTTATGGAAAATTTGAAATGAAGAAATTTTCCGGTTAATAGTTTTGCCGGGTTGGGGCATTTCCATATATTTATCTATGGTGTCTTGTACATTTCTCAATTCCATTTGTCCAAAAGCTTTTGCATAATCTTTAACAAAGATATGTTCGCGATTATAAAAGATATGAATTTGCCTTAGCATTAATAAAAGAAGAAGAAATACTAATTAATAATTCTTTAGAATTTATCTAATTAAAAAAATCACAAAAAATATTAGATTACAAATTTTTTTCTTCTTAGATTTAGATAGACTAAATGGAAATTAAGAAATTCATTAATATGCCCCTAGAACCAAAACACTATTTAAAATTTCTGGAAAGTGAAGCTGAGGTAAAAGATAAATCAGAATTACTTGATTTGCTTGATAAAAGAATCAAAAATTTATGTTTTGACGAATGTGAGCGCGATAGAATAGTGTGTACCTTAACTCCTATGTGTTCAAGAAGATTCTTACTTAGATTGAGAATTAAAAATAATTTAACGATAGAAGATTTACCACAATTCTGTTACAGTGTTCATAAAGGCGTAGTTGAGAGACATTTTAGAAGTAAAACAGTTGTATATAGACCATATGATGCTTATTTATATTTAGTTGATTTTTTAGATATTTTTTTTCATGGAGATTATCGAAAATTAAACAAGTTTATTTCCTTTCAAAATTGGGCAGAAGCTAAGAAGATTTTTGATGATAGAATTAACAATCGAAATGAAAATTTTAAATATCTTTTAACCGAAAATTATTTCTTCTTTAAATTCGAAGATAAAATCCATGTTATCTTTTTAAATGAAGGTTATGTTCTTTGTAATGCTAATCGCGAAAATATTGTTAGTCTTGAGATGTTGTATAGTCTATGTAAGCTTTATGCAGGTATCTATTTTCCCGAAGTAAATTTAAGGTTACATGGATCTAAACATATAGAAATAACTGTAAAAATCCCTTTTGATGTTCTAACAAATGTAAAAAGTGAGGCAGCTGAAATCAACGACTCTAAAGCAGATGTCTATTTTTGGAATACATTTTGGGAAGATTTAAATGCATTAACTCAGTACTGCGATGAAATTCATCTCCAAATGGATAAAAATCAAAATTTGGAAATTGCTTTATCTATCTCACTTCTAACAAGTAACTATTCTGAAGATGAGAAAAGAGTACCCCTTAGGTTTAGGGATTTAAGACGAATATTAGATTTTATAATCCGGATTTATAGTGACTTTTATATAATTTGGGTTGAATGATTTGGAAAAAATGTGATGAAAATGGAAGAAAATGAAAAAGAACTTATAGAAATTAATTCAATAAAAGAATTTGTAAAAGATAGTAGAATTGATGATGCCGTTAAATTAATAGCCCTCTATCTTGGCGACTCTACTGATGAAAATTATATAGACCGGCTAGAAAATATAATTGAACTGCTATTATCGCTTCATGGTGGAAGAATTGTATTGAGGTTTTTAATTGAAAATCTTGTGATCGATATTCCGTCACTCTTGGAAAACCTTTCGAAAAAAGATTCAGTATTGAGATATACTTTTCTGTTATTATTAAAAACAATGTGTGAAAATGAGTATGATCTATTTCTCCCGTATAGTGAGGATTTACTAAACTCGGATGACCCAAATGTACGAGAAGCAGATTTACAACTTTTAATCTATATGGCCGGAGGAGATATTGCTATTGATAATGAGTCTTTAATTAGGAGTATCGCACAAAAATTGATAGATGAGAAAGATTTTGTTGTAGAAAAGGCAATCCAGACTTTAAAAGCAATAGGAAATAAATCTCACTCAATAGTGACAAAAATTTTGACTGATTTTGTTAAAGAGAATTCGCAATATTTAGAAATTGATGAACTAAAGAATTCTGTGGATGATATTATAAAATCTTTTGTAACGATTGATAAAATTGAGGAAATTGTAGAAGCTACAGAAGAGAAAAAGGAATCTGATTTAGAGAAAGAAGAATCTGAACTTACAGATAAAGAATTAGAATTAAAAAAAAAAGAGTTAGAGATCAAAAAGAAAAAGTTGGAGCTGGAAGAAAAAGAAAAGAAATTAGAGGAAAAAACTATCTTGGAGAAAGAAAAAGTATTAAAATTAAAGGAGGAACTTCTTGAAGAGGAGACAAAACTAACCGAAGAGGAAATATTAATAGAGAAGGTCCCAAAGAAAAAAGTACCAAAGAAGTTAAAGAAAGAAGCTTCTGAAATTTTAGATAAAGAATTAGAATTACAGAAAAAAGATTTGGAAATTAAAAAGAAAAAACTCGAATTAGAAGAGAAAGAAAAAGAACTGGAAGAAAGAGAAATTATAGAAAAAGAAAAGACACTAAAAATTAAAGAAGAGTTAATTGAAAAGGAAAAAGAATTATCTCAAGTAGAACTAGAAATAAAACAAAAGGTTATTAAACAGAAGGAACAAAAAATTTTAGAAGAGGAAGCTAAAAGAGTCGATGATGAATTAAGAGAATTAAACGATAAGAAGAAGGATAAAGAAAGTGATGAATAATTAATTTTCCTTACTTTCATCTTCTAAATCGAAATCAATACTTGACTGTGGTTTATTCTCTCCTATGGGTGTTGTGTGTAGCCTTCTAACTAACTTTCGGACATCCTCAAGTTTTATACTATCTGGAGGTAAGTTCAATTGGATATTTTTTGCTCGTTCATATGCTAATTCTATGTATTGCAAATCTTCAAAAAATTCAATAATTTGAATCTTATAACTAATTTCTTCCAGTCCTGCTTCATACTCCATCAATTTCTCCTTAAGTAGAACATCGATTTTATCTGTTCTTTCAGACCATTTTACACTTTTAACAAGCATTTTAAAAGAATTCATAATATTATACATTTCTGATTTCGAATAATTATCAATATTTTTTAAGACATAGAAAATATATAATTCTGCTTTTTCCCATCTCCTAAATTTCAAGCTAGCTTCCACCAGTGCTAATAAAGCTTGTTCATAAAGAAACTTACTATCAATGTTGGGAATAATCTTCTCAAAAATCCAATCTAATAAATTGGGCTGGTTAAATTTATCAATTACATCAATCAAGAACTTTTCTACAGAAAAATATAATTTTGCGTTTTCAGTTTTTGTTGAACTAAGAAAAGAAACTAGAGCATATTTGACTCTTCCCATAGCATCCTCTAAATTGACAGGAGTTTCAGCAAATTTGTAAAATGCTGATTCTAATATAGGTAAAATCTTATTCTTAGCCTCAAAATCATATATAAAATACTCCCCCCATGCAGGACTAACTTGGGCAGGTTTTTTTTGCTTAGCTTCTTTTTGTGCTCTTGGGACTTTTTCAGTCTTTGGTTTTCTAGTTTTTAATTCTTTAGAAAGCTCTTTTACTTGTTCTTCGCTTAAAAATTCTAAAATTATTCTATCTTTTTCGGGAGGAACAACAATTTTAAAAAAGACTTCCGAGTCTTCCTCAAATAATAATTCTCTGAGATTTCTTGGAAAAGTTATTCCTGTTTTGGTTTTTTTTATAATATCTTCAAAAAAAGGGCCATCCTCAGATTTCTGATCTTCTTCCATAATAATTAAAAAGAGTATGAATTTTATATTTGTTTCTTATCTTTATGATAGATTCTACTTTTTTATAATTAAAATAATAAAACTACAAAGTGTTTGACATTTAAGCTAGATTTAGGCCAATTTTCTCCGGAAATTATCTAGTTTATTATTATCCTGTTATATTCACAAGCTCTACGCCACGGTGTTGAAAATTTTGATCGATAAAACATAGTATAGCGTGACCCTCATGAACATATACAATAGGAACGGGATAAGATTCTGCGTTTTGAATAAAACTCCTTTTTACAAATAATGGAAGAACAGTTCGACAAACCCTACACTCAACTTGGATTCTCTTGACTAGATCTAAATCGGCAAAATTTTTTATAATATCTTCAATCATTTCTTTAAAATTATTAAAAATATTAGGATTAAAGTTGCTGTAGGATAAAATAACATCTATATCGTAAGTTTCGTGGAATTTAAAACTTACATGCTCCAATAAAGCTTCTAATAATTGGAATTGTACTTTTATACTAGCTCCAACAGTATATATAAGGTTATTATTCCTAATGTGAACAATCTTCATATTACCCTTGTCTTTATGGAAAAAAATATCACTAAGAGGATTTTCTTTAACAATATTTAAATCTAGATCAAATCTTCTAAAAGATTTGGGTGGTTTCCATTCGAATATAGTGAACTCATCATTACTAATATTAATAAACTCGAGAAATTCGCCGATATTTCTATATACTGGCATTTAATTAATTCCCATTTGATTTAACTATTTAATGATACTAAAGATATTTATATCTTTCAATTACTATAAAATCCTTAATATTAAAATGGCTGTAAAGAATTAGACTATTAAAATAGAACGTGATTTGAATTATGATTTACCTACAAGAAATTTTGAATTTGACACCGGCTACTCCAGAAACTCTCGATTTTTTTGTAGAGGTTGGTCAAAATCTATTAATACCTGTATGTGAGCGTTTAGGAGTACGAATGGTAGTTGCCTGGTTTAGTACTTATGAATGGTACTATCAGGTTAATCATGTTTTTGAATTTAGTGATTTCGAAGCCTTAAAAGAATTCCGAATTAAATCTAATAAAGATCAGCAATGGGGTGAATATATCACACAATTAGAAATATTCGCTCCGGAACGTCGCTCTCGATTATTTGAGCCAATAGGGGCAATTCCGCCTGCAACACTCCACAAAGCAATCGAGGAAAGTCAGGAGACAGCATTAAAGGTTTATAGTTTCGCAACCCTTGAGGTTACTCCAAATAAAATGCCTGAATTTGTTGAATTTGTTAAAAATTTGTCAAAAAATGAACCTGTTATTGCCAGTTGGCGTCCAATTGCTGGAAATCCAAATGAAGTAAATGATTTATGGAAAGGATCTTTAATACCAAAAGAATATGAACCTGCTATTGAAGGGTTGAAAGAATGGTTTCGAAGGCTTCGAGAATTGGCACCAAAAGAGCGTTTAGTACAAATATTCCCTCTCCCATATTCTGCATTAAAATAGTTTTATTTAACTAATATCTCAATTGTTCTTTATTTAAGATTATCCTTTAATTTTTTAAAAATGAAATCTATAGAAACTTTAATAATCACCTTTCTTTGAATCAGATATAATTATATACTTTTTAATTTCTTAAAGTAAAGGTAGATTTGAAAGATGATTTATTTAGAACAAACTTTAAATATTACACCGGCGAGTCCTGATATTCGGGACGAGTATATTAAGATCGCTCAAGAATTGCTGGTGCCTACATGTAAGGATCTTGGAGCACGTTTAGTAGCTGCTTGGAATGGGTATTATGAATGGGCATTTCAAACAATCCAAATTATTGAATTTGATGATATGCAAGCCTTGAAGAATTTTCGGATTAATGCTAGTCAAGATAAAAGATGGGGTGAGTATATGGCTCAATTGGAGGTTTTTGCTCCTGAACGTCGAACTCGCCTACTTGAGCCAACAGGTGCAGTACCTCCAGAGATCTTACATAAAGCAATTGAGGATAGTCAGAAAAACCCTCTTAAAGCTTATAGCATGGCGATTCTTAACGTGAATCCAGGTAGAATGCCTATCTTTCTTGAAGGGGTAGCTTCAGGATATAAAACGATTCCGATTATCGCCTGTTGGCGCCCAATTGCAGGAAATCCAAATGAAGTAATCGATTTATGGAAGGGTGATATACTTTGGAAGACTGAAAATATGGCTTATAGACCTTTTACTCAAGCTTCACAATGGGTTCGAGACCTTCGAGATAATGCTATTAAAGAAAGAATAGTTGCTATTTATACACTCCCATATTCCCCGCTTAAGTAAGTTTTTCAATACACTTCATAACTTCCTTTTTTATTTTTTCTTTCATTTAAAACTTTAAACTTAAATAAATATTTTACCTATATCTTTATTTATTTAAATTGAAATTCTATCTATATAATGGAAAAAGGGTAAAACTATGTCGAACAAAAAGAAATTTAAACGAGATTTGGAATTATATCAAGAAACGCAAAGAGCTGATGAGTTTAAAAACTTAGATTTCACAGTTATTTTGATTCGTCCTGAACATGCTGCCAATATAGGATCCATAGCCCGGGTTATGGCTAATTTTGATTTTGAAAAGCTTGTGATCTTCAATCCTATTGAGAGATCAGAGAATATATTCATTCATAGAACTCATGGATTTGCGATGCATGGAAAAGATATTCTGTTGAATGCAGATGTAATAGAACTAAAGGAACAGAACAATCATGTTAATAAACTTAAGAACTACCTTAAAGATTTTGACATAATTCTTGCTACAACTTCTAAAGGAAAGAGATTTTCTAATATCCAAAGATTAGCTATTTTTCCTGAAAACTTTACTTTTCCATCTTCCACAAGACCTTTACAAGTTGCTATTTTATTTGGAAGAGAATCTCGGGGGTTGGATAACGAGGAGATCAGTCTTGCCGATATAATTCTAAGGATACCCACTGGATCTTCATACCCAACACTAAATATATCTCATGCTTGTGGTATTATTTTATATGAAATATTTAAGAAAGTAAATATGGTAAACATAGGAAGAGGAAAAAATCCAGTCTTGTTAGCAAACCGAGAAAATCGCCAGATTCTTTTAAAAATTGTTGAAAAACTAATTGAGAAATTAAAAATTAGAAACCATAAGAAAGAAAACGTATATTTTGCATTTAGAAATGTTTTTGAACGAGCAATTATGTCGAGAAAAGAATTAAGCTTAATAACAGGTGTTTTTTCTAAGATAGGAAATATCTTGGAAGATATAAAGCTCTATGAAGAATAAAATTTTTGATGATTAAACTGAATTTTATAGAAGAGTAGAGTAATTTAATCAAAAAAGTGATTCCTTTGTTTATATATTAAATAATAAAGAAGTAATACTCCTAAAATCAATTGAATAACAGCTACAATTAATAATATCAATAATGGAAATTCAGTTAAAGCTGAAAACATGATTATATCTCCATTTGTGCTACCGATTAAAAACCAATGTGGAAAGCCCATAGAATTATTTATAGCATATAACGGAAAATCCAATATTGATAGAATTAGTAAAATTGCTAATAAGAACTTCAGGGGTTTTTTTGGTTTGCGTAAATATAGAATCCCTGTAACAATCCCCAATGTAAGCCATTGAAAAATTTCACCTCCTAGCAAAACTAAAGGTACAAAACTTGAAGGGACATTACTATAACTAACAAAACCTGCATTGAACTCTCCGCCCATTATAACAGGAAATGGATAAAATTGAGTTATATTCCCACCAGAAATTAAAATAAAAAAAGCATGACCACCCTCATGTATAAGATCACTCAATAAAAATGCTGCAATCAATATTACTATGAAATAAAAATATTTTTTCAAGAAGCCTTCTCTATAAAGCATTACAATCGAATCAATCGCTAGAAAGATTTGTAGAATAATTGCAAAGATTGCCCCAATTTCTAAAACATCTAATTGGGTTGGTGGCCATCCTGTAGGATTAATTATTATTGAATGAGGATTTAGGTTTAAGAAAATAAGTAAAATAATCAAGATTATTGGTGTTAACGCAAAAAAATAAGGTCTTATCTGTTCAAAGCGTTTAAAAATTATTAAGATAATATTAATTGCTGCCAATATTATTATAAAATAGAATAATGATAACTCCATTGAGGTATATGTTTCATACTTTATGACAGGTAAGGATTCACTCTCCCGAGCATGAATAACAGAAATGACATTAATATTTAATATTACTAAAATTAAGGCTATTACTATTATAGTAATCTTCAAACCGATTAAAATTTTAAACATTCTCTCTTTTTCCATTTACAATACCTCCTATTGAAATTTTGATTTTATGATGATTCAAAATGTATTTTGATACTTTTGTATATAATTTCGATCCCAATTTAGCAAATATTCTTAAATATTGTAAAATGTTGAGTTATGGGAAATTGGACTCCTATTGATTAATATTGATTTTTTAATTTAACAAAATTGGTGATATTATTTGAATGGGAATAAAACTCTTATAGCCTACGTAACCAAATCAGGTGTAACAGAAGAGAACGCTGAGATTATAAAACAAATTTTACAAGAACAACATGGATTTGACGTAGATTTGGTTAATCTTAAAAAGAATTCTAAACCCGATCTTTCTCAGTATGATAATATAATCATTGGTAGCGGAATTAGAATGGGAATGTGGTATGGGAAAGCTAAGAAATTTTTAAAAAAAAACTTTGATAACAAAAAAGTGGCTATTTTCCTATCCTCCGGAATGGCAGGAGTTCCTGAGAGTTATGATGAGGCTATTTCAAAGTTTATCAACAAGAAACTAGCGAAACATCCCCATATTCATCCCGTAGCAACCGAAGCCTTTGGTGGTAGATATTCTAATTTTGATTATACTAATACTGAAAAAGTTAAAGCGTGGGCTTTAGAACTGGGCGAGAAACTCAAGGTTTGAAGAAAACCTAATTATAAATATTATTTTATTAATTTTTTATTTTTCTATTATTTCTTAGGTGATTGGTGTCATCCTTTTAAATGATACTATTCGTGAAATTTATAATGTCGTTGATAGAACACTCCCTAAGAGTTGAGATCTAAATTAAATAAGAAATTTAAACGAAACAAATGAGATTAAAAAGGTAAGAGAATAAGAACAGCTAGTTATAAAACATAAAATTACTTCCTTAATTTAATATAGGGACGAATAATATTTAAAGTTTTCGGTTCTATGATAAAGGAACTATGCACTCTCGAAGGAAAAATGTAAAAATTTAAATATTTGGTAGTTCTAGTATATTACTTAATAGATCCATTATAAAATGTAAAATACTTCCAAATTTTACCTTACTTTCACTGCAATAAAAATAGTACACTTCAGAATTGAACTTTACAGAGGGTGAGAAAAGTAAAAAATAATAGTAGAGAAAAAAGTACTATTCGAAAATTATTCGGACATTTTTCATTAAATAAGCGCACCCTACTTTTAACAATATCATGTACAGCTATTTGGGGGCTTGTATGGTCAATTACACCATATATTACAGGTCTCGCATTCGATGTCATATACGCTAGCCTGGAAAATCTTGAAATGGCTAGCACAAAGGTTTTGTTATACTTATTACTTCTCATCTTTATAGCATTATCTGGATTCCTTGCCCAAGGTTTTGCGTTTTTTTTTGTAGGGAATTTACATCAAGGTATATTTAAAAAACTCCGGGAAGAAGTATTTGACTCACTTCAAAGACAATCTCATAAATATTTTGGAGAGCATAGTACAGGCGAAATCATTTCCAGGTCAACCTCTGACATAGGGATAGTTGCAGATTTCTTCTTTGCAATACCCATTAATGGTACGTTAATGATATCCGAATTTACTGTACTATTATCACTGTTATTTAGTATTAATTTATTAATAGGAATCATCTGTGTACTTTTTCTACCGATAATGTGGTTTACGACAAGGAATTTTAAGAAAAAGTTCTGGCCATTATATTTTGATGCTCGAAAACAAATTGGCATGCTTAACAAAGTACTTCAAGAAAATATCGCAGGAGCCATTGTTTCACGAGTATTTGACGCGAGAAAAAAAGATCTTATAAGATTTGATAGAGATAATTCTCAATACCGAGATTATATGATTAAAGCACATAAGTATGAGGCAGCAATTTGGCCTCAAATGCTTTTAATTGGAGGAATTTTAGTTTCAATCGTAATATTGTTAGGAGGAACCTTAGTCATGAATAACGAGATGACAGCAGGGCTTCTTATCGCATCTATTATGCTCTCCGGACGTCTCTTTGTGCCAATTAATCATATAACCCGCCTTGGTGTTGTGTTAGGACAAGGCCAGGCACTTGGAGCAAGGATTTTTCAGGTAATTGAAAGCATTCCCGTAATAATGGACGATCCAAGTGCGATCAACCTTCCAGATGATGGAAAAGGTGAAATTAAATTTGAAGATGTGAGTTTTGGTTATAAGGAAGAGCCTGTATTAGAAGAGATTACATTATTAATACCCGCGGGAAGCACTATAGCCCTCTTGGGTGGTACTGGTTCTGGGAAGAGTTCATTGATCAATTTGATCCCGAGGTTCTACGATGTTACGGAAGGGGTAGTAAAAATAGATGGGTTAGATGTTCGGAATTTGAAATTAGAATCAATACGAAAAAAAATAGGTTTTTGTGATCAAGAAACATTTCTTTTCTCAAGGAGTATCGGAGAAAATATTGCATTTGGAAATCCGCTGGCGACAAAAAAAGAGATCATTCAAGTGGCAAAAGTATCTCAAATTCACGAGTTCATTGAAAGTCTTCCTAACGGATACAATACGATAATTGGAGAACGAGGAATAACTCTAAGTGGAGGTCAAAGACAACGCCTTTCCATTGCACGTGCCCTTCTCGCGGATCCATTAATTGTAATCTTTGATGACGCGCTTTCTTCAGTCGATGTCAAAACAGAGAGGAAAATCCAAGGTGCTTTAGAAGCTTTGTTGGAGAACCGAACTACGATTTTTATTACTCAACGTCTCTCAACAATAAAATTTACAGATTGGATTGTAATAATGGATAAAGGAACTATTGCAGAGCAAGGAACACATAATAACCTGCTCTCTAAGAATGGTATATATAAACGTCTCTATGAAACACAAATTGATGGCGTTTTAGATCTTGAAATGTTAGAAAGTATGGAGGATGAAACCTAGAATGGGATCTGATGAAAAAAATTCCAAAAGAACTATCTCTGACAAAATTTTGATAAAACAGATGTTGAAATATCTCTTTGTTCACAAGAAACTGATGTTAATTGCGTTATTAATGATGATTATCCAAACTATATTTTTTTCGTTAGGACCTTACATGATAAAGATAATTCTCGACAATTATGTCACTCAAGGAAGAAGATCGGAGTTTTTAATAATCGGTTTTCTATATCTTGTTGTGGTAGTTCTACGGATTATCCCGATGTATGTTCAAAGGTGGCTTTTATTAATAGTTGGTGAAAAAACAATTCATAACTTAAGAAGAGATACCTATGAGAAACTACAAGATATTAGCATGGAATATTTTGATAAAACACCTTCGGGAGATTCAATAGCTCGAATGACAAGTGACATTGCTTCCATTCAACCTATACTTTCTGGGGAGTTTATGATGGCATTCTCATCGCTTTTTATGGTAGTAGGAGGACTAATAGTCTGCTTGTCAATTTCTCTTCCATTAACACTTCTTACAATATCACTCTTCCCTGTTATTATAATATTCGCAATTTTTCAACGACGTTTTGTTCGGACTAAATGGGATGATTATAGAGATTACAATGCAAAATATATAGCCTCAATGGCAGAGTCCATATCTGGAGCACGAGTTTCACAATCTTTTGCACGATATGAGCATGATCGTTTAGACTTCGATAAACTGAATGAAAAGTATTACAAAAAAGGGTTAAGTGCTTTCCGTTGGAGTAGCATTTTTAGTCCATTCTATGAAACCTACACTAAACTGACAATTGTTTTGGTTTTATTTGTTGGGGGTAGCATGACGCTACAAACACAAGGAGCTGTGACAGTAGGAAGCCTTGTTCTGTTTATCCTTTACCTCAATTCATTTCTCGAGCCACTAATGATTATCGCAGGATTATATGCACTAATCCAAACTTCTTTTTCGGCATTTGAGCGTATTATTATTTTACTTGATACCCCTTTAATGATAACAGAAGATCTTGACGCTCAACCATTAAATTGTCATTCTGGAAAAATAGACCTTAATAATGTTACATTTTCTTATGGTGAAGGTGAATCAATGGTGTTGGATGATTTCGACCTCTCTATTCAACCCAATGAACTTATAGCGATTGTTGGAGAAACTGGTTCAGGAAAAACGACCATTATAAGCCTCATCTCGAGGTTATATGATATTCAGGTAGGTTCCATCAAAATTGATGGGCAGGATATTAGGAACGTGACACTTTCTTCACTCCGAAAATCTATTGGAGTTGTCTTACAGGATCCTTTCCTGTTCTCAGAATCCGTTCGGTACAATTTATGCTATGGAAAAGAGGCCTCTAATGAGGAAATAGAAAATGTTCTGAATTTAATAAGCGCTGAGTTTGTTTACAATTTATCTGATGGACTTGACACGAAAGTAGGGGAGAGAGGTGGCTGGCTTTCTTTGGGACAACGTCAATTAATTTCTTTTGCCCGTGCTCTCATTACAAATCCTAAAATTATTTTACTAGATGAGGCAACCTCTTCAATCGATCCCCAAGCTGAGCTGCGGATACAGCGTGCACTTTCCAAAATGCTTGAAAATCGAACTTCCATAATCATTGCTCACCGATTAAGTACTGTCCGAGCTGCGGATAGGATCATTGTACTCGATAAAGGAAAGATCATTGAAGAGGGAACCTTTGATGAACTCCTCGCACAAAAGGGAGAGTTTTACAGCTTATACAAACTACAATTCCGACACGAGAAGAATTAAGGCATATTCAATTAATTACTTTTATCACTTTCTTTTTCTTAATCATTATTCCTACCTATTTTCAAAAATTATTCTCTACGATATTTTACCATTTATAAGAATAAGAATATTAGATAATACAGAAAACATTTCTTTAAAAATTCCTTCCCGCTTTGAAACAGAAAGACTAATCCTAAGACCGTATAGAAAGGGTGATGGTCAATCCTTTTTCAATATGGTTGAAAATGATAATAGGCAGTATTTAAGAGAAATCTTAGAATATATTACTGATACTGAAGACGTCAATAAAATTGAAAGCTGGATACGAGAATTGGCTTCAGATTGGGATAAAAATATTCGTTTTGTCCTATGTTATTGGCAAAAAACTACTCTAAAATTCTTAGGTCATATTTGGATTGAGCCCATTGATTGGAAAATACCTTCTTTTGAAATTGGTTGGTTTATTGACAAAAATTACCAAGGTAAAGGCTATGTAACTGAGGCTAGTAAAAAAGCTTTAGAATTTGTTTTTAAATATCTCCATGTGGATAAAGTTATAGCGAGAATTAGAGAGATAGGACTTTATAATATAAAAAGTAAAAATATAGCTGAGAGATATGGCTTCATTAAAGAAGGATTCTATCGCGATAATATAAAACTTGAAGATGGAACATTATTAATTGAAACTCATTATATAATGCTAAAAAATAATCATAGAAATGAAATTAAATAGAATTAGAATTTAAATAAAAAATTTTTGCTGCAATTTTACATACTGATTATAATCGAGAAATTCTTTTTCAACGTATTCAAAAACAATTTTATATAATTGCCTAAATAATTCCTCAGGAAAAGCTTTTTGCTCGAAAACAACCTCATAAACTAATTCTTCAGTAAGAATTTGAGAATTTATTGATTGATGGCTGAGTAGAAAATTCATCATGGCTTTATCTACTTTAGATTTGATGAGCTTTTTAATGATATTCAAACTAATATCTCTTTTAGGATCGACGAAATAGGGAAAATTCATATCGTCAAGAATTTTGATGTAGTTTAATGAGTCAGTCATCTTTTCGACACAATACTCTAGTGCACTGACTTGAATTCCAAATTTGTAACAAAAATCTTTCTTGGATTCATGAGCAGGGAAGCTAAAAGGGTGTCTTAAAATCATATAATACGCGGCTATAAAGAATTTATATAAATTATGCGGGATTTTTCGGTTGATTCTCAGATATTTGTAAACTAGTGAAACCGTATCAAGTAAAAATTCCGATTTAATTTCAAATTGCTCCAAAAAATCTTGACCATCTTTAAGTAAATCAATGGTAACACGTTCTTTGGTGTTTATAACTTCATATTCGGCGGTATAAAGTTCTAACATTTCACACACACGACCGTATAATATTGATATGACATACAAATAATATACGAATATTATATGATCCTCTTCATTTATAAATCTATGCATCTTCAGTGATGCATTAAATGATCGTCAAAGACGAACATTTAAATATTCGAAAATTTTTGATAATAATAAGCAGAAAATTTTGTCGGGTACATTGAATAATGCCATCAGAATCAAAAAAATCATCGGACTTATCTAGAATCACTTTCAGTTTAGATGCGTTTGATGAGCGAGTAATAACCATGATGGCAGAAAAGAGAAAACAATCTCGGTCTGAAACGGTTCGAAATCTTATACATAATTGGATCGAAAGCAACACGAACACTCTAAAGAGTAATTATGATATAGATTTGAATGACATTACAAGAGATATCGAAATAACAGATTACGACCAAGTGATACAGAGCACTATTCAAAAGATATTAACGTACTCAGAGTTATTCAATGAAATTGAGTTTGATATATTTGCTGAACAACTCAAAGTGAGTAAAAAAATCCTAAGAGATATCATATTTGATTATAAAAACAAATTAGAAAAACTTGGAGTAAGGCTCCGAATTAGAGGAAAATTAATCATTAAAGAGGAATGAGGTAAAATATTCATGACTACAGGAAAATCAGAAGGATATTTTCAAAAAATTTTGGATAATGAGCAAGAAAATGATTTTCAACAGAAATCTGATATTTCACGGATTATCATCCCCTTTTCTACAGTATTTAAATCTTACAAACCTATTGACATTTATTCTGGAACTGAAAAAATTCCGTTTAGAGAAAGAGATCTTGAATATAAACTAATCTTAAAGCAAGAGTTTGCGAGTTACCTTAAAGAACTCTAAACCAAAAAATCATTTCGATTTAAATTCTATTCTTATAGCATCCACTGAAATCTAGTAAATTCAACTATTTAACAAAAAATTTTTAAGATAATCAAATTTCACTATTATTCATAAATTGAATCTAATAAAAAGTGAATAATATGTCAAAAGAAGAAAACGATGTAAAAACTCCTTCTGAAATTATATCAGGTGAAGAAGTTGAATATGAAACCACAACTTCGAGAAAAAATGTGTTTCTTTGGGCTATGTATGACTTAGCTAACACTATTTATTCTATGGTAATTGTGAGTTTAATAATTAATCGTTATATTCTGGTGATTGGTCAGTTAGAAAATTCAATGTCGTATGGTAGTATCAGCTTTCTTTATGGTACAGTTAGTTTTTTAATGCAATTCGGAGTGGCTATTTGTGTACCTATATTAGGAGCTTTGAGTGATAACGTAGGAAAGCGTAAACCATTTGTTATAAGTTTAACAGGTATTATCCTCCTTTTTGCCAGTTTACTTGGATTCTTCCATGATCTTACCACAGTACTAATATTATATGTCATTGCAAATGTTGCGTTCCAATTTAGTTTAACTTTCTATGATTCTATGCTTCCATTTATCGCTAAAAGAGAAGACATTGGAAAAGTTGCGGGATTTGGTGTTGCCTGGGGCTACTTAGGTACTATTATTGCTCTTGTTATTATGTATCCATTAATATTAATATTAGGTGATACCGTATCAACTCCACCTACACCAGATTATGGATTTTCTGGATACTGGTTTACATTTGTGATTCCTATGGTTCTTTTCTTGGTTTTTACTATTCCATTTCTTTATGTTCGTGAAAAACAGAAAAAAAGTAAAAGACCACCTATAGGAAGGTTAATGAAAAATACTTTTAAACAGTTGGGAAGTACATTTAAAGATATTAGAAAACATAAATCATTGTTCATTTTTATTATTGGTTATTTCTTTGTCGCTGACATTGCTAATGTTATCGTTCTCTACATGACACCAATAGTGACTGATGGATTAATTATAGGAGGGGGTTCAACTTTATTTGCCATACTTTTTATAATAATCGCTACAATGTCAGCAGTTGCTTTTACTTATTTTATGGGGAAATTTGGTGATAAATATGGTGCTAAAAATACATTCTTTCTTGTAGGTGCTTTATGGGGTATCGCATTAACTATAGGAGTTTTATTAGTGTTTGTAACACCATATATCGATATTGGATTAAATCTCCCCTTTATACTTAGTCTTTTAATGGGTATTGTAGCAGGTCCGGCTCTAGGGGGAACATGGGTAGCACAACGAATCATGGTAATAGAACTTGCTCCTAAAGAAAAATTTGGAGAATTCTTTGGATTTTCTAAACTAAGCGGAAAACTTTCTTCAGCATTGGGTCCATTTATTTGGGGCTCTGTTATGTTAACTTACGATGTAATTGGTAAAGCTGCATATGGTTGGGCAATGATATCTGTTGGTATTATAATGGGAATCGGAATATTTATTATATCCTTAGTAAAAAGGGATTAATCTACAAATTAACAATTTTTTTTTATTATTTTTTTAGTAATTTGATATAAGATTTGGAATTTATCCTTAGTTCAATAGAAGTTCATTATTTTAAACTATATATTATTAAATATCATTATAATAATAAACACTAAACATTCCAATTTTATTTAAATCAATTAAACCTAAAGGAAAGAAGTTTAATGGAAAAAATTAAAATTTCAGTAGTAAAACGTTTTAGTCCAGAAGATGTATTTGGACACGAGTATAAAACACCGACTGGTAAAAAGGTTGAAAAATGTTCTATTTTTGAAGAAGGTCAAGAATGGATAAGTGAAAATGGAGAGATGCCGGAAGGTTTTTGTGGATGGGCATGGACTGATTTAGCACGTAGCCTGCATGTTCTACAATTCGGAGGAAATTATACTGGATGGGCCGTAGATGGGACAATCTACAATGCTTGTTCTGATGGAGTTAGACCTGTATGTTTTAAATTAGAAAGACTTACAGATTAAAATCATATTCGCAGAGATGCTTATGAAAATCAAGAAAGTAGATTTTGAATCGATATATTTTGATCTCTATGAGTTACATTCTGGGATATTTGCAGCAATTTCACATGTTTCATCAAATGCAGGCTTCTTTGATCTCGGAAACCAATTAATCATTTTCGACACATTAATGGATCCGTATTCTACTGATGATCTCCTTAAAGCCTCCAAGCAATTTACGAAGAAAGATCCTACATTTGTCATAAATAGCCATTATCATATGGATCATCTATTTGGAAATAAGAAGTTTAGTAGTGAAGTTCCAATCATCAGTAATGCTGAGACATTATTTGAATACAATAGATCCTCAGAAGAAAGACTCAATCAATTTAGAGATCAGGGTGAAGCGGAGCTTAAAAGGATTGATGAAGAATTAAAAAAAGAAACAGATCAAAATAAAATCCTCGAGATGAAGAATGATATTAATTCTTGGAATGAAATTAGAAAACCTAGTTTTACATTACGCCCACCTGATTTCATCATTAACGATTCAGTAGTAATCAAAGGAACATCTAGTGAAATTGAACTAATTCATATAGGGGAAGCACATACAAAAGGTGATCTTATTGGCTACTTTAAAAAAGAAAAGATTTGTTTCACAGGGGATCTATTATTCGAAAAAACAGATCCAAGTTGGGTTTCCAGACCAGGGGGAATGCCATTTGTTGTGAATCCAATACGACTTCGTGATTTTCTTCAAGAATATTTAAAGAAAGACATCGAAATTTTTGTTCCTGGGCATGGAAATCTTTGTACAAAGAAAGAACTTCAACAAAATATTGAATTCTTAGAAAAATATTACATAAAAGACTAACAACTCTCTAATCTTCCTCCCCCTCTTTTTTTTTTATATTTATTTAGGTGTTTTTTTATCATATAGAAAAATTTGGAATAAATCTTATAATCTATTGAGTATTTCGTTTTGATATATTGCTGAAATAAACATTGTGATCAAAATGAAAGGAAACCTTGAGATTCGTAAAATAACTGAAGAGGATCGTGAGGCATTTTTAAAACTAATGCGCTATGCATTTCAAACTTCAAAAAATAGTTATGCAGATATAAGCGATCCTTCTGATAAAATTCCTATATATCCTAAGTATTTTGCCGCGTTTGATGGCGATATGATGGTAGCTGGTGCAGGAATAATCCCATTTGAAATCAGGATGCGTTCTCAAGAATTTAAAATGTATGGTGTAGCAGGAGTTGCCTCAAAACCTGAATATCGTAATCGTGGTATCATTAGAGAGATAATGGTAAAAATGTATAAAGATATGTATGATAATCATATCCCACTATCTGTACTATATCCATTTAAGCTTTCTTTCTATGAGATGCTAGGATATAAACTTGTTGATGAACATTTTGGCTATGAATTTAAGATCTCGGATATTATATTCAAAAAAACAGATTATCACATGAAAGAAGTAGAAAGGATAAATGATGATATTAGAAGCGTATACGATCAAGCAATTTCAAATTTTGACTATATTGCGAAAAGGCCTGAGATTCAATATTTTAGAGGTTTATATAAAAATAATTACAAATTCATTTGCTATAACGGAAATCAACCCGTAGGTTATGTAATAATAATCTTTACTAAAAGAGGTGAGGAAAGGTGGTTAAAACACCCCGAAAAAACAATAGTAATCCAAGAAGCTTTCTGGCTTGATCAAACAGCTAAACAAACAATCTTCAATTTCCTGTGGAGTCATCGAGATCAACGAAAATATATAGCAGGGATTTTTTCAAAAAATGAAAACATAATCGATCTTCTGAAGACACCCCGGATAAAATCACGACGTGTTTTAGATAACTCTCTTCTAAGAATATTAGATGTAAAAACTGTTTTAGAGAATTTGGAATATCCACTTGATACTTTTTCAATAAAATTTCACGTTTCAGATGAATTTTGCTCTTGGAATAATGGTATTTTCACATTAACATCGAAAGAAAAAGAAATCCATGTAGAGTTTTTTGAATCCTTAGATAAAGCGGTAGATATTAAGATAGATATAAGCTATTTAGCACAATTGCTTGCGGGTTTTAGAACTGTCAAAGATTTATTAGAAATTGGTTTTATCTCAGTAAAACCGGAAAAGATTGACCTTCTACAAGATTTATTTCCTCTGACTAACAATTATCTTCACGATTTTTTCTAAATTTCCAATTTAATAATCCTTATTTTGAACATCTATAATGAAAAGTTTCCAGTAGACATGTATTCTAATGGGGAAAGAAACTTGATTAAGAAAAACAAAATTAGCTTAAAACGCATTTGAAAAGAGAAATTACTTTAGAAATCGAATGGTTCCTTTCGTTTAATCCGGAGATATCACTAAATTCGTCAGGTGTTTTTGTTTAAATAGTATTAACAGCATATTGAAACTAAAAAGAAATAAGTAAGGGATTAAAATTGAGCTTAAAGGTTGAATATAAAAAAATTGGTGATTTGGATCAAGACCAAGAAGTTGAGAAGTTTGAATTTTTTCCTGATTTGTCACGTTTAGTCATTCCGTTCTCAGTTGCCTTCGGCAAAGATGACTCTCCAGACATATATAATGGAGAGGAACTAATACCTTTTAAAAAAAAAGACCTAATTTTTAAAGAAATTTTAATTAATGAATTTTTAGACTATTAAATATTTTTTTCATGTATTATTTTGTATTTTTATAGGATTTAGAAATACATTAAGACAAAATGGGCAGGAGTTATATTTCATTAGCCAAGATTCTATGCATGTAGGGTGATATAAGCTCCCACAGAATGAGCATTCTATTGTTTTGTGTTTAGTCGGGATCATATGTTTATGACATATGGCGCATTGAATCTTTACATTCTTAGATTTCTCATTTTTTTTCAGAAAAGCACCACAAAAACAACAATAATTCAATTTAGATTGATTCAATCCTAATAGTTTTTTCCCACAAAAAGGACAATAATTAAATTTAGAGAGACTCACATGATTCACTTTTTAATTTTAAACTCTTAATTATCTCTTATAAGAAGTTATAAAAGAGATTATTCGAGTCCAATTTTTAATTAAAAATAAGAAAAAATTTGTAAAGAGTTTTGAATTTTTCTTCAAATCATTTTTCTTGGAGAATATAGAAATAAACAAACGCAATTAAAAATGCTATAAACATCCCAAATACCCACCAAGCCGCAACGGGTCCAGATTCTATTAACCACCAAATCAATCCTAAGATAGCGGATGCTAACCAGATAAAATCCATTTGAACTAAAAGTTTTGCCTTCTCCCAATCCTTACTTCTGTATGCAAGGAATGAACTACCTCCTAAAGCAAGAGACGCAGCACCTATTAACCTTAATACCCCGTGATCTGTCATAGTCACTCCGACTAAAGTACAATAAGTTTCTGGAATAAATAAAAATATAATCCCCAAGATGAGTCCAACAATAAAATGTACAAGAAGTACAATTTCAAGACCTTTTAAAAGTTCTTTTCCCATTACTATTCGCACTTTTTATTTGTATCTTATAGATATTTTATTAATAGGTTCTTTGACCTTTTACACAGTTCGCTTTTCATTTATAAAATTCAAAAAGAAAATTGAACTTGGGAAAAGAACTCTTTCTATTTATATAGATTAATGAAATCTTTCAGCGGAGTTGTATATTCTTCTTCGAAAGAGAATATATTATTATGACCTGCACCTTCGATTAAGACTAGTTTCTTCTCAACTTCCTCAGGTATATTTTCAAATATTAATTCTCCTTGATGATAGGGAATAATGAAATCATTAGTTCCGTGAATAACTAAAGTAGGTTTTTTGAATTTTCTTATCCTTGTATCGTTAGAATATTCGCTTAATAATTCTGGCGTTATTTGAGAACCTGTTACTCTAAATAACCTTGACATCAAATCGTATATACTTGCAAACCCACTTTCAAAGATTATTCCACGTAAACTCTCAGGATTGTGTGAACCAATTTCAGATACGCAGATACTTCCCAGTGAGCGCCCCAGAATAAATACAGAATCACTAATACTATTCTGATTCATCCATTTAGTAAATTCATTATATGTAGGAAGGGCATCTATAATTAAACTTGTGTAATAGGGTTCACCTGAACTAAATCCATATCCACGAAAATCCACAACGGCTAAATTTACGCCACATTTAAAGAAAAAATCTATAAAATATTGATAATCGGTGGCAATTTCTCCATTTCCATGGAATAATAGAATTGTGGGATAATTTGGATTATTTAAATAGAATAAACCTCCAATGAGGATGTTTTTATTAATTTGAAACTTCAAAACTTTAATATTTGGTTCTGTTTCTTCAGGGACTGGAATTTTTCGTGGATAAAAAACAATTCTAGAAACTACAGGATTGTCGATTAATAATTTTTTTACCATAGTATAAAACCTTACCATTCAGACTTAAAAAATTATCTTTGTTGTTTTTATTATTTTCTGAGATTTTTTTGATAAAAAAGTAAAATTTTAAATAGAATTGACTAAAGGATTAACTTACCTTTAAATCCATTTTAAATAAATATAAGAGGTGTAAATCAACATGGGAATTTTAATGATAACTATATGGTATCCTCCCCATAAATCAGTAGATATTGCGAAACTATATTTACAGCAACCTAGAGAAATCCCATATGTGACAAAATGGCGAGTTTTTAATACACCAGATGGGAGAAATGGTATGAAACAATATCATCTAATTTATACTGAAAGAGGAAAATTAGAAGAAGCACAGATTGAAATTAACAAATATTTTTTACCCGTTAGTCAAATCGAAAATGTTTTTATGAAGGGAGAAGGACTTATTGGAGTTCAAGATTCCTTTGAAATGATAGGAATGAAATGGTAGTAATCTTTATTTTTCAAATCTTTTTTTTTTTCGTTTAAATTTGGATTGTTCTTTTCTTTTTGAAATACACTAACATTAAGGTAATAAGGAAGTTTATTAGCTTTATTTTATTTTTCCTTGATCGGCCACAGCTTTAATAGCCTCCTCCACTTTTTCACTATCGGCAAGGTAATAATGATTAAGTGGTTTCATGTCATCATCTAACTCGTAGATAAGCGGTATTCCTGTTGGGATGTTTAATTTGATTATTTCTTCTTCAGGGACATTGTCAAGATATTTCACAAGAGCACGTAAACTATTCCCATGAGCAGAGATGAGCACTTTTTTTCCAGATTTTATAGTAGGGACAATAGTTTCATGCCAATAAGGTAATACTCTTTCAACAGTGTCTTTCAGACATTCTGAAAGAGGAGTTTCATCTGCGGTTAAACCTTTATATCTATTATCATTACCAGGATATCTTGGATCGCTTGTTTTCAGTGCAGGGGGAGGGATATCATAGCTTCTTCTCCATATAAGCACTTGTTCCTCTCCCACTTCTGAAGCTAATTTTGCCTTAAATAAACCTTGAAGAGCGCCATAATGTCTTTCATTTAATCTCCAAGAACGATGTACGGGTATCCACATTAAATCCATCTCATCTAATACAATCCATAATGTTCTTATCCCTCTTTTTAGAACCGACGTGAAAGCAATTTCGAATGTAAATCCTTCTTTTTTTAATTGCTTAGCTCCATCTTCTGCCTCCTGAACACCTTTCTCTGAAAGATCAACATCAGTCCAACCGGTGAATCTATTTTCCTTATTCCATATACTTTCCCCATGCCTTAAAAGAACTAGTTTATACATTTTATATCAATTTTATATAATATTTGTCGCATTATTTGAATATTTTAAAACTTAATATATATCTCTTTACATTTTAGATTCTCTGATTTAAGGATTTTATAAGTGTAAAAAAGAATTTGTATAAAAATTTTAATTATTGGCATATTGCTATTCCATCTTAAAATCCTCAATTAGTTTTACAGTTTTATTAAGATCAATGGTTATTGCAAGAAATTTAGGTTCCTCTTCCTCTTCATATTTTGGGTCAAACATAACAAAATAGAATCGATTTTCTTCCATTTCGTAGCCTACTTCCATTTCACCGCAATCATCTTGCAATAGTTTGATTATATCTTCTCCTGCATTTTCTTTAAGAATTTCATAAATAGAATCTTCAGCAATTTTTTGTTTTGCTCTTATTTCTTTGATGTTTTTAAAATCAAATTGACCGAGAGATTCTTGAGCTTTAAGATTTAATTCGTTCCATTCATTAAATAAATCTTTTATATTAGGTTTTGATGCCATATGATATCATTTCTTTTGAACAAAATAAAACTTCTTATTACTAAGGAAATAAATATTAATTGATAGTATTATTCAAGAAAATAGGTGCTAAAATGGAATTAAAGCTCCCAAAACCTATATTAGAAGGAAGGAAAAGTCTTGAAGAATGTATTTATGAACGTGAAAGTGTTAGAAGGTATCAAGATAAAGCAATTGAGATTGAAAAAATTTCCCAGATTTTGTGGGCGGCTCAAGGGAAAAAAGGTCACAAAAGGATGGTACCTTCAGCTGGTGCTACATATCCTTTAGAGATTTATGTTACACTAAAGGATAAAGGATATTTTCATTATGATTTCAAAAAACATATTTTAAAACTAATCACTGAAGAAAATATAGGTAAGAAATTAGCTAAAGAGTCTTGGGATCAAAAATTTATTGAGGAAGCATATCTAAATATATTAATTTGTGCGAACTACTCAAGGACAACCCAAAGATACGGGGAAAGAGGGATAAGATATGTGTATATGGAAGTAGGGCACTGTGCTCAAAATATCCATTTGGAAGCAATTGCTTTAGATTTAGTCTCTGTACCTATTGGTGCTTTTCAAGACGATGGAGTAAAAAAAGTGATGAGACTCCCTACTAATCTTGTCCCTCTATATATTATTCCAATAGGATATCCTTGATAAAACGGATGACAATAAAAGATGAAAATATTACCAGGCACTTCATCAACAGAATTAAGAGTCAATTTAGCCTCCATTCATGGGATTCCATTATTAGATCTTAAATTTAAATATTTTAACGATGGGGAGACTTATCTTAAGATAAATGGTTCAGTGAAAAATCAAGAGATATTGCTAGTTCAAAATACCTCTCCACCTCAAGAAAAAAAAAATAGATTCATAAAAGAGGCTTTTCTATGAAAATTTAGTATGAACGTTGCATTATGTATTCTTCCTTTTTTATGGTGAATAACATGGTTTTTTGGGTGAAATGATTATGTTGTAGATGCCCCATATATTTCATTCCTATTCTCTCTGCTACTTTCCAACCACGTGTATTGTCTGGTTGTATATATGCAATAATTTTCGGGATTTTTAACTTTAAAAAAGCATACTCTATTAGTTTTAGCATGGCCTCGATTGCATATCCATTACTTCTGAATTCTGGTAAGAGAGCGTAAATGCAACTTACACTCCTACTGCCTTTAATTGGATTTAACCCACAAGTTCCCAAATAAGTTTCTTTTATTTTATTAGAAATTACCAAACTAAATCCAGGATTTGCAGTTTTATAGGAATCCAAAAACTCATTGACATCCTCCTCAGAATAAGGTCTTAAAACTAACCTATTTGTCTCTATTCTCTCTGGAATTTTCATGCAATACGTTGGTAATGATCTATTAAAGTCTATTTTATCATGATTGCAAATCAAAACAGAAATTAATAGTTTCGCTAAGATTTTTGAATGATGTTTATTTTTTCCAAATACTACAAAATAGTACTGTATAGATGCAAAGTACCGACAATCGAATTCAGTCTACAATCAAAAGTATAATCATAACTAATTTAACAATTCTTTTGATCATTTTTTATTGGGTTATCTATTCAACAATCGATATGGTATTTAATTTAATAATTATTTGTATCTCAATAATTACCATTGGAATAAGTTTAATTGTATCTATTTATAAAGCTGGTCTTGAAACAAGTAATCTAGCAATTTTAGGAATATTAATTGCGGTGTTATTTTTCTTTCTAATGGATGTAGTCTTTTATTTAGCTCCAAATACCCAACCAATTTTATTCTCCTTTTACAATTTAATTGGTTTAAAACATAGTGTTAATTTTACTTTATTTTTTTTTCTCTCCTTAATTGTCTTTATAAAAATTATAATTATATATATTTACGTTAAACTAAATCCAGAAATTTTAAAAAGAGGGAGGGGAGATGCCTTTTTCCAATATTTTACGAATGATCTCAATAAAAAAAAAAAGATATATTTGTTAGTTCTCTTCCCATTAAGCGCATTCATCGAAGAAGTAATTTATAGAGGCCTCTCCTTGAGTTTTTTGGTCTATTATTTTAATTTTAACCTATTTTTCGGGATAATGGTTGCCTCGTTCTTATTTGCTTTAGTTCATTATTCGTCATCTAATGATTCTGGTTATACATTATCATTGGTAATATCTTCTATGATTTATTTTGTTGCTTTAATTGAATTGGGTTTATTATCCGCATGGATATTCCACCTAGCAACCAATTTATTCGTCCTTCTATTCTATTATCAAGGAACGACCAAAGTTGTTAAAATTAAGTCATAATTGAATTTACCTAATAAATCTAATTAATTACATTAATGATTAGCTTTGGCCAACTATTTGAGCCATCGTTTGTAACTGGATCATTCATTGGTTGAGTATTATTGTAGATATCAGTTGCTTTAGAATAAAAATTGAATTCACCTGAAGTATTGAAGGTGATGGTCACTTTCCAAAATACCCATACATGATCGGCGTCAATAGATTCAGTAATATTTACTTGATCCCAATTTAAACCTTCATTAATCGTAAACTCAATTTTAGAGATTCTGGTACCCCCGAACCCGGCTCCACCTATTTCAAGCGGAATCCCAATGTTAATTTCAACATGATCATTAGGAAAAAATATTGTAGAATCAACATCCATGGGTGGGGAGGTGTCCCAGCCCCTATCATCCCAAAAATCTTCAAGTGGTCTGTCTATAACCTCAATTTCAGTTACCCATGCCGGTTGTTTTGCTCCAAATGATCCGGGACTTACAACTCGGAGAGGGAAACCTTGGACAGGAGGTAACGATCTCCCATTCATATAAAGGGCTCCAAGAGTTCCATTGTCTTTTATCTGATCAAGTGTATGCGAGGCATAATACCCATCTGCAGCCTTATACCTTACACCGGTAGCATTCCCCTTTAATCCAAGAGATTCTAATAATTCATATATTAAGAATCCACGCCATACGGTTGTAGATAAAAGGGGACCTTTGGGCCGATTGCCAATGCATTCCGTGGTTAGCGTTCGTTCGGATAAATTTAAGGCTTGAAGTTCAGAAAGAGTAAAATTTTTAGGATTATCTATTTGACCCCATACTTTAAGTCTGTAGGTATTCGAATCGATCGTAGGAACAGTTCCAATCCTTGTTACGAAATAATCCTCATTTTTGGTTATGAAATCTGGATAATTACTATCACCCGGACTGTCAGAAAACAAGAAATTAATTCCAATAATTAGTCCGACTCCAAGAATGAGAATTATGGCGAAGCCAAGAATATAACCTTTTTTTCTTGTTAATTGTAAACGTTTCAAATCAATAAAGAAGTATGTACTCTTAGTTTTAAGATCGTTTGTTAATTTTATAAACTTTGATGTTTAAATAGGTTAACAAAATATGTCTCTGGTTTGTTGTTTTCTATAATCGTTTGGATTTTCTTAACTAAACATATCTACAGATTTAGGAGAATAATTTAATTAACATATTTTATTATACATTTTATTCTGTAAATAGTTCAAATCATAATATAATAAGATGAAATTTATCAAGGTTAACTGATATTGAGAGCAACCTCTTCTCCAAAAAGAAAACAGGAAATTATCGCTTATCTATTATTAATCATAACAATGGTTATCTGGGGAGGCACCTGGCCATTAGGTCGATGGTTAGTATCTGAAGAGGTTGGGGGAGCAACGATTCCAACACTTATGATTGCTGTTATAAGATATTTTCTCGCATTAATATGCTTTTTCCCCATCCTAAAATTTAAAGAAGGAACCCTCAATTGGCGATTTGCAAAGAAAAATTGGAAAATTCTGGTTTTAATGGGTTTATTATCTGTAACGATATATCAAGTAGGTTATCTCCTAGGTGAAATCTTCACTTCAGCAAGCGATGCCAGTATAATGGTTGCTACAAATGCAGTCTGGGTTGTGATCCTTTCCAGTATATTCTTGAAGACAGAGTCTTTTTCGTGGAAGAAAGGAATTGGTACAATTTTAGCATTCATGGCAGTCATCATTGTTGTTGGTTTTTCCCCAAATGTAAATGTCTTAAATCGGATTCTTGGAGATATATTAATATTATTAGCCGCATTTGCATATGCTGTGTATACAGTAATCTCGAGATTTTTTCTTAATAAATCTCAGAAAAATCCCGAATCCTATCAACCATCATCACTATGGATTATAACTTGGGTTTCTTTTTTTGGATTTTTAACAACAACACCTCTTGCTTTAATTATTAATCCAGAATATCTTAATCCAATCGTTTATCTAACTGTTCCACCTCGAATATGGATTGGAATTTCATACTTAGCATTTATTTCTACGATAGGAGCATATACATTCTATTTAGAGGGTGTTAAACGTTTAAGTGCCAGTCGGGCGGCTATTTTCCAAACATTAGTGCCTTTATTTGGGGTGATCCTTTCTGCTATATTCTTATTAGAACAATTTGATGTTTTAATATATCCACTTTCCTTATTAATGGTAATTCTAGGAATTATACTTGTTAACCTTAAAAAATAAAAAAAAATTTATTTATTATTACTTTACTCTAATTTTTTTCTTCTTAGATACAGTAGAATTGCGAAACCTACACCAATCGTTGTCAATAAAATAAAGATATCAAAACCGGGAATACCCTGTTTAGGAGGATCGTTAGGATCTAAGGGATCATGTCCATTATCTACTTCCCATCCATCTGCATATCCATCATCATCAGTATCGGGATCAGTTGGATCCGTACTATTAGTATTTTCATTACCATCATTCAATCCATCATCATCACTATCATCATCGGTGGGATCTGTAATATATCCATCGACACCTGTAACTACTTCTTCTCCATCAGTCAACCCATCATTATCGCTATCATCATCGTTGGGATCTGTAATATATCCATCTGTACCAGCAATTACTTCTTCTCCATCTCCAATTCCATCATCGTCAGAGTCTGCATCATTAGGACCAGTGCCATAAATTTCATCCTCTTCGTAATTAGAAAGACCGTCTTCATCAGCATCATACCCTGGATCGATAATTTCTAAACCCTGATCTACATCCGCTACATAAACAAGATTTCCAGAAAAATGCGTATCAGATGCGGTTCCACCATCGTTAAAAGAACCAAGTTTTATTGGGTTTTTCGGGTCACCCACATCAACGATCTCTAGACCATCAGTTCCGTCTGCTATATAAGCAATGTTTCCAGAAATGAATACATTGTCTGTTTCGTTTATACCATCTCCATACCGACTAAGTAACACAGGAGTGGTTGGATCACTTACATTTATTATTTCTAATCCATTATCGAAATCAGCCACATATGCAATATTGTTTGAAACACTCACACCATACATGTTATTAGAACCATCACTATATCTCCCAAGGAAAGAAGGATTAGTGGGATCACTCACATTGACAATATCTAATCCCCAATTCGCATCTGCTAAGTAGACAATATCACCAGCGATGTCTAAATCTACTGAAAAATTACCCGGATTACCATATTTACCAAGTAAAACAGGATTTGATGGATTACTTACGTTGATTATTTCTAAGCCATCAAATAAGTCCGCTACATATGCAATATTACCAGAAACTTCTACGTCATAAGTGAAATTTGAAATAACATCATAATCTATAAAAACTTCCTCATATTTTCCTAGAAGTGTAGGTGAGGAAGGGTCACTTACATTGATTATTTCAAATCCATCTTTAACATCAGGTACATAAGCAATATTCCCTATAACAGACAAACGGAATGACATATTTAAATCATCTCCATATCTCCCAAGCAAAACAGGTGTGGTCGGATCACTTACACTATATATTTCTAATCCATCTCCCATCCCACCTACGTAAGCAATATCACCCGAGACAAAAACACCTCGTGTTTGATTGTAACTATCACCAATCTTGCCCACCAATTTTGGAGTTAACCATTGCGCATTTGTTTTTGGAGTTAAATCCCCATTATTAATAGAATCCTCGTGTATAGCAATAGGTACAAAAAGACTTGCTGAAAAAGCGAGTAAAAGTCCAAAAGATAAAAAAATTATTCCTTTTTTATACATTTTTGACATAATTATGTTTCCCGTTAAATTTAGGTAATTATTCTTTGTTTCCAAGACTATTTAAACATTCATACCTAAACTAACCAGTAAAAATTAAAAAGTAGTAGTAAAACTTCAACTATAGTAGTAAATATACCATGAAAATTACTTCTCTACATTATTAAAAATTTAGTAAGAGCTTAGGGTAGCATGTCATATACACAATTAGAGTGACATTAATCACAATCAAATTTATGCAAGAATTAAATAAATAGAATGAGGAGTAATAATTATGATAAACGATGAAAATATTCAAAAAATTAGTACAATTTGTCCCTGGTGGCCATGCCCTTCCTATGATGGACTTGTTGCTACTGTTGATGTGAAAAATAATAAAATAATTAAAATGGAAGGGGATAAGGATCATCCACAGAGTAAGGGATATGCTTGTCCAAAAGGGCTTAATGATTGGCGTGTTATATATCATCCTGATCGCTTCACAAAACCCCTTTTAAGGATATCAACCGGATTTAACGAGATATCTTGGGAAGAAGCAATTGAAATAGCTGCTGATCGGTTAGGTGAGGTAATAAATAAGCATAGCCCAAAATCAATTTGCACCACTATGGCAGAATGGCCTAGTGTTCCCTTATTTATGAGATCAATAGGTAGCCCAAACTCTACTCAAAATTAAGTTATAAAACGAGGTTTAAAAAAGATGAAATTTAGGCTTATCCTCAAAATATAAGACATATAAGGAAATTAAAAAAAGCTAACAGAAATTTTATTCTCCCTTGAATACCGGTTCAGTTTTGTTGCGTCTAGCAGACATTGCGATACCTACGTCTGGTTTACTAAGTAATGTTGTATAACCTTCATTTTCTATATCTAGGATTTTGTATATTTGATCCTTGAACATATCGTGCAAAGCTTTCCTCATTAATCTGATTGATAAACTTGGTGCTTTTGGAGCGATTAATTTTAATGCCTGTTCTCTCGCATAAGGTATAAGCTCATTAAGTGGAAGCACTTTATTTACCAACCCAAGTTCTAACGCCTCCTTTGCCTCGATTTTTTTACCGTAATATATAATCTCTTTGGCTCTCTGAAATCCAAGATGAAGGGGTAATAGGAAAGTTGATGCAAATTCTGACATAAACGCATTTTGAACAAAATAAAATCCTAAATAT
>JAEOTR010000047.1 GCA_016839705.1 Promethearchaeota archaeon | reverse complement strand
CAACAATAATAGGTTTTCCTTCACGATTACTTTTATAAATCATTTCCTTTTGCCATAAAGGTACTTTATCTGGATCTATCTCTACACCTAAGTCACCCCTAGCAACCATTATTCCGTCGCTAACTTCCAGGATCTGATCAAAGTTGGTTAGTGCAATAGGTCGCTCGATTTTTGAAATTAATTTAATTTTAGAATTTCCATAATTTTCAAGGATTTTTTTAACATGTAAAACATCATCTCCTCCTGATACAAATGAAATAGCAACATATTCGGGATCTAATTTAGCAATAAATTCAAGATCTTTAACATCTTTTTCAGTTGGAACTTTTTGAGATAACTCCCCTGCTGGAATATTAACCCCTTTTCTATTACTAATCGTTCCTCCTGCTAAAACTTCTCCCACAATATGATCAGATTCTTTCTTGATAACTTTAATTTTAATAATTCCGTCATTTACAAAAAAAGAATCTCCAATTCTTATTGATTTAAGAAAACCCGCTAAAGGAATTGAAAATTGACTTTGATCACCTTCAATTTCTTTTTCATAAACTTTTACTTCTTGACCAATTCCTAAACTATATGCCTGATCTTCTTTAAATTTTCCAACCCGTATTTTCGGTCCTTGAATATCAGCTAAAATTCCAATATGTTTAATGTTTTCACTTACTTCTCTTATTCTATCAGCTAATTCTCGTTTTTCTTCATGAGTTCCATGTGAGAAATTTAATCTAAAAATATCAACTCCTGTGTTAATTAATTTTCTAAGCATTTCTTTTGAACTTGAGGCTGGACCAAGTGTACTTACTATCTTCACTGTATTTTCTCGAAATGACATTATTTCAACCCATTTATTATTATACAATTAGTTTGGAATTTAAAATCAAAACTATTATAGTGCTTAATATAATTATTGTGTTTATGCTTAAAAATTATTCATTTTCTATTAAGTTCCTTACGCTTCCTAATTTACTGCGAAATTCTATTCTATAAGACTTCAATTTTTCAATTAGATCAGTATAGTCCTCAACTTCCTTAATTTCTTTTAATAACAATAATTGGATTCTAAGCGTCTTTGGAAAAATTGAATATTGAATTAGTTTGAAATCATTCTTAACAGCAAAATCTCTCGCTAGTTGAACTAACAAATCAGAACTACTATTTGCTAATGAGATAGCTAAAAAATACCTTAATTTTGGTGTTTTTGAGAAATTCTTTGCAATAAAGAAGTAAAAATTTTTAAATTTTTCCTGCAAATCATAAATTTTTTCTATAACTAAAGTTTTGGGAATATTATCTACAATCTCAGAGATAGGAGCATGCTTTGCTTTTACTTTTTTAATGTTTTTAATTATATCATTTTGGATGAATGACTTCAAATCTGTTTGGGTTGAATTTTGCATTTTTTAAATCATTAACCTTTCTAAAAGTAAGAAATAAAATCACTTTAAATATAGTTTTAAGAAATCATGACTTAATATAAATCCTTTATAACAAATTCCAAATTGAGTTCTTTAAGAGTTTCTTTTAATGGATATCCATTTTCAGGATTCCAACCCATTTCACTGCAATATCCCTGATAAAATTCTTCATATTCAATCGATATCCCTTTTGCTGGTCCTCTTTCGTCTGGAGGATGTCCTGAAGCCCTTCCAGGCAATTTATTATTTGCTATGTCTATTCCTTCCCGTAAAGTAAACGATTGGCGTAAAGTTTGGATTCTTAATCCAATTTCTAATAGTTCTTCAATAGAAACGTTCCAACCAGTAAGAGCGTTAATAAGATCAATAAAAGGATATGGGCCAAACATAGTTGAAAATGAGCATAATCCAACACTACTCAATACTTGATGGAAAGAGGTAACTATCTTTTGGCCTTTTTGTTTTTTTTTATCGTTCTTTTTCCATCCCTTAGGTAACCTAAATCCTTCTTGAAATTTAGTGATTGATCCCATATCGATGTAGTCTATACTAGCGGCGGTATGTCTTCCTGGAGTTGGGTCATAATTATATGTAAATGCTAATGAAGGAAAAAACTTTGGATTATGCATTGATAATTCTGAACCTAAAGATGTTATTGCATATTTAATTGACTCATTTCCTATTTTTTCTGCTGCGATTTTACTTCCATCTGCTAATATATCTCCAATTCCTTTTCTATTAATTATCATTTTTACTAATTCAACAATAGCTTTTGAATTACCCCATACTAAATCTAAATCACTAGTATCTTCTTTTGTTAAAATCCCATTTTCGAAACATTCAATTGCGAAGGCAATAGTTGCACCAGTAGAGATTGTATCTATGGCGGCTCGATTACAAAGCTCATTTATCTCGAAAATTGACATTAAATCATTATTTAGTAAAAGTGCACCAAAAGAACAACATGTTTCGTACTCTGGTTGATGTGTCTCTTCTAAATTTAATTCTGGAATTTTTAGAATTCCTCCACAATGAACTGGACAAGTATAACAACCCCATTCTCTTATTTTATAGTTAATAATCTTATTTGCTGAAAGAGCTTTAGATTTTTCAAAAGGAAAATCATACATACCAATACCACTCCAATTTTTTATGGGAGAGTCATTTGTTTCTGCAGCAATAGTATTTCCTACACATGTCCCATAAATATGATATATCTTTTTTATTATATTTGGTGGACCTTTGAATCCAATTCTAAATCTTCGTAAAGTTTTTGCCAGATTTGGAATAGATTTTGAAAATGACTTAAAAAATTTTCCTGGATCTCCTTTTTTTCCACTTTTATTGTAATTTTTTATTATATCTAAGAAGTTTTCTTTATTATGAATTGGAACCTTTTGGTTTCCCTTCAAAACAAGTGCTTTTATTTTTTTTGAACCCATAATTGCACCTAATCCTGCTCGAGCGGCAATACGTCCTTTATCATTCGCAATTCCTGAGATTTTTGATAATTTTTCCCCAGCTAGTCCAATTCCTGCAGTTTTGATGAAATCACCATGTTTTTCTTTCAATTTTGATTCAGTTTCGATTATATCTAACCCCCAAATCTCTGAAGCATCTATAATTTCTTTTTTGCCCTGCTGTATCATTATATATTT
>JAEOTR010000046.1 GCA_016839705.1 Promethearchaeota archaeon | reverse complement strand
TTTACTAATAATTTAATAAATTAAATTTAAAATTTGAATACAGTAAAGTTTAATTCACACTTTCCATTATACTTATATTGAAATTAGCGCGAGTGGTTTAGTGGCTATAACGACACGCTCACACCGTGTAAATTTACATTGATTCAAAATGTAAGTCTCGATGGTCGGGGGTTCAAAATTCCGAAAACCTATTTCGGCTTGAATACTTCCCTCCTCGCGCATTCACTTCATACATTAGAAAATTCGAAAAAGTTATATGATATAATACATTTTTAAAATCTAATTACTTACTTCTTGGTTTTTTGAACCGTGTCTAGTTTTTTAGAATCTCGAGAATTACGTGAACTCTATAAAAAAGTCAGAGAGTATGTTAAAATTGGACCGATCTTTTTGACAAGATACGAGAAGGCAAGGATCGTGGGAGCTCGTGCGTTACAATTGAGTTTTGGTGCACCTTTGTTAATCGAGAAACCTACAGAGATAATAGACCCCATCAAACTAGCGATGCTGGAATTGAGAGCGGGAATCCTGCCATTAACTATTAGAAGAGACAATCCGAGTGGCGAATTTCAAGATATCCCTATACACAGACTAATCCTAAAAAAAGAGTAATATTACTACCACTTTTTTTTGAATCTCTAAGCTCTTCAGCTTCAAGGTATCGTAAATATTATTATTATTATTAAATTTAGAATTTAATCAATATTGTCAGAATGTAAATTCTTTTAGTAGATCAATCAGGTAAAAAAGAAAAAGTATCTGATATAATCTCAGATGCAGGTAAAACTCGACCGGAAATGATAGCTTTATCTATTTCATGATTAAATTTCGTTTCAAAACGTTTGACAAACATATTCAAACCATTTTTTAGAGATTTGGAAGTACTTGTAGCAATTAAAATATAGACAAGAGGAAATTGCGTACTTTTGTGAGCTATAACGATAGCTTTCTCCAAATTTATTTCTTGCAGATCTCCTTTTCCTAAGGATTCTCTTAAGATCATAATAATTCCTTGAAACATCGCAGAAAAAAGATCATCACCTTTTATTTCTCTCCCAGATTTCCAATTATGGGAGAATAACAGAGTACCACGATCTGAATAAATCACACTTAATCTCATAACTTTGAAAGGTAAAATAAACGCTAATTTTGGATTTTTAATAAAAATTGCTGAAACTATTATTAACATCCCGACTGAGCTGGATAGAATGAATAAAGTACTTGCTTCCCGTAAGCTAATAAGCAATATCGGTGCGATTATACCAAAAACAATTCCCCCAATAAATGATATGAATGTATCATTTTTCAGTTTTCTGGGAGCAAATCTATAAATTTTAAATAAATAAAAAGGCATTAAAAAACTCCCTGTTAACATTAAAATTAAAAAACTATAAACTTGAATAGTTGTATTAAGAGCGACGATATTTTCTGGAATTGAAGCCAGAGGATAAATAATATAGTTAAGAAATGAACTATAAGAATACAATCCGATAAAAATCGAAAACCAGATTAATTTTTTAATACTTGGCGTTTTTCTTGAAATAGATTCCCCAAAGATTACTATAAAAAGCGAACCAAATATAGCAAAAAAGTTATCAATAAACGCTAAAGTGTTTGAATATAAAAAAACATAAGAAATCATATAGAAGATATTATTAATCAATAAGGAAATCCATGCTATCATTAAATAAAGCATATGAATATGTTTATTCGCAAGAAAATTAAGGATTAAGAGAATGACTGCAACTATTATTAAAATTAAAGATATTGAAAGAATAACTAAATTTAGTATATCAATAAATTCAACCAATTTATCTTCCTCAGAAATTTGAAACTAATCAAATTTAATAAGCTTTAACTGATGATAAATTATACCAAAAAAGGATCACTATTTGATAGATTATTGAACACGATACTTTCCCCGTTCCGTAAGGAAATACACATTTTTAGCCCCAACAAGTTCAGCTTGAATATATCCTTTCGAAATTAAGTCTTCAAGAATCTTTTCTAATTCTGCTTTCTTAAAACCAGGTATCCCTAAGGGTACCCTAGACTGGTTAGCAATTATCGCAATTCTCTCTAAAAACAATCTTTTCCCCATAAACGTTTCAAGGATAGTGATTTCATCATTTGAAAGTCGTTCAAACTGATCGTGTTCAATATAACTTTCTTTTAATGTTTGTGCAAGACTACGAGTTTCTGGGCTTATTTCTTGTTTTTTTGTTTCTACATGTTTTAAAGTGACTAAATCCTTCGCAACAGGTTTTTTGTGATGTGTTGGTATATCATTATCTTCTTCTTCTTTTGAAGGCTCTTCATTTTTTTTTTCCATAATATTACCATAAGATTAAAATTATAAAAATTTATATTTACCTAATGAAGAGGATTTTAGAGTTGAAAACAGGTGAAGAGATCACTCTTAGGCATCTAAGTAAATCAGATGTTGAAGGTGTCTGGAATAACTTCAATGAGGTTGTAGATGAAGGAATTTATATACCTATCTTTTTTCCTGTTAGATCTCAACTAGAAAAAGATTCTTGGTACCATAATATTAAAAAGGAAAAAGAAGTCTGTGTTATAGCAGAAAATCAAAATAATAAAATTCCTCATAACATTATTGGACAATGTGAAATTTCCAATTCAAATTGGGATGCGGCGTTACATGTAGGAACTTTAGGAATTATTGTAAAAAAAGAATATCGCGATTTAGGTATTGGATTCAACTTAATTGATCTTGCGATTCGAGAATCAAAAATATTGAATAATAAAGAAAAAATAATTTTAAGCTGCTTTTCAACTAATGAAAGAGCTTTAAATCTCTATGAGAAAGTAGGTTTTGAAACAATCGGTGTGAGAAAAAAACAGTTTTATATGGATTCACAATATTATGACGAGGTTCTTATGGAGCTCTGGATAGATGATTACTTAAATAAAAATGAATAATCTAAAATTTTCAATCATTTTATAATCTTCAAAATAAATGCAATCTCTGCATGAAAACCTATTAATAAGATTCTAATTTACTTTTTACTTAATAAGCTTATTAAAGAAATTTTACTTTTTGATGTTAAAATACAAGATTGTCGTAGCAGGCGCTAAAGACGTAGGGAAAAGTTCTCTTATTACTCGTTATTGTGATAATTCGTTTAGTGAAACCACACAAGGAACCATCGGTGTCGCTTTCAAAAGAAAAGAGGTCAATTTTAAAGAAAATTTCAAGATTGAGTTAAGCATTTGGGATTTTGGTGGTGAAGAAAAATATCGTATCCTCCTTCCGGCTTATGTGAAAGGGGCTTCAGCAGCTTTATTATTATATGATACTACAGATAAATCAACTTTAGAAGATATTAGAAACTGGGTTAAAATCATTGATGAAAATTCCAAAGATATAATTAAGATAATTATCGGTACAAAAATCGATTTAAAAGAGAATCGGGAGATATCTAAAGCCGATGCTCTTAAAATAAGTGAAAAATTTAAATGCTATGGGGAACCCGTAGGCACATCTTCGAAAACGGGAGAAAATGTAGAGGAAGCTTTTTTAAACGTAGTTAAAGCAATAATCGAGAGAGATTTGCAAGTATGCAAACATTGTGGTCAACTCTTTTCAAAGAAATTGAAAATTTGTAACTTCTGCGGAGAAAATATTGGACTTGATGTTGTGCTCTAAACCTAATACTATAAATCCTCTTGATCTCGTTTATACAACGATGGAGGCGGCTTTCCCTCTTCTGGGGGTTTGGATTTCAATCTATAAATATAAGTTTCTAATTCAATTTCAGCATTTTTTATAGATGAATGAATTTCATTTTTCACATTTTCTTCCCCTAAAACAAATTTTCCATGACTAGGGAAAAAGCTGTTAATTCTTAAAGTGTATAAGAATTGTAATGAATTAATATATTCTGAAATCGACCCCGATTCATAAATATTTGTTGTTGCACCTTTAAATAATGTATCTCCCGTAAACATATATTGCTGGAAAGGTTCATAGATACAAATACTACCCGAAGTATGACCGGGAGTTTCAATTATTTTCAAAATAGTATTACCAATATCTATGATATTTCTATCCTCGAGCCAGATATTAATTTTCAAATTGGATAAATCCACTCCTCTCTTTCTCCCCTTCGTAATCAATTCATCGGTATGTTGTATTTTTGTTGCAGCCCAACGATGTGCAGCAATAGGGCAGTGAAAATAAGCATTTGCACTTATATGATCAAAATGCTCATGGGTATTGATTACTAGATTTATATCTTCGATTTTTATACCTATTTCTGTTGTAAGAAGATAATTTAAACTATTAAATTTGGTAATTACGCCTGTATCAATTAAAACATTAAGATTTTCACCAATAATAAGATAAACATGAGACCCTGACCCATAGGAATGAAATTGATAAACGTTTGGCCTCATAAGATTTAATATATATCCTTCTTTCCCATATAAATCATCTTCCTTTATTAGACGTGGTTGAAAAAGTGTATCATTTTCTTCTTGAATCATTAATATCACAAAAAAGCTTGATAGATAATAATTATCTTAAAAGTTATAAAAATTAATCTTTTACAACTCAGTTTAAAGAGGACCTCTTCGAATTCAAGGGAATCTAAACTTTTTCTTATAGTGCTCCCAACTTTCCTGATCTAAAGGATTTTCATTCAGAAATAGAAAATTCAAGTTAGTTAGGGGTTTAATATCTTCGATCCTAAATTTAGATATTTTATTTCTCCCTATGTGTAAAATAATTAACTTACTTAAATAATCCAAACCTTCTAATTTCTCAATATCATTATCATCTAAATATAATTCCTGTATATTTACCAAGTTTTGTAAGCCTTCTAAATTAGAAATTTTATTGCTAGAGAGCTCTAATTTCCTTATATTAAACAAATTGTCAAGTCCTTCAATTTTCTCGATTAAGTTATTCGATATATATAATAATCGCAAGTTATCAAGAGATGATAATCCTTCAATGTGAGAAATTTTATTATCATTTATAGATAGCCATATCAAATTTTTTAAATTAGTGAGCCCTCCTAATGCCTCTATTCGATTAGAGGAGATATTTAACCTTTTAAGTTTTTCTAGCTTCTCTAGATTCTTAATTTCCGAGACATTATTATGAATTAAATTTAACTCTTCTAAATTAGTTAAAAAGTTAAGGTTTTCAATTTCTGTAATTAAATTGTTATTCAGCGATAACTTTCTTAATCTTTTGAGCGACTTTAAATTCTCAATCCTACGAATTTTATTATGAGATAAATTTAATTCTTCTAAACCAACTAAACTCTCCAAATTTTCAATTTTTTCTAATTTATTATATGATAAATTCAGATATTTTAGTTTTTTAAAGTGTTGGAGATTATCAATATTGTTGATCCTAGTTCTCTGGATATTCAGGTGTTCCAAATCTTTAAGATTCTTTATTCCAATGATATCACCAATACTTTCTATATTCAAACTTTGACAATCTAATGAAATAATTTTACCTTTGCGTAGAGACGATAAGTATCCACAAACTCTTACATAGTAATCATTTAAAATTAAATTAATACAGATTTCTATTGCCGATTCTGGAATACTAGTTTTATAGTCAAAATTAAGAATTTCTTCTAGAAGATTCTTCATTTTATCCTTAAATTTGGCTTTAATCAAGGACTTTAAATAATCAATTACAATTTTACGAGTTTTAATACTGTCTTGAGAGCTTAGGGATCTTAAAGAAAAGATCTTTTGTTTAATGTTGCTCATCTTCTTTAAAGTATACTCTAAGAGAGGAATAAGTTTTTTATCAGATGAGTATTGGTTAATTAATACTTCTCCTGCAATTAATCTCATACGTAAATCTTCATCAGAGAAAAAAATATTTTCAAAAAAATTGAAATTCTTTCCATCCTCAAGCTCTCCATAATTCTCCAACGCCCTCCTCCGCAAATTAGGATCTATTGAATTTTCAATAAGTTCTTTCAGAAGGATTAAACCTTCTTTTTTTCCAATTTCAGCTAAATTTTCCTTAATTAAATCAGGATCGAATTCCATTTCAATTCCCAATTAACAAAAATTATTTTTCTACTTTTTTATTCTGAATTGTGAATGATAGCACTTTATAGTTTTTTAGTATAAGATATTATTGTCGGAAATCACGTTTTTTATAACAATTCTTATCAGTTTCTACAAATTTTTACAACAATTTGTTATAATATCTTGATACTACTCAAATAAGCTTAGATTGTAATGGACTTACTTACTAATCAAATTCTTTACGTTATTACAATTTTTATTTATAAATCCCTCTAATATAGTGTACTTTTTCTTTCTGGTTTAAAAAAATTTATAAATACATAATTTATTAGATTATTAAATTTTGTATTTTACAATCAAAAAAAACAATTTTTTGATAAAAATATAAAAACTAAAATTACCACAAGTAATTTGAAAATAAATATATTCCAAAATAATTAAAATTAAAAATATAGGCTGATAATAAAATATGGCAGAAGAAGAAAGCTTTTTAAACGCCAAAGCCCTTGTGGTGGATAATGGTACGGGAATCTCTAAAAATGGTTTTGCTGGAGAAGATCAACCACGTTCCGTTTTCCCAACTCTAATTGGTTATCCCAAATATGAGTCTATAATGACTGATGTCGAGCATTATACACGGGAATACTATATCGGAGAAGAGGCCATGCAGCTTAAAGGTGTATTAAAACTCATGTTCCCTGTTGAACATGGTATCATAGAAGATTGGACCGCTATGGAGAAAATCTGGCATTACACCTTTTACACAGACCTCCGTATTGATCCGAGCGAACATCCAGTACTCTTAACTGAAGCACCTTTAAATCCACGGCCAAACCGAGAAAAAATGGCTGAAATCATGTTTGAAACATTTAATACACCTGCTCTTTATGTAGCCATGCAAGCAGTTTTATCTTTATACGCTTCTGGCCGTACTACCGGGTGTGTTATAGATATTGGTGATGGTGTTTCTCACGTCGTACCAATCTTCGAAGGATTTGCTTTAAGTCATGCAATCCAAAGAATTGATCTTGCTGGGCGAGATATTACAACATATTTACAGAGGCTTCTCAGGCAAAAAGGATACTCTTTTACCACATCAGCAGAGAAAGAAATAGTTAGAGATATTAAGGAAAAGCTCTGTTATGTAGCTATTGATCCAGAAAAAGAGATGATGCTATCAAAGAAAGTCGCTGGAATGGAAAAGAGCTATATGCTTCCTGATGGTGAAACTATTAATGTTGGTGTTGAAAGATTTTTAGCACCTGAATGTTTCTTCAATCCTTCAGTAATCGGTAAAGAGTTGGAGCCTTTAGATGATGTTATCGTTGGAGCTATTTCAGAATGCGATGTTGACCTTCGAAGAGACCTTTATAGCAATATAGTTCTTTCTGGTGGTTCTACAATGTTCCCTGGTATTAAGGAACGCTTAACCAAGGAAATTAAAGAACAGATTCCAGAATCCGTTGATGTAAAGATTATCGCACCTCCAGAGCGTATGTATTCCGTATGGATTGGTGGCTCAATTCTCTCATCTCTAAAAACATTTCACCGCATGTGGGTCACGAGAAGGGAGTACAAGGAAATGGGTCCTCAAGTAATACACAGATGCTTCTAATCCATTAAAAAAATAAACCAGTTTCCCAAACTGGTTAAAAATATAAGTTTTTTATTTTATCCCTTTTTTTTATTGTTTCTTAAAAAAATAAATTCATTGATGCGTTAAGTTAATAAAAAATCATTAAATTCTCAATTAAGATTTTCTCCTAAAATAATCTTCGATAAATTAGAGCATGAAATAGATTGATCAACATTTCCCATAAGTATCATTAATTCATTTTATATATATCAATCGATAACACATCCTATATTATTTGTTGAAAGGTTTGGAAAAGAACCAGAATGCTCTTTTGAAATTTCCTTATTATGAGATTGAGTAAATAATGTGAGAACCAAAATACTCACAAATAGCCAAGTATTCCACAAGAATTTAAATCATAATACATAAAATAACCTATCAACATAGAGAATAAAAAAACAACAATTCAGAGAAAATAGAAAATGGGAAAAAAAGAGAAAGGTCAAGAGAATGCAGTTTTCGTTGGACGTCGTCCTACGATGAATTATGTAATGGCAGTGATGATGATCTTGAATAAAGGAGAAGATTGTACTGTAAAAGCTCGCGGTAGAGCGATTTCTCACGCCGTTGACATTTGTGAGATTTTAAAAAATCGCTTTTTGAAAGGAGCGGAATATAAAGAGATTCGCATTTCTACGGAGCAACTTGAGGGCGAGGAAGGCCGTGAAAATAATGTAAGCTCAATGGAGATCGTTGTTTCACCTCCGAAATAAATAGAACTCGAATTTTTTGAAAATTTTTTTTTTAGTTACTCAGTGTGCATTGATATATAGGATATTTAATTACTCTTTCTCTATTTTAAAATATATCAACAATAAATAGTCAATCATAAAGCTTAATTTTGAGGATAACTAAAATATTATTTGAAAAAGAGAGGGTTATTGATTTATTAGCTCTAAATTATGATCAAAAGGTTTTTTGAACATGCCAGAAAATAGCACAATCTTATATGATTTAAACAAGGTTTTTATTCCTTGTCGGACGGTTTTAGAAATGGAGGCATTAACATCTCTATTTCTTGAGTATTATAATTATGATGAAATTAAAGAGCTACCACAAGCCCAACCATCAAGTCATATTCTTATAGAGAAATTTCGAGTAATCGATTGTGAGCCCCTTGAGAGAATTATTGAATATTTTATTGAAGTAATTGTGAGTAAGTTAAAACCTATCGTAATGTACGAGCGAGATCATCATGATAGGATTAGAATGGGGAATGTTGATGCATATACCAAAACTAGGTTGTGTCTTTTTTTTGCGTTACATAGACTAAAATTGAAATTTTTAATAATCAAACATTTTATGGATAAGTTTAAAGAGAATAAATATAGTTTAGAGCTTGGTGAAGACCAGCAGATTCTTGGAGCTCATACGTTTCTTTCCGCCTTCTATAAGGATTATTATAAAAAGAATAAGATGAACCTTAAATTGATGTTATCTTCAAAGAGGATGTCCGATAGAGTTAGTGACCTAATGGATACTTCAAACACTATTACTAATGAAGATATTATAAACGCTATAACTTTTAAAAAGTTTTTAGATGATAAAAATCGAATCAAATTCATTATGAAAGAAATCAAAGCATCGCTTTTTGTTTGCAAAATAATGTTTGCTCAAATGGATGTCAATAATCCTTTCACAATTGCCAAAGAAGTTATGATTGATGCTGAAGAGATCATGATAAGCCAAGATTTTATTCCTGAACTAGTTCCCGCAATATCTCTCTGTTATGCTGAAAAAAGTACGGCTCAACTTGAAGATTGTTTTACAGCTCAAGAATTTATGATGAAAAGAGTATTAGAAGGGATTAATTTTGCTGTAGAAACTGCTTCTGGGGGGCATCTTAATCTTGGTTTAGAGGAGACAATATATAACACCGGAAATATCTTTGAAATTTAATCTTGAATTTTTTAGTATACTAGTATATTTATATTATAATATTACAAAAAAGTCAATTTCATCAAATGTGAAACCATTTAACTTATTCTAGATTTACGAAATCAATAGCACTTCTTTTCTAAGTTATTATGAAACTCTTTAAAGTAGATGAGAATCGTTTTACACACGATTACAATCAGATGTTAAGGATTATCATTTTAAACTCTCTCGGATTTTTTTTTCTTGGTTTTTGGCTTCCTATTATAGCTAGATCGAATATGGGTGCTACTGCTTTTCAAATAAGCTTAGTAGTAGTGACTAATGTTATAGGTCGCATGACTAGTGGTTTTATCATAGGTTTTATAGTTGATCGCATTAAATCAAGAACATCACTCGTTTTAATTGGATCTTTTGGAAGAGCAATTGCTTATTTCATTATTTATGCTGCTTTTATTTCTAATCAGATACTTCTCTTAGGTATAGGCCACGGGACCTTGGGCTTCATGGCAGGAGTATTTTGGATACCTTTTAACATTTTGGTAGCCGAAAAGTCAAATAAAGATAATAGATCTCAGGCCTATGGAAAAAGAGATTCTATAAATGCAATAGGTCAAATGATTGGAGCAGTATTTGGTTTTACTCTTATTATGATAGCGAGTGCCTATACAAATAATCCGGTTATAATATATAGCGCCATTCCAATATATGGGATTTCAAACCTATTTGCAGGTATTTTGTTTTATCGTAAAGTAGATGAGACCGTTCAATTCTCTTCATCCCCAAGTGATACTTCAAAAAATCATCAAACGGATACTAAATTTTTTACTTCTAAATCTATGATTATTGGTGCGTTTTTTCTTGTATCCATTCTCTTTATGGGAAGTATTAATGGATCAATAGCACGACCTTTCTTAAATATCTATATCATAGAAAATATTGAAAGTAATATCAACTTAGTGCTTTGGGCATACCTACCAGCAGGACTATTGGCGACTCTTTTAGCTCCAAAATTAGGTGCTATTGTGGATAAACTTCCTCCTTTATTAGGCATAACAATAACTAGTTCACTAGGAGCGTTAATGACATTTTTTTTAATAAATTCGGCTAACATATGGCTTTTCTCGACTTTTCTCCTATTTGATTTAGCAATTGGAATGTCTGCAGGATTAATATTCGCTAACTTAATGAGCAGAATTTCTACTGAGCATAGAGGGAAAATCTTCGGAGTAGGTGATTTTTTTGCGTTTTTAGGAAGCGTAATAGGTCCAATTTTAGGAGGAATAGTGTGGGATTTAATTAGTCCCAAATTCCCTTTCATAATATCGATCTTTGTCGAATTATCACTAATCCCCCTCTATTTAGCAGCAGTATACCTTTTACTTCCTCATATGGCCGAATCATATGATATAAAAAAGAAAAATAAAATTCTATCTGAATTTGAAGTTTAATACACGATTACTAATCCCACAAGCGTACCTTTAGGTACTTCTGAAGCCTTCATGTTGGTTGCCATAGGATAAATCTCCCAACCTACTTGAGCAACCATTCTATACACATCTATTCCGACTGCTTCAATTGAAGGTCTCGCTCTTAATGAAAATCGGCACCTTTGACTTTCCATTGCAAGACAATCTTTTTCTAAACTACAAAATACGTGACGACATGATCCAGCAGCAAAAACATTAAGGGGTTTAGAATGAATTATTTCTTTAAATAAGAAATAGTAAAGTCAAAAAAAAAAATATCAATAATAATTAGATTTCAATCTTTTATCCTGATTTCTCTTGTTTAAAATTCATCTCGTAGTCCAATTTCTAAGGGTCTTATATCTAATTCATTTAGAATTGCCATGGTCTTAGTTTTTATTTCAACCTGATGGCCTTCAGTCATTTTATTCATCACACTTATCTCTTCCTCTTCAATTTGGTCTACCAAATTGCTTAATTCCTTTATTAATTCTTTGGCTCTTTTTATATCCATTTATTTCACCTAAATTTTTTTTTCTTATTTCTGATGATCACCTTTTTATTATAATTTCCACAACATCAGTATCCCTTAGCTTATGATCAAATCCGACATGTTGACCGGGAAATTCAACAGATGAGCCCCATACTCTTGCATAACGGAAAAATTTAATGAAATCCTTATGAATTTTATCAGCAATCTCACCTACTGTTGTCTCTATGGGGCAAATAAAAGGCTCTGTGAAATCCACATCACATCTTGGGGGTTTTGTATAAATTCTCATCAGTTCTAAAACCGTGAAAAGATATTCCTTGAGTTTCTCAAGTGATTCTCTGTTTTTAATTGAAGTAGGGTGAATAGGCCAAGATGTTTTTGATTTTAATATATTGAAATTTTCCTCTGAACCAGGAAGATCACCTTTCGTAGCTATAATACCATATTTGTACATTAATTCTTCAACTTTTAGGAGATTTGCATTATCGAGTTGTTCTATAAGAAAGTTATATTGGCGATTTATTTCCATAGATAAATCAATTACTAAAAGTATAGCGTCGCATGTTCGAGCAACTCTTACTATCTGTTTGCTAATTGCCCAATCCTCTTTGAAATCTAAAAATCCCGGTACATCAATAATTTGGATCTTTAAATTATGGATCTCACATGTACCTGCTAGGGCCGTTTTTGTAGTGTGAAGGAAATGACTTGTTTTTACATCTGTATTTGTAATCGCGTTCATTAATGTGCTTTTTCCAACATTTGAGAGCCCAAAAAGGGCAACCCGACCATCACCAGAGCGAGGAATATAAAAAGCATCATATTGCCTACTTTTCTGTTTTGGCCCAGACTTCGTTTCGGCTATCAGATGTTCTAAACTTTGTGTCAGCTGTTGAAATAATCCCCATTTATCTAATTTTTTATTCCGGATATCTTCTATAGTATCCTTTAATTCACTGATTAATTCCTCACCTTCTAAAAACTCGATTCTTTTCATGACAGTAAATCTATACCATTTAAATTTTCTCGTTATATTCATTTTTTTCAACTCATTTGTGGGTTTTTTATTTATCCTAATCCAAATTGAAAACAAATATTATACAATGCACTTCTGAACCTTTTTGTTCTTAAGATTTCTTGTAAATGCTTAATGAATTCAGGATTAAATAACCCCATCACGATTATTTTTCGCAATCTTTGGTTTTTCTTAGAAATACTATGAATAAGCTTGCGGGATTTTCTTATTTCAACTATTAATATTTTAACCTCCTTAATTCCTCCTTCCCTCAAGGTATCCTTAAATTCTAACATAACCTTTACCTCTTTTTTGTATTTTATAATCAATTCACTTTTTTGTTGGGACAAAATAATTGGTTATTCAAATCTTATGATGCAATATATCAGGATTATAAAGCAGCAGAAGGCATATAGTGAATCAATAAACATTTAATGAAAAGAGAGCAATAGCGTAAAATTAAACACTTTTAACGGAGTTTAATTTCTATTCAAGGTTGAGTACACCTGATATAAAGCCGATACGATGCATAGATTATGAATTTATAGTTAACTTCTGATTCAATTGCTATTGAATCATAATCCGGCCAAAGTATAGTCATACTGGAAATGAATAACTTATCAAGGTGTCAAGTTAAATATACACCTAACTGATATTTAAACATATGTCTAAAAATTGTGAAATCATTAAGAGTAGAAAGGATTTAATTAATTTAATTGATAAAAATCTCTTCAATCACAGTTTTAAGAGCAGGGGAGTTATCAAGTTCTAGCATCTCGCTTGTTTTTACTGACTTGTTTAAAGCTTGCCAAATTTCAGAATTTTCCTGTATCGCTTCGGTAAATCTCGTTAATTTCTGCAATGCTGGATAAGATTGACCCTTGAACAAGTAACACACGGAAAAGTGTTCTAACGGCTTTAATAGTATCGTATTTTCACCATATTTAATACGATCGAGCCGCTCAGAAAAAAGCTCATCCCCAAACGACTCGAACGCAGACAAGAAACTACTTATGAGGTCACTCTCGACGGTCAAGGTTTCAGAATAAGCTTTTGAGAATATTAGTGAACCACCTTTCGTGATGATTAGGAGTAATACTGGTGTCTCATTAATGAATTCCGATGACTCGGTCGATTGTTTTCCTTTCAAGCGCGCTAAAACTCCATCAAAAGAGGCAAATATTAATCTTTCTGAGATTGGAGCATCCCTTTTTTTTAATTGCTCCAAGAAATCTTGCTGCTCGAGTAAGCGATCGTGATTGTTAGATATAATTTGTGCAAAATATTGAAGATTGTGCGTCTCGGCCATCTTTTGAGCTTGGGTTAACGTAATTCTTGCCTCATCGAGGTTTAGCTGGATTAATGCCAGTCTAGCTTCAAATACTTTTGCCTCAGTTCGATATAAGTATGAGTTAAATTTTTCTCCTAAATCACCCAATTTCGAAATGTAGGTATTAATTTCATCGATTAATCCTACATCATTGGACATGCCTAATTCTTCTACAAGAAAGTCACACAAAAAATATAAAGCAAAAGGATATATATAATCTATACTAAATCGAGTGTCCACAATTTCACTATCTACTACTTCTTTAAATAATTTTTCAGCTTCGGCCCGATCTCGTAATTTACTGCTCTGTTGTAATATCATTCCTTTAGCTATAGAAAAAATGGATAATAATTCTATAGTTTCGCTTTGATTAACAAGATTTTTCAAATTACTTAAATAACCTTTTGCCTTATCCCCAAAATTTATACTAAGTTGTAGCCAGATTAATGCCAAAAGTGTTAATCCTTTTATTACATTTAGGGTTTTCAATTCAAGCTTATCGGTAAGAATCAAACTTTTGTTTAAATAAACTTCACTATGTTCGTAATCTCCCTTCATGAAATAAATAAGTCCCATTATGTAAAAAAAATGTGGACAAAAAAAAATAAGATTAATCTGCTTAGCAAGTTCGATTCCATTTTCGCAGTATTTTAGGGCTTTAGTTAGTTCTCCCCATACTAAATAACCTCCCCCTAAACCGCCTAAAATTTCCAATTTAACAAGTGGAGATATTTCCTTAATGGATAGACTTTGCTCTGTATCTTTGATAGCTTGCTCATAATTCCCCTGGTCCCAATTTAGATTTCCCCTCAAACTGAGACTTGAAGCTATACGCCTTTGATTCCCCAATTTTTCATGAATTTCAAGACTCTTCTTACAAAATTTTATAGCAGCTTCTGTTTTAAGTTTTCCACGGTAGATATTGCCAATCAAAAGATAATTATTCGCTATATGTTTTTGACTACCGATTTTTAAAAGTAGTTCTTTAGAGTTCAATGCTATTTCTAATGCCTCATCAGCATCTCCTTGAGCGTTAAGATCCCACGCTCTCCATGCTAATTTTTTGATAATTTCAAGCGCTTCTTCCATTTTCCCTGCATTTACTAATTTTTTTGCTTGAGTAAATTCGTCGAGGGTTGAAGTAGACATAGTTTTCAATCTTCAAAGTTAGGATTAAAAAATAGGAAGATAGTCTAACTAAAAAGGCTTTTGCTAAACTTTAAATTTCAGTTATACAGACAAGAAATTGATAAAAAAATAGTGAAAAATATTAAAAAAGCAATTGATCTTTAATACTCATTAGGCATTTTCTTTAGCTCTGCGAGAGAAAATACGGGACCATCTGTGCAGACAAACTTATTTCCAATGTTACATCGTCCACACTTACCTATACCGCACTTCATTCTCATCTCTAAGCTGTTTAGAATCTGCTCGTCCTTCCAACCAAGTTCTACAAGTTCAGCCACAGCAGTTCTAATCATTATAGGAGGGCCACAAATAATCGCAACAGCATTATCTGGGGAGGGCGCAACTTTCTTGACGATTGCTGCAACAAAGCCAACTTCGCGAGTCCATCCTTCTTCTTCACGATCAATAGTTAAAACTACTTTAATATCGTCACGTTTTTCCCACTCTTCTAAAAGATCTCTATATAAGACTTCTCCTGAATCTCTGTTTCCATAGATTGTGGTAATATCCCCATAATCTTTTCGATATCTCTCATCCAGCAAATATATAATGAGAGATCTTAAAGTCGAATAAGCAAATCCTCCACCGATAACTACGATATTCTTTCCTTTCATTTCCTCCATCGGCCACCCATTACCACAGGGACCTCTCACACCAATAATATCTCCTACTTCACTGCCATGGAATCCAGAGGTAACAGTTCCCATCTTTTTTATGGTGAATTTAATTGTGCCTTCCTCGGTCGGTGAAGAAGCAATCCCAATAGGGCACTCTCCTTTTCCAATTAAACTGATTTCGGCAAATTGTCCAGGAATGTAGTCAAATTTCTTGTAATCTTCTTCATTTTTAAATTCCAATTCGATAGTTTTTATATCATTAACTTTATTTTCCGCTACTACCGATTTTACTTTGGTTAAATAAGGAATATATGGATTAGGCAACTACTTTCTCATCCTCCTTTTTTTCTATTTTTTCTACTTTATGTAAAATTGTGAGAATATCATTATTAGCAGGACATACTGTTATACACCTTCCGCAACCAACACAACCCAATAGCCCATAATTCGTTGGATAATAACTAAATTTATGCATTATTCTATTACGGCAACGTTGGATCTTGGTGTCGCGAGGATTATGACCACTTGTTTCAAGTGAATAAAGGCATGATTGACAGGTATCCCAGATTCTTATTCTACGACCACGATTATTATATTGATCTGTTTCGTCAATCACATCAAAACACGTGCATGTAGGACATAAGTAGCTGCAAGAACCACACCCTATACAAGATTCACTTATTTCTTTCCATACGGGGTGTTCAAAATTTGTTTCTAAGTTCTTTACGATCATCTCCGAATCTATTTGTGCAGTTATCATTTCTTCTGCCTGTTTGGCTAATTCAGCGGATTTTTTCACATCGCTATTACTAGCATCAGAAAGCCATGATAATTTCTTGACAATTTCTTTACCTTTCTCGCTAATAGCTTCAACCAAATAATTTTCCCCTAAATCAGTGAGAAAAACATCCATGTTTTCTTTATTAAAAGGATTTCCTCCTACAGAAGTACAAAAGCAAGTAGTTCTTGGTGTATTACATCCAATTCCAATAAGCGTTGTATTTTCCTTTTTCTTCAAATAGATCTCATCTTTCCAATTTCCATGAGATGAAAAAAAGTTTGCAAACAATACAAAACTATAGGCATCACATGGTCGGATCCCAAAGATTAGGAATTTTTGATCAAGATCTTGTCTATCTGTAATCTCTACATCTTTTTCATCTAAAGTATATTCAAACAGTACTTCCATTTGAGGAAATAAAATTGATTTTGGTGGAATCTTTGAATTCAAGTAATCAAGCACTATATCTTCAGGATTTTCAACTTTTTCAAAAACAATGTTTGCTTTCTTCTTAATCGGAGCATAAAAGTTATATTCACCCTCGAATACTTTATATAATTTTCCAATTTCATCCTTCTTTAATATTTTTTGTTCCATTCTTTAGTTCACCTCTTTAATCTTCCTCCAACATAAATTCTTGTTCATCTTCCATTTTGAAATCCATCATAGGAGGAAGCATTTCTGCATTCAGACCCGATGTATAATCAAACCTCTCTTTTACAATTTTTTCCAGTTTTCTCGTGATAAAATTAAGATCAATACCAACTGGGCATATTGATGAGCATGCTCCACATGCTACACATCTACCCGCTATATGCGTCGCGCGGATAAAATGAAATGTGAATATATCCGTGAATTCAGTTGTTTTTCCAAACCACACAGGTAAATTTTGATCTACGAAGCATAGGTTACAATAACACACGGGACATGCCTGACGACAAGAATAACATAGAGTACAAGCTTCTAAAGAATTTTTAATGTATTCCCATTTCTCCTCGGCAGATTTTGCTTCAAAATCATCAATATCGGTAAATTCATCATGTATAGATTCTAATTCCTGGCATTCTCCTACACATGTTGCTTCAGTAGCTGAAGGGGATTTTACTTGGCATACCTTACATAACTCATTAATATACTGATCATAGGGAAACTTTTGTTCCCAATCTCTTCCCTTCACGATGATATCATCCCCTTTTATTGAAACATCAAGAATCTCTTTTTCCCCAATTTCAAGATCGATTATACTTCTATTCACATTTCCATTACAATTAATGCCAATCATCTTTATGTTTTCTAGGTCAATCTGTTTCTCTGCGGCTAAAAGATTTACTGCCCTGCCAACACAACCTTTTGCAACAATTCCAATTTTAAGAGGGTTTCCCTCTGAATCACAAAGTTGGGGCATTAGGGGCGCTAAATATCTAGCTAAATTAATATAACAGAGATTATTCCAGATTAGTTTATCGACGTCTTCTTCTTTCCTGATAAATATTGGAGTAGAACTTAGTGGTACAGTACCTTCTGAATAACCTATAACTACATCGACTGTTTTCTCACTAAGTAACTTTTTAGCAATATCCCTTATTGAATTTTCAATCTCTTTATTTTCAGTTTCAATAGTCATTTTTTACCACTCCTTTTGAAATTTTGTATTTGGTCCCAATTCTTTTACTACCTTTGTAGCCTTCCTCACCAACATTGCGAAGCGCTCACCCTCAGCGGCAGAAGCCCACATGAATTGTACTCTGTTTTTTAACCCAAAAAACTCTAATAAATCATTTAATATTGCAAATCGTCTCCGAGCAACCAAGTTTCCACTAATATAATGACAATCACCAGGATGGCACCCACTGATGAGGACACCATCCCACCCGTCAGTTAGACTCTTTATTATGAAATAGGGATTGACTCTTCCCGAACAGGGTACTCTCACAACTCTTATACTAGGGGGATATTGAATTCTACTCACACCTGCAAGATCAGCTCCCGCATAAGAACACCAATTACATAGGAATGCAATTATTTTTGGTTCCCAATTCTCTTCATTTTTCTTATTTTCTATTTCTGTTTCAGTCATTTTTAAAAACCTCTTATAATCTTGCTGTAATCATTTCATATATTTGTTCAGCTGTAAAGCCTAACACGTCGATTGCACTACATCGACAATTTCCACTACATGCCCCACATCCTTTACATAAGGCGGAATTAATAGATGCGACGAGTCCAAATCTACGGTCCTCAATCATTTCTATTGCGTTATATGCACAATTTTCGACACACATACCGCATCCCGCACATCGAGACATATTGATAACCGCCGTTTTTCCTTCTGCTTCAATCTCATCTTTAGAGAGAATAGTGCATGCTCTTGAAACGGCAGCATTAGCTTGTGAAATTGAGTCTTCGATTGTTTTAGGGCAATGTGCCATCCCGGCGACAAAGACACCTTCTGTAGCAAAATCAACTGGACGAAGCTTTACATGTGCTTCTAAATAAAAATTATCATCATTTAAGGGAACTTTTAACATTTTAGCAAGTTCTTCATTTTCCTCATGGGATGCCACAATACCGGCACTTAGTACTAATAAATCTGCAACAATAGATAAATTTCCCTCTTTTCTCGTGCTAACATTCACTTTTAAAAGTGATCCATCGGGAGTAATTTGAGGTGGATTTTTCTCATCATATTGGATGAAAATAACCCCAGCTTCCCTTGCCATTCTGTAATATTTTTCTTTAAACCCATATGTTCTTATATCTCGAAATAAGATTATTACTTCACTAGAGGGATCTTGTTCTTTCACAAGTAATGCGTTTTTAATTGCTTCTGTGCAACACATTTTACTACAATATGGATGCTCATCGTTACGAGAGCCTACACATTGAATCATTACAATTGATTTTTTATCTTTGACCTTTCCATTCGTATTTAGGATTTTTTCAAACTCGGATTGTAATAGTACATTTTCATTTTGACCATAAAGGAATTCTTTCGGTTTATATTCTTGTGCTCCTGTAGCTACAACTACGACACCATGGTCAAATTCTACCCTTTCTTTTTTTGGCCCGAAAGCAACTGTACTTTTGAAATTTCCAACATAACCATCAATCGCTTCAATTTCGGCGTTAGTATAGAGATGAATAAATTCATTTGACTTAATTTTCTCAATTAAGCTATCTACATAAGCTTGAACGTCTCCACCTTCAAGCGTATGATATATATGCTTTGCAAAACCTCCTAACTCTGCTTCTTTTTCGATTAAATAAGTTTCAAATTCTTGACTCGCAAAATTTAGGGCGGCAACCATACCTGTGATGCCTCCTCCTATAACCATTGCTTTCTGTGTAACACCCAGCTTTATTCTATCTATTGGAGATATACGTCTTGCTTTATTAACCGCCATTCTCACGAGATCTTTCGCTTTTTGTGTAGCTTCTTTAGGTTGTTTCATATGAACCCAAGAGCACTGATCTCTGATGTTAGCCATTTGAAATAGATACCTATTCAATCCCGCTTCTCGAATTGTTTCTTGGAATAGAGGTTCATGAGTTCTTGGTGTACAGGATGCAACAATAACACGATTTAAATGATACTCTTCAATTTTTTCTTTGATTATCCCTTGAGTGTCAGCAGAGCATGTATATAAATTTCTATCTGACATAACTACATTCGGTAGAGTAGCTGCGTATCTGGTAACTTCGGGGACATCTACATAACCACCAATGTTAATCCCACAATGACAAATGAACACACCTATTCGAGGGGGTTGTCCTGCGACAAAAATCTCTGGAGGGAGGGTTTTTTCAGTAACTAATGTACCTCTTTCGGAATATAGAAGTTGATTCACACATCCCGCTGCAGCACTTGCTTGAGTAACTGTTTCGGGGATATCTTTAGGTTGAGAAAATGCTCCGCATGCAAAAATACCCCGCTTAGATGTTTGTACAGGATTAAAAATATCAGTTGCTGCAAATTTATATTCATTCAATTCAATTCCAAACTTTTCAGCAAGATAAGTTGCATCATCAGGAGGATTTAAGCCAACGCTTAACACGACCATATTGTAGTCTTCTTCAACTACCTTTCCATCATCGGTTTCATACCTGAGCCTTAAGTCTTTGGTTTCAGGAACCTCTACTACAGATGAAATTCTACTTCTAATATATCTAATACCATATTCTTCCTGAGCTCTGATAATATACTTATCAAAATCCTTTCCATAAGCTCTAATATCCATACTAAAAATGGTGGGTTTTACTTCGTGTTGATGTTCATGTGCTATCACAGCTTCCTTCGCTGTGTACATACAGCACACAGAAGAACAATATGGTTGTCCTTCTCCTGAATAATCTCGTGATCCTACACATTGAAGAAAGGCTACTTTTTCTGGAATAACTCCATCAGAAGGCCTTAAAACTCTACCAGCATAAGGACCGCTAGCGCTCAATATACGTTCAAACTCAATGCTGGTAACTACATTCTTATACTTACCATACCCATACTTATTGGCAGCTTGAGGAACAAACTCATCAAAACCAGGGGCCAGTACTATAGCGCCAACATTAAGGTTTACGATTTCATCCCCTCGGTCATATTCTACTGCTTTCGCCTTGCAAACCCCCGCACATACTCCACAACCTATACAATAATCTTTATTAATTGCATAAACAAGTGGAACTGCCTGGGGATATTTGACTGATGTAGCAGCATATTTCGCTAAACCCTCATTAAATAAATCAATTGCTTCTACAGGACAATTTTGGCCACAAACTCCACAACCAGTACATTTATCGGGATTAATAAATAAAGAATTCTTTTTTACTTTTACCGTAAAATTACCCGCTTCACCAGAGACATCTAAAATTTCACAATTAATGCTTAAATCTACATTCTGGTGGCGTCCAGTCTCTACTAATTTAGGTGAAACAATACACATAGCACAATCATTGGTTGGGAAGGTCTTATCAAGTTGAGCCATAACTCCGCCGATACTAGTCGAGGATTCAATTAAATATACTTTATAACCAGAATCTCCTAAATCTAACGCTGTTTGAGATCCCCCAATTCCCGCTCCTACAACCATTACTGCTCCTATTTTTTCCATAATTATTCTCCTCATATTTTAATAAACATTGGTGTAATTCCAACTATTTCTCCGAAATCGACTAGACCTCGGCTTTTTAATATTATCATATGTTCTAAAACAATACTTGGATCTATATCTAATTCAGCTGCTATATCTTTTACTGATCTTGATTTTTCTTCAAGTGCAATAAAAATTCGAGCGCGTTCATACTCTTCGACTATAGCTTTATCAAATATTTTAAAAAAATTATCCATATCGGTTTTTTCTCCATACACATTTTCTTGCTCTGTAATCTTTCTTTCACGCCCCACTAGTACTCTCATTCGGTCACCAGAAGCAGCTTCTTCCATCGCTCGTAATTTATTAAGTATTAACTTATCTGGATTATTTCCACCTGCGGGAGATGGTCCTAATGATTTTATATGTTCTGTAAATTCTTTCATAGTCGCTGCGTATCTAGCACCTTCTGAAGCAGATACCCATTCTAATCTTACTCTATTATCAAAATTTATAAGCTTAAGGAATTTTTGAACCATCTCAAATTTTTTCACAGCTTCATAATTGCCTTCAAGATAATGGCAATCACCTAAATGACAACCTCCAATAAAGACTCCATCAGCCCCAACTCTAAGAGATTCAAAAATAAATGCAGGATCAATTCTTCCAGAACACATAACACGAATAACCCGGATATTTGGAGGATACTGCATCCTACTTACTCCGGCTAAATCTGCTCCCGCATAACAACACCAATTACATAAAAATCCCAGTATTTTTGGCTCAAAACTCATCTTACTTACCTCCGAATGCATAAATTTCAGATAATATTTGCTCATCTGTAAAATGTCTAATTATTATCGCATGATTTGTGCAAGTGGCACCACATACACCACATCCTTTACAAAGTACTTGAGTTATTTCGATCTCATCATCTTCATTCTTCCTTATTGCTTTATACGGACAGACAGTTATACATACTTCACAGCCACTACATAGATTTTTATTATAATCTGGTAAGAATGAAGTTGCACCTTCTACTTCAATAGTGTCATGAGATATTATGGTACTTGCTCTTGATGCTGCGGCATATCCTTGAGTTATAGACTCAGTAATATCTACAGGCCATTTCGCCGAACCACAGATATAAATTCCATCGGTAGCAAAGTCCATCGGACGTAATTTTACATGAGCTTCCAAAAAGAATTGATTTTCTTCTAATGGTACTTTTAACATTTGGGCAAGCGCTTTATTATCATTATTCGCAACTAAAGGTGTTGAGAGCACAAGAAGATCATAAGGAATAATCATTTCCTCTCCTAAGTATTCATTATAAACTTTTATTTGATTTTCTTCTACTAATGGTTCTTTCTCAAGGTTATATTCCATAAAAATAATACCTTCTTCCCTTGCTCTTCTATAATAATCTTCATAATACGTACCAGGAGTAAATAAGTCCCTGAATAAGATTGTTACGTTTGCCTCAGGATTATTCTCCTTTATAATTAAGCTGTTTTTCAAGGCAGTCATACAACACACATTTGAACAATATGTTCTCTCCTCATTACGAGAGCCAACGCATTGTATCATTACAACGTTGTTTGCTTTAATTTCATTATTTTTTAATTTACCTTCTAATTCATGCTGAGTAATTCGGGTTTTCCCATCATAACCAAACATCCCGCTAGGTGTAAGAAGAGAGGCTCCAACAGCAACAAGAATAACACCTATTGTTAGATCAATTCTCTTACCATTTTGTTCTACTTCTACCTCAAAATTGCCAACAAAACCCTCAATGTTTTTTACCTGCGCTGAGGTATATACTGTTAAATTTTTATTATTCTCAACGTTTTTCTTAAGGTTTTCTAATAATACTTGTGCCTCTTGGTCATTTGGGAAAAGTTTATATAAAGTTTTTATTCTTCCTCCTAATTCCTTCTCTCTCTCAACTAAATATGTTTCAAATCCTTGATTTGCTAAACTAAGAGCAGCAGTCATCCCTGAAACTCCTCCCCCAATCACTATTGCGGTAGGGGTCGCATCAACGGTAATATTTTCTAATGCGTTTAACCTGGCAGCTTTAGCGACACCCATGCGGATTACGTCTTTTGCTTTCTCAAAAGCTTCCTTTGGGTATTTTTGATGAACCCAAGTTAACTGATCGCGGATATTGACAAAGTTAAATAAATATTCATTTACGCCCTCCTCCTCAATGCAATTACGGAAGAGTGGTTCATGCGTTCTTGGAGTGCATGATGCAACAACTACACGATTTAAATTATGTTCTTTAATACCCTTTTTTATTTGAGCGAGTCCTGTTTCGCTGCATGTATATAAATTATACTCGGTAAATGCCACTCCTGGTAAGGTTTTAGCATATTCTGCAAGAGCTTTCACATCTATAAGTCCACCAATATTTGAACCACAGCTACAGACGTAAACACCAATTCTAGTTTCTTCTTTTTTCTCAGACATTTTAATCTTAACCTCCTTTAATTACCTCAGCTGCTCGTGCTGCTGCTCCACTAGCTTCAGCAACAGAGCGAGGAATATCCATTGGTTCACGAGCGCAACCACATGTATAGATTCCTTCTACACTTGTCTCAACCGGTAAAAATGGATTTGTTTTCACATAGTCATAATGATTTAATTCAATACCTAATACATCTGCCAATTTATTAATCCCTAATGATGGGATAATACAAGTTGCTAACACCACTAAATCTACTTTTAATTGTTTTATTTCAGATGTTTCATAATCTTCATACGTAATTATAGGATTATCACTCTCATCAACTTCTATATGAGAAATTTTACTTTTTATATATTTTATATTATATTCTTTAGCTCCCCTTCGCAGAAACTTTTGAAAACCTTTACCTCCAGCTCTCATATCGATATAAAAGACATAAGATTCTAACTCATTATCATGTTCATAGGCAATCATAGCTTCTTTTGTTGTATACATGCAACAGATTGATGAACAATATAACTGTCCTCTTGAAGACCTTGAATCTATACATTGAAGGAAAGCAATTTTATGTGGGTGTTTTCCATCAGTTAATCTTGCTAGATGACCCGCTTGGGGACCTGAAGCACATATTAATCTTTCAAGTTCCATTGCTGTAATTACATTATCATATTTTTGATATCCATAGATATTTAAAGTATGAATATCTTCTGCTAAATCCAGACCGGTAGCAACTATAATTGCTCCAACATTATCTAAGCTAAGCAGTGAATCTTTCTGTGTGAAATCAATCGCATCCGCACCACAGTTCTGATAACATAATCCGCAAATCTCATAATTTAAGTATAAACATTTGCTTGGATCAATACGATAAACAGCAGGAACCGCTGCAGGAAAGGCTATTTGTGCAGCTGATTGAGTAGCTAAATCAGCATCAAAGAAATTTGTAATTCCTCGAACTGGACATATTTCAGCGCAGTCACCACAATTTGTACAGACGTCCTCCTTCACATACCTTGCATGTTTTAAAACATCAACAGTAAAGTCTCCTACGGTCCCTTTTATTTTTTGAACTTCCGAAAGGGTATGGAGTGTAATGTTAGGATGTCTATAACATTCAGAAAGCTTCGGTGCCAGAATACATATACTGCAGTCAAGCGTAGGGAAGGTTTTGTCCAATTGAGCCATTCTACCTCCAATACATGGTTGTTTCTCAACAAGGTGTACCTGTATTCCCATATCCCCTAAATCTAAAGCTGCTTGAATACCAGCTATTCCAGCTCCAATAATAACAACTGATTTTGAATCTTCTCCCAATTTTTTCACCTATTTAGATTTTTTAATTTTATTATTTGTCATTCTTTTAAGCAAATCTATTTTACTAGCTCTCCATTCGTCGATTGTAGATTTTTTAGGAGTAAATTTATTAATATATCCTGCTATAATTGCATTTCTGATTAAATCTTGACCTTTTTCTGTACGAATCACTACCATTGAATTTTGCTGAACCGCCCCGGAACCCCCAAAGCTTATATCTGCAAATCTACTTGTGAATTCATCACATTCATGGCAATGATTTCTCACAGCATCGTCAAACTTCTTCAGTTCGACTTCATATACTTTATTTTCTTTATTAGTTATGAAAAAATTCTTTTTAATATTCATCTTGGCTATATTTGAAGGGTCTTCATTAGTCTCCTTTTTCACTAACTGGAATAACTTTTCATAGTCAAAATTTTCCATACAAAATAAGCCAAATACATATTTAATAACGTGACTCGGGCTAATATTTAAAAATTGCATTTTTCGCACGGCCCTACATTGACAGGGAGTTCCAACAAAAGCCATGCGAATCTGATTGATATCATAAATTTGATGGTGTTTGTCTACTATATCTTCTGCTATGCTATAAAGATTCTGCAATGGCAAAATATTCGATGATATGGAATATCGCGTTCCAGAAGATTTTAATAATTCTTCTTTGTTATAGATGATTTTTGGAATTGGTTTTAATTTCTCATCATATTCAGATATTAGCGCAGCATCTATTTTATTTTTATCAAAAAGATATGTCAAGAGAGTGGTTACCATCCCCCCATCTTGTCCTATTTCTTTTATTTTCTCATCTGTTGTTTTCGCTGCGATTACAAGTCGAATATATCCAAGTTCATCTTTAATGCGATATTCTTCGTTTATTTCTTTCATTAAAGGTAAAGTCTGAGGGCAAATATAATAACAGAGACCACATTCCTTACAGTTATCTACATTCGCATTAGATATAAATTGAGGAGTATATCCCTCCATTTTAATAACATCAAAACCTTGTGAATTACAATAGGCCACACATGCACCGCATGCGCAGCATTTATTAGTTTTGATAATCTCATCTTCAAGATTCTTGAAAATTTTAACATCCTTTAATACCGTTTTTTTGGGCTTTACTTCTGTCATATTATTTCAAATCGTTTATTATTTTTTTTTAAATTCGTTACATTAAAAATTTAAGGAGTAAAATCAATACTCTCAAATAATTTGCTTGGTCTAATTCTATGAAAATTAAACCCTAATTCTTCTGGTTTAAATCCTAATGCTAAAGCTACTAATTCTGACAAGTAAAATATAGGAAATTCATAAGTTGAATCATTTTTCTTATTTAATTCTCTCTGGTTAAATTCATATTGTTGATAGCACGCAGGGCACACAACTACAACACAATTTGCTCCTGCTTTTTGGATAGCATTAAGCTTCTGATCAATCATTAATAATGATAAGTCTTTATCAGATTTATCTACAGGATTCCCGCAACATTCCATTTTCATTTCATATTCAACTGATTCAGCCCCAAGTGCTCTAACGATTTCATCTATGGTTTTTGGTTCAAACGGATCATCCCAGTTAATTATCTCGGATGGTCTTAAATAGTGGCATCCATAATGTACAGCAACCTTGAATCCTTCTAACGGTTTTTCTATATAAGCTTTAATCTTATCCATATATTCATAAAGCACTTGAGCAAAATGCTTTACATCAACATTACCATCGTAGGATTTTCCAACTTTCTTTAAAACCTTATTTACTTCTTCTTTTGCATGAGGATCGTTGTTGATGGCATAATTAACTCCCTTTAATGTTTCTACACAGCCAGAGCAAAAGGAGATTACACCACCATTTTTATTACATAAACTTAAATTTCTCGCACCTAAAGCTAACCAAGATTTGTGATCAATAAGTTCAATTCCAGTAGGATCTGGACAGCAACTAAATCCGTCAACATCATTTAGTTTTATACCAAGTTTTTCAAAAACTTTTCTGGAAGATGTTTCTAAATAAGGTAATCTTGCAGGAATTACACATCCTAAAAATAGATCGTATACCATGTTATTCTACCTCCTTGGGAATGTGGTTATCAAACTCGGTTTCCTTTAGGATTGTTTTAATCTCATCAATCTGAGCCGTTTTAATAACAGGAAGACCTAATTTTTCACGACGGGTTAAAATCGCTTTAGAATAAGGAATTGCAACTCCATTTTCTAACACCGACCGACCTTGCGCTATAAAAGCATCAGGTACTTTTCCACTTTCGAAGCATAAGTTCTTTATCAAGGTGAAAATTTCAGTGAGTTCAACTTTTTGTGGACATAATTCTACACACTTTTGACACGTTGAACATAACCATGAATTTGGTTCTTGTTTTTCAACTAATTTATCGTGCAGTCCTAAGATTGCTTCTTCAATTATTTTCCTAGGATTATATTTGCCGTTTGTGAGTAAAGCAACTGGACAGCCACCACTACAAGTGCTACATTGATAGCAATAGCTCAATGAGGCGTTATACTTTAAAACTTCATTTCTGAATTCGTAATTTATTGTACTCATCTTGACAAAAATATCAATAATTTTATTTACTTGCTATAATTGGTTATGCAAATTTAAGAAATGTTAAAAAATTTATTAGAATATTCCTAAATTAAAATCCCCTCAGAAGATTATATATTATCAGTGAGATTTTTGTGTCGTAATTGGGTCTATCTTTTCTCTGAAAGTGATTGATTTCGTTAATAGTTTGCATTTTTTAATGTGTTTTTTCGTAAATTTTGATAAATTATTATTAATAGATTCCGAATATCTCTTAGTATATTCTGATTTTAAGCTATATTTCTGCCATTTATTATTCTCTTTATCTATTTTTATTTTAGTAAGACCTAAAAATATTGTATTTAGAACTATAAATTATATCTGACGAATCTACTTTAAGCTTGGCTTCTTTTAATGTGATTACATTTTCAAAGTATTTAGGATTTAGATTTTTATATAGTTCATATTGTTTTTTAGCTTCTTCAATGTCTTTTTTTCTGCGTGTGAAACTTAGTTTCAATATAATTATAAATAATTCCCAAAATTCAATTGAGTCATTTTCCCTCCCTAATTTTCCTTCTATTTTTTTTTTTACATTCATTGTCAAAAATTTGATTTTAATTGGGTTCTAAGATGTAAATATATAAATTCATGTATAAATAGATGGTATAAAATATATATACAGAATAGAAAAGTATAAATTGTACTAATTTATTTTATAATTATGGGAAGAATTTATCGAAAATTGCAAAAAATAGGGGGTTCATTAGTTATCAGCCTTCCTAAAAAATGGACTGAAAATTATCAATTAAATGCAGGCTCATCAATTGGCATCGAAGTTCGAAATGATGGGACCTTATCAATAATGCCAACAATTGAACCAGAAGACGAGATCATAGAAGATGAGAGTGTTTTAGAAGCAAACGAGAATGTAATCTGGGAATTATTAAAGAAGAGTTTTGCAGGTGAAACTAAGATTACCATATTATCTGAAAAAGAAATTAGTAAAATTTTAAGAAAAAGTGTTAGGCAATATGTCAATAGACTCCCAAACACCGAGGTTATCGAAGAAACTAACCAAAAAATGATTATTCAAAATTTTGGGTATAAAGAAATTCCCACTAAAAAGTTAATCCAGCGTTTGTTATATTTAGTAGCAAATATGTTTGAGGATTTAGAACAAAAATCATTCAATGATTTAGATGATAATTTCGAGCAATTAAGAAAATTTTATTTCATATTAGTCATTCATATTAGAACATATCTTAGAACAGGAATATATGTTTCGTCTACAAGTGAATTTACTCCTCTTAAAGCAATGGATTACCGTATGTTTTCTGAAAAAATAGTTGAGCTAGCTGAACTATTGAAAGACCTCCGTTTAATTGAGAATGTGCTAGACTATTACAAAGAAATCCAACAATATTTCAATGAAGTTATGGATGCCTTTTTACAAAAAGACGATAAATTAGCCTTTAAAGTGTGGATTAAAAAAGATACACTCTTTAATAAAGCAAATAAATTAATAGGAAAGTTGGATTATGAGGACAAAGAGAAAGTCAAGAGAATAATGAAAATCGCCCAAAAGATCAAAGATATGTCTGCGCTTATTTGATTTAATATTAAGCAAAACATAACACTTATTATATTCAGTTGAACCCCTTGGAATGCCTCGTGGGAGTGTTGAGCGTAGACGAGTGTAATCTTAATATTGCTTCTTCAATAAGTTTTCTTGATTATTCTATTCATTTTGATAAATGATTCATCATTCAATTTCTCAAAATTTTGATTTTGATTGAATATCTTAATTATAATGATTGAATTTAATAATTTGAATAGATAATTTGAGTAATTGTGTTCAATTTTCCATAATTAATGTTCAGATTTAAATATTAACAAATCTAATACTAACATGATGTGTAAGAATTGTAATTGCGACTTTTTCGACAGATGTTCGATTGTTGGTTATATGCCAGTTGGTTTTTGTTGCGAAAATTGTTTTCTCTATGACGAATATAACACATGTTTAAAATCAAAATCCAATAGTAAAATAGATGTCGAAGAAAAGGTTGATAACTTAGGAGACATAAAATTAATTAATGCGTCAATTGAGGGTGAGCTTTTAAAAGTCTCAATTAAACATAAGGATGAAATAGAAAAAACTTTATTTATTGATCTCAAGAAATATTTACAATCTTAATTTTGTTCTTTTTTCCCTCTTTATGAAAATACAAAAAAGTATCAATTTTTTTTCATAGAATTGCAGAAAAACCTTATCATTTTGATGCAAAAAAATAATTTAATAAACAATTTATCACAATTTATAACTAATTTAAATGGTTTAAGAAATTATTTACTAGATTTGTGATAAATTGCCAAAAAAATTAGATTTAATAGATCTTAAAATTATAGAAGAACTAAAAACCAACAGTAGAATATCCTTTAATGAAATCAGCCAAAGGATTGATAAAACTGAAGCTACTGTAAGAAGACGAGTTAAAAGACTTATAGATGAGGATTTTATAACGCGTTTCACAATCGAATATGATATAGATACTAAGCGATCTATAAGTGCTACAATAAAAGCAGTTCCTGATTTTAAAGATATTAAACGAATTCTAAGGGATTTGAGATCTATTGAAGAAATAAAGAACATTTGGCGTTTATCTGGTGATTGTGGATTGTTAATGAAAGTTGATATCCCTTCAATAGATAAATTTAATCCTCTTATCGAAGAAAAAATCTCTCAGATAGAGGGGATTAAAATAATTGAAACTTGTTTTATAACTGATGTTATTAAGTAATAACAATTGAATTTATTTTGATTTAAAAGTTATTATTTACATATAGTATTTAATTTGGTTAATTGAAAATTTGGTGTTGAAAATCGAACAGAAACTGGCATTTAAGGTTTGCGTCTTCGGTGATGGTGGTGTAGGTAAAACAACATTAATCAGAAGATTCTCCACAGGAGTATTCGAGGAAGACATTAAAATGACGATAGGTGCTGATTTCAGTGTTAAAAACCTAAATATAGATGGTAGATATATAACCCTTCGAATATGGGATTTTGCTGGTGAAGACCGTTTCCGAGTTCTACTTCCCGCTTTTGCAAAAGGAGCAGATGGGGGGATATTTATGTATGACACAACCCGATTTTCTAGCCTTGGCCAAATAAGAGATTGGTTATCCATTTTCGAATATTTTATATCAGAAGAAGAAGTTAAAATCCCTATAATTATGGTAGGAGGCAAAATAGATCTTGAGGATAAAAGATCTGTACCCTCTGAGGAAGCCGAGGAATTGTCTAGGACTTTTGGATTAAAAGGATATTTTGAATGTTCTTCTAAAACAGGAGATAAAGTAGAGGATATTTTCGATTTTATTGCCCAAAAGATGACTGAAGGAAAGGGTTAAATGATTTTCAAAAAAAAGGATTTTTTAAATAAAAATAAAAAAAAATTTAGCTATTTTTAGTTTTTTTATTCTTTCTCAAGATTATTGAGAGATATATTAAGAAAAATATACTGAATATCATGGGGGAGTAACCCGGTATTGATGGCCCAGGGCCTCCGCTTATGAGATCAGGCTTCCATTTTAAATATGTAATATCTCCTTTTAAAGAAGCTTTATCATCCTCATCGACATTACAAAAAGTGTGTTCTTGAAGACCGTCTAATTTATTATTATATGCCATATATACTTTTGGGGTAAACATCCATGCAACAGGAAAATCTCTTTCTATCATTAGTTTCTGAATCTTGATATAAATTTGTTTTCTCTCATCTTTATCGGTTATTTCAAGAGCGGATTCCATGAGGAGTTGTACATCATTATCCTTATCATATGGTTCAAACCCACCATATCCACCATTATATTGAGCAAAATTAAAGAGATTTGAACTTGTCCGGTTGTTGAATAACACATTGAATAGTTGACTGGGATCATTAAAATCTGGAACCCATCCAACCATAAATAATTGTAGCATATCTCGGTCCCATGGTGGTTCATTTACTAACATCATAAGATATTCAAACCAACTATCAAGAGCTGCATCCTCTATCTGAATTCCAATTTTAGATAGGTTGTTCATTAATAATGGAGCGATTGACTTTAAGACTGAACTATAATTAAAATATGTATAATTAAAAGTTGCAAAAGTTGCTGATTCCCACTCTATTTCTGTTGTAAAACCTACTCCGTATCCCATTGATTTCATTACTTGTCTAGCATGAGAAAGATTTAGATAAGGAACATTTAAGGAATAATTAGAATATAGAATTCCTTTTGGAATGGGAGATTTTAGTCTTTCTGCTGAACCATTTTTTAAGGTATTGATTACATAATCATAGTCAATTGCATATGAGATTGCTTCTCTGAAAGTTTGGTTAATATGATTATTATTCATTCCGACGTAATATGATGTCCAACTTCTTTCTTCTTGATCTATAAGGTTTATATTGGGAGACGCATTCAAAACATCTAAAAAAGACGGTAAAGGATTCATTAGCACATCAATATCTCCATTTAAAAGAGCATTATTTAAATCTAAGGGATCATGGTAAATGGCAAAGATTAATGAATTTATTTCAGGTTGCGCTTTCCAATAATTGTCATAAGCTTGGAAAGTCACTTCTGTATCCACAATATAACTCTCATAAACATAGGGACCGGTACCAACCAAACCACCAGTGTCAAGTTCAATTAAATTAACTGGATCCGTAGATGTAGGAGATAACATAAAAGAGCCACTAAAGCATAATAAACCTTCAAGTGCCGCATATGGTTTATTCAACACATATTTGATGGTGAAAGGATCAATTATCTCAGTTCTATTAATGATAGGAGTATTATCTGACCATAAGTAAACCACCGTAAATTGTGATGTTGGTTCATAAAAGGGTACTAAACCTGTAATATTCATAAAATAAGATAATCTATTATAATTCCATTGAATCGCTGATGCATTAAAAGGTGTACCGTCATGGAAAGTAATATTTTGACGAACTGAGACAGTATAATTTAAACCATCAGTAGACCAAGTTCCATAATCAGATGCAAGGTTAGGTATTATATTAGAGGATGCATCTGAGTAATTATGAGTAAAAAGCCCCTCACAAGCTTGTTCGATAATATTAGATGAATAGGGATCCCAACAGTAGTGAGGATCAATTTCATTAGAATAAGATCTTACTCCGATAATAAGAGGTGGTTCTTCTGATATTCCTATTTCGTTTGTATCAAAAGTATGGTTGAAATTAATATTATTTTTATAAGGCATTGGAAAATTTGAGGTAACTATTGCTGAGAAAGAAACTAATATTGAAAAAGTCATTAAAATATAGGATTTTTTCATTTATCTCACTTAAGGATTTTTGTTTAAATTACATATGATCTATTCTAACATTAAGTGATCAAACTTATATTAATAAATTTTTACACTAAAGATTCGGTATACTTTATTGGTGTCATTCAACCTCATATAAATAATGATAAGCTTTTTCTTAGAACTTGGTTTTAAAATTATAGATTAATCTTAATTATGTTAATTTGGGTTATACTATGAATAAAGATACTCGTTTTACGCAATCTGAAGGAAAAGTGTTAATGCTTGGAAATGAAGCACTTGTGAGAGGATGTTTAGAAGCTGGCGTTTCATATGTTTCTCAATATCCTGGAACTCCAACCAGTGACATTGGTGAATATTTTCATCAAGTAATTAGAGATTTTCCCGAATATAGCGACTTTTTAGTACATTATTGGGCTGTCAATGAAGCTGTTGCAACATCAGCATGTGCAGGAGCAGCATGGACAGGTTGCAGAACTTTTAATCCTATGAAACATGTAGGATTGAATGTTGCAAGTGATGCTTTGAGTGTAATTGCCTTAAATGGGCCGAATCCGGGAGGTATGGTAATTTCAGTTGGTTCTGATCCAGGTTCTTTAGGTTCACATCAAGAACAGAATGAACGTTTTTATGCGTGGATGCTTCACCTTCCCACCATAGAACCTCACACGCCCCAGGAATGCAAAGATTGGGTTAAGCTAGCTTTTGAACTTTCAGAACAATATGATTTAGTGATGAATATTCGGACATCAACAAGAAGTGCTCATTCAAGGGGTTTTGTAGAGCTAGGAACTTTAATGCCTGGTAAAAGAAGTGGCGAATTTATCAGAAACATTCCTAAATTCAATTCATTACCCCCCCATGCAATTAATAATCACATAAGATTATATGAACGCATAGAAAGACTTAGAGAAGCTTTACCAAAATTAGGATTTAATAAAATTATCCCTGGTGAAAATAAAATTGGCGTTATTACAAGTGGTATGCCATTTGGATATACCATAGAAGCTCTTAATCAATTAGAATTAAATGATGTTCCAGTTTTAAAGCTTGGAATGATTTATCCTTTGAATTTTCAGCAAATTTCTGATTTTATCCAAGTGTTAGATAAAGTAATCGTAATTGAAGAATTGGAGCCATTCTTGGAGGTAAAAATTGCTGAAATTGCCCATATTCAGGGAATTGATGCTGAAATTCTGGGACAAAAGTTCTTTCCTAAATATAATGAATTTTCAACCGGCTTAGTGGCTACATCTTTAGCACAAATATTTGATAAAAAGCCACGTGAGCAGATCACTAAAGCCGTTGATTATTTCAATTCATATAAGGAGATTATCCCAAGTCGATTCCCAACTTTTTGCGCAGGATGCCCAGAAAGAGCAACATTGTACTCGATTTTAAAGGCTACAAATAATTTAGCAAATACCGTAATCAGTGGTGATATAGGTTGCTATGTAATGTCTTTCTTTCCTCCCCAGCAATGTTCAGATTTAGTAATATGTATGTCTGGGGGATTGAGCGCAGCTATTGGGATGTCAACGAAAACAGATCAAAATGTAATAGCATTTATTGGTGATTCTACTTTCTTCCATACCGGGATGGCTCCCTTGGCTGAAGCAGTAGGGTATAACTCAAATTTATTACTCATGATTTTTGAAAACTCATGGACAGCGATGACTGGACATCAAGACGACGTTCTTCGATACCTAATAAATCGAGGATTTTCAATTGAAAAGATTTGTCGAGCTATTGGAGTGCCTTGGCTTAAAGTTGAAGATTCATATAACCCTAAAAAGCTAACTAATACCATAGAGGAAGCACTAAAAACTAATGGATTAAAGATTATAATCGTAAAGAGAGAATGCGCATTGCAAGCTCATAGATGGAGAATGGCTCAAATCAACGCACTTCAAGATAAGGGGGAAAAGGTTCAAGATGTTTCTTATTATATAGGAGGCTGTTCAATGTGCTTTGAATGTGCAAGAGTACTTAGTTGTCCAGCAATTAGAAGGGTTAATACCGAAGGAATTGAAGAAATGCAAATAGATCAAGATCGATGTATAAAATGTGGGGTATGCTACGAAATATGCCCAAATGGGGCAATTAGAAAGTCGATTATAAATTTATTCGGAGAGGAGGTGCCTTTTCGTGAAATTTGAGGAAACCGATATAATCAATATTGTTATAGCGGGAACTGCAGGCCAAGGTGTTATTACACTTAAGAGATTAATTGAATTTGCTGCACAGAAAGCAGGAGTCGAGGCATGCTTTGGAGCAGAACATCACGGCCTAGCACAACGCGAAGGGGCAATAATTAGCCACACTCGATATCAGAAAAAATTAACTGAGAATCCTAGATATAATTTGCAATCATCTTTGATTTGCTATGGAGACGCTGATCTTTATATATGCATGGAACCGGTTGAAGCTTTACGCCAAGGAATTTTTGCATCAATAAAGACTAGTTTTGTAATAAATGAACGTGATATTCCAAATATATTAGTTACCGCTGATATGGAAACATATCCTCCCTTAGAAAAAATAAAGGGAATTTTAAATGTTTATTCTGATCAGGTGTTTTTTATGAATGCCACAGAAATATCTTTAAGTAGTTTTGATTCTAACCAACAGGTTAATCTTATTTTGCTAGGTTTTGCTATAATGACCGGGAAATTACCCTTTATTGAAATTGAGCATTATGAAGAAGTTATCAAGGAATGGTTAAGAGATGTAGACTCAAACATTAAAGCCCTACACCTTGGTGTAGGAAAAGGAAGGGAATCAATTCAAAATTAATCATTAAAAAAAAACAGTAGATATAACAACAAGTAAAATAAAAGAAGTCGAAAATTGGTTTTATAATGAGATATTATTTATACCAGATTTATACAAAAACAAATAGCAAATCAAATGACAGAGATAACTGAAACGAAGTATAATATTAGTTTCTTTACTTTTTTATAGGAATATCTAATAGGTGTGAAATTACTAAATATGAATCATCCAAGGGGGCATCTTCAACTATTCTTAAACACAAAAATATATGAAAAGAAGAGAAAAGAGGATTTTGAACTATTAGACTTAAAATTTCTAATTGTACAATTTTTTATTGATAATAATATTATTTCCACAATAAAAGTAAATTACGTCTTACAATTTTAATTATTTTACAGAATATCCGTGAATAATATATATAATCTTTTTATTTTTAGTGATTAATATATATAAACTTTTTATTTTTAGTGATTCAGACATGAATATTAAAGCACTACATTTAGAAATGAAGAAAGGCAAGGAAATAATTTTTGAGTAGGATTTAATAATTCTCCAGATGTTCCCACCTTAAAACATTTTTCAACAAGATTATTATTCCTTCTTTTATTATATTTTCGCATGGATATCCAAGATAAAATTAGCTTAATAAAACAAGGAACTGAGGAAATATTAACTGAAGGTGATTGGATCCATTTTCTAAAAACTAGAGTTCCCCTAAATCATTACATAGGTTTTGAAATCTCAGGTAAAATACATCTAGAAAACTTCGAAGAAGTTGACTCATCCTCGAGGTAATAAGCATTCCTAATTCATGCTTTTCATTTTTGAAGAAATATTTGCTTTTACTTAAAGAAGCTAAACTCAATTATATTTAAATAATTATTAATTCATTATATATTCAAGGGATAAATTGAGCCACAATAATACATTAAGAAGTTTTAATTTTAGAAGAGTCAAGAGGCAACACCTTTGTCATTAAGTAAAAATGCGCTTTTCAAGGAACTATTTAATAATTTTTTAGAAGTAAATAAAGAAACTGAAGCTATAATCGTATCTGATGAAGAGGGGTTGATTATTGCTGGAGAAAAAAGAGAAGATATTGATATGGAGATAGTTTCAGTATTAACTACCATTGTCAATCCCATATTGGATCGAATACGCTTTGAATTTGATTTCAAAAAATTCGGCTCATGTTCATTTGAAACAGAAAACAATAGATTGATTTTCATAACTGTTGATGAAAAAATAATGCTTAGCATTGTCTTAAATACTATGGCATCAATTGAGCAATATTCTCCTTATGGTTATTTTCTTGCAGAAAAGACGGCTCAAATTATTAATGTGAAAGAAGGAGACCATCTGCAATTATCTGTTCCAAATTTTAAGTATGAAGCGAAACAAGCAAAAAGAATGAAAAACCAACTCTATCAGTTAGACGTCGATTCTAGTGGGATTTACAAATTTAAATTTATAATTACTGGAGATCATAATGTTGGAAAGACCTCTATCATTCGTAGATTTTCTGAAAATAGATTTCTCGCAGATTATCGAGCCACAATTGGTCTTAATATTATATCACATGAGTTTGAATCTTTTGGGAATATAATTAATGTAGCTCTCTGGGATATAGGCGCACAAGAATATTTTAGGAGATATCGTAAAACTTATTATAACGGTGCTCAGGCAGGATTTATTGTTTTTGATCTAACAAGTAAAAAATCATTTGAAAATATTAAAAATTGGTATAATGAGTTAAATGAATTTATTAACATTAAAGATTTGCCCGTCATGATTATTGGTAATAAAAAGGATTTAGTTGAAAAACGTGTTATTAACAATCAAGATGCTGTTATTATGTCGCAAAATTTAACTGGATCCACAAATAGAAATATTTTGTACCTTGAAACTAGTGCATTAACAGGAGAGAACGTTGAGGATGCATTTAGATTAATTTCATATAATTTCATTACCAAATGTAAAGAATTAGCCCAACTACAAAGAAATCAAGAATTGTTGAATGAAATTGGAGATATTATGCAATTTAAAGACAATTTAATTTTAACATTCCTAACTGAAAACCCTCATTGGAATCCTGCTTTACAAATAATGATTGAAGCAAATGATAATAAGCAACTGTTGAATTTTAAGGATGAAGAGGATGAAAAATATTATCAATATTCAAATGGCTTAATATTAAAAAATTGCATCTACTTCTTAAAGGAAGTAAGTGATTCTGACGGAGTTTTTTGTATCTTTGATGCACGAGATAGAGATTCAATTAATCCTAAATGGACATATATTGTTAGTAAAATATTAGAATTTTTAGAAAAAGGTAAAGTCTTGGTGATAGGAATCCTTGTATCAGAAAAAAATGACTGGTCAAGTTTAATACACGAATTTCAGATAGATGAGGAATTAGAGAGAAAAATGGGTTCCATTATTTTCTTCAAGATTGGAAAAGAATACCAAACAGAAATCCATAATCAATTAAAAGCAATGTTAACAGCTATTAAAAATCTTATTTAATATATTTTAGTATATCAAAAGAAAAGATTAAATCAAGAAAAACCATCCTTTTTGCTTTAATTCATCTTTCAATTCTTGGGAGTTATGTAAATGAATTTTAGAGGTTTCAAATAATTCCTCTAAAGCCTTTATATCAGATTTTAAATCAATGATATTATTGAGTTTCGCTTTATATTGATCATCTATAAGAAATATTCTGAAAAATAAGTTTAAATCAAATATTTTGATATTTTCTGGGTATTTTATGGTTTTATCTTTAGGAAGATTAATTTTCTCCTCATAATTATAGGCAGGCCATTCAATACCTACAATATAAAGAATCATGTTTGGATTCTGAAACTTTTGGCAATAATCAATTATCGCGTCAACGGATAAATCTATAACATATAAGAGTTGTATGGCATTAACATTTTCTAAGTTGGCAGGATCGGTATGTAGTTCCTCAGCCAGGTCTGGGCTATCATCAAGATTGGTGAATCTATTTTGTAAAAAATTGTTATCATTTAGGATTAACCCATTTATCATGCCTTGATTTTCAGGATAGATTTGAGGATTTGAATAATACTTTATCCCATTCTCATCAAAAAATCTAGTTAATAAATTGTTAATGCAATCATTTCTTAAAGGAATGGATTCAGCGTTGGATCTTGCTTCCATTTCTAAACGCTTATACTCTTTATATTTATATTCCTCAATTTTGTCTCCTTCATTGTATAACTGATACGATATTTTGGCACAATCTTCATAATTATCTGCAGCTTTTAGGTAATTATATGATTTTTCAGCAGATTTAGCTTCTGCGTCTAAAATAACTCTATTTTCCTTAAGTTTATCTAATTCCTTGTCTATTATCACTACCTGTATTTCTTTCTTTTTTGATTTTTTCAGACCAACTATAACTAATGCTAATCCTAAAGGAACTGCTATTACTAAAATTATCCACCATGGAAATTGTGTTACTGGTGCAGATGTGCTTTTTATAGTAAAAGTATCATAGGCAGCACTTCCTTGATTTCCAGCCTCATCAATTTGATATATAAAAAAGTAATAGTTACTAGGAATTAGATATTCAAATAATTCATAATAACTACTTTCCGAGCCAATATTGGTAATATTTATCTCAAAAATAAAACCGGGACTTGCAAAAGGATCTTCTTCATTGTCTATAATTAATCGATAATGGTCAATCCCCGATGCATCAGTCCCATCCTCCCAATCAAAAATAATCGGCAAGCTAACTTCTCCTGTTGGAAAATTTAAGAGTATTGGAGCATTTGGGCTAATCGTATCTTTACAGAGCATCAATACGATAGTATCATTTAAATGACCAATCGTATCATTCGCATAAATAAAGATTTGAAAAGATCCTTCAGGTAAACTATCCCAAATGGAGCTGTTTAATTCAAAATCTGCGTTATTTATAAGTGAAATATTACTACTCCCAATTTTACACCATAATTTGTCGAAATTAATATCATACGCATCTATATTAATGATAGGTGCTTTATTACAATATGAATTATTATTTGGGCTATTAATCGTAATCATTGGAGCATAAATATCTTTTACTATTGACACTTCTGAAAATCCGATTATTCCTATACTATTATTTGCATAAAATCTTATGGTAATATTCCCATCTCCAAAAGTATCCCAAATTGTTTGATTTATTGAGCTATTAGTAGTAAAAATTATATTTGTTAACCCGCCATCAAGAGAGTACCACATTGTATCTATACCATTAAAATCAGTTATTTCAACATTATAAATGGGCGCAATTACCCCAAATAGTTGATCTGAGATAGGATTATTAATTATTATGGAAGGGGGACTAAGCTCTTTTTGAACGATCACTTCTGAAAAATCTTCATTACCCAAGGAGTCATTCGCATAGAATTTAATTGAAATACTACCATAATCACATATAAACCAATCTGATTGTGATATTGTACCATTTCCAGTGAAGGGAATATCTATACCGTTATTTAATGTATACCACATAGTATCCACACCATTACTGTCCCCAATTTCTACATTAAAGTTAGGAGCAATTTCATTAAATAGTTCGTCATCATGTGGAGAATTAATTTGTATCAAAGGAGGATCCATATCTTTTCGAACGGTAACATTTGAAGATCCTTCATTTCCTAATGAGTCTGTTGCATAAAATTTGATTGTAACCGTTCCGTTTTCTTCAAAACTCCATAACCCTTGATTTATAGTATCATTTGAAGTGAATGTTATGTTTGTTACACCCCCATCAATCGTATACCACCTTGTATTTATTCCACTACTATCAATTATTTCGACGTTAAAACTAGGAGCACTTACTCCAAATAATTCGTAAGGATTTGGGGAATTAATTTGTATAGAAGGGGGTTCAATATCTTTTCGAACAATAACTTCTTCATAGCCAACATTGCCTAAGGAATCATTTGCATAAAAACCAATTGTTACAGTACCATTTACTCGAGATTCCCATAAACTTTGATTTATTATCCCGTTTGATGTAAAAGTAGTATTTGTAATTCCCCCATCAATGGTATACCACCTAGTATCAATTCCGTTTGGGTCAGTGATTATAACAGTAAATGAAGGAGCAGTACTTCCAAATAAGTCATCAGGATCGGGTGTGTTAATTGTAATTACAGGATCTATCATATCTTTCCTAACAATTACTTCTGAAAAATCTGTATTACCCAATGTGTTATTCGCATAAAATTTAATTGAAACAGTACCATTACCACATAAACTCCAAGCTGATGGTGATATTGTCCCGTTTTCAGTAAAGGGAATATCTATACCATTGTTTAAAGTATACCACATAGTATCCACACCATTACTGTCCCAAATTTCTACGTTAAAGGCGGGAGCAGTACTTCCAAAAAGATCCAAATCATGGGGAGATTTAATTGTAATTGTTGGGGATTCAATCTCTTTTCGAACGATCACTTCTGAAAAACCTTCATTACCCAACGAGTCATTCGCATAAAATTTAATTGAAACCGTACCGTTACCACATAAACTCCAAGCGGATTGCGATATTGTACCATTATCATTGAAATATGTCTCTAGACCATTATTTAACGTATACCACCTATAATCTACACCGTTATGGTCCCAAATTTCTACATTATAGTCAGGAGCTGTAGATCCAAAAAGATCGAAATTATTTGGAGCAATAATTACAACTGACGGAAAAATTATATCCTTTCGAACGACAACTTCCGAAAAACCTATATTTCCTGAAGAATCGTTAGCAAAAAATTGAATAGTTATTGTTCCATTTCCCATCTCATTCCATCGTGTTTGGTTAATACTTCCATTTGACGTAAAAGTTGTATTAATCGTGGTTGCTGTCCCATTAAGTAAACGATACCACCTTGAACTTATACTATTATTATCGTCTATTTCAACGATGAAATTTGGTGCTATACTTCCAAATAAAGTATTATTCGTTGGTAAGTTTATCGTAATATCCGGGGGAACTTTATCAATTTCGAATGAGGAACTAACCGTATAAAATGAATTAGGATCATATTGATTGTTATATTCTGTTTGAATCCAATCGGATGACTTAATCCCCGACGATATACGAACTTCGTCAATTATACCATCAAAAGCCCGATCCTTAAGTACTCCTCCATAATTACCAATATATAATTCTTGAGAAGAATCATCAACAGCGTCTCCGCTAGGTGAGGGCTCTGGTGTAAGGGAGCGAGACGCTCCGGCATTTATATAGATAGAAGGAACATTAGTATCTGAGCCATCGTCATAAGTTACAACTACATATTGCCACTGATTAAGACTTATAGAATCAGCAGGAGTATACCAAAGACCTCTATAAGGATTCTTATCGAAACCTCGATAAAAAAGTAAATGATGATCAACCGAATCTGCTTCTCCGTCAACACACATAACCCATCCATCTGTACCAGCTGTAACAGATGATTTGGCTAAAACTCGACCATATTGACCACCACCCCATCCCTCTGGTTTTATCCAAGCCGAAATAGTCGCACCCCCATTAAATATGTTATCTATACTGCTATCTGACCCCATATTTGAATAATCATTACTCCCATCATAATCCCTACCATTAGCTATATATGCTGAACCATCATCTGCCTCATAGTTTGTACCATCATTATCATTTGAAGTTGAATCTAATAAAGTTGTATTTAAGTGCCATACTCCTTTATAATTTGAACTCCAAACCCCACTAGGATTTTGTTGCGACCCCATTGTCGAGTTTCCATAATACATATAAATTTTAGTATCAATAGTACTTGAAAGTGAAGGTATTCGTACCCAGGCGACTAATTGCGCGTGAGTGGAGCTATAACTTTGATGAAATAATTCTATTTCATGGTCTAACCACTCATTATCTATTGCAAATGCAATATCGTCCCCGTCATATTGAACATCATCATGTAAATCTTCATCAAATATGGAAACTAACAGGGAAAAATTAGTAAGGTCATCAGAGACTTTTAAATGATTTATAGTTATTTCTTTATAATATTTAAAGTAATTATTATTTGGAGGATTATTTGAAAGTTTAATTTGTGAATCTAAATCATGGATATATTTATTCTTATCATTATCAAAATCATTATTTTGATTGTTACAATTCACCCAAGAAATAATTGGAATTGAGCATACTATAATTAAGATATATAAAACTCGAATTTTGTATCTATTTTCCATCAACCCAAAATCCCTTGTATTGTTTTAAAGGATATTCTTTTAGATGTAATTTACATCTATGTAAAGAAAATAGTGTATATCATATTTAAATCAATGCGAAAGTGTCATTCAAATTCTTCAGTTTTGATATTTACTACTTTCAGTAATAAAACTACTTTCCTTATTATATTCATTATTGCTGGTGATTTGAAGGTTCTGATTAACCAGAAATATTTACCTTAAATCATATTCAACAAAATTATTATTCCTTATTTTATTTTATTTTCACATGGATATCCAAGATAAAATTAGCTTAATAAAACAAGGAACTGAGGAAATATTAACTGAAAGTGATTTACTCCATCTTCTAGAAACCGGAGTTCCCCTAAATCACTACATAGGCTTCGAAATCTCAGGTAAAATACACTTAGGTATAGGACTTATTTGTATGGGAAAAATCAAAGATTTTATTGATGCGGGAATTAACTGTTCCATATTTCTTGCAGATTGGCACAGTTGGATTAATGATAAATTAGGGGGAGATATGGAAAAAATAAGAGAGATGGCTGTTGGATATTTTAAAGAAGGGCTTAAAGCAGGTTTGTCTTGTGTTGGGGCTGATTCTAACAAAGTAAAATTTTCTCTTGGATCAGAATTGTATCATAATAATGATGAATACTGGGAAACTGTTATCGAAGTGTGTAAAAACACTACTTTAAGCAGAATGCAAAGAAGCATTACTATCATGGGAAAAAAACAAGGTGAAAATATTGATTTTGCAAAATTATTGTATCCTGCCATGCAAGTAGCAGATATTTTTATCCAAAACGTAAACTTCGCACATGCTGGTTATGATCAAAGGAAAGCTCATGTGATTGCTCGAGAGGTTGCTTTAAAAATGAAAAAGAATAATCTGTTTAATTCAAAGGGTATGAAAATTAAGCCAATTTGTATTCACAATCATTTGATCTTAGGCTTGCAAAAACCACCAATTTGGCCTATAGAAGATGATGATCAATTAAAAGAACTATGGTCACAAATGAAAATGAGTAAATCATTACCTGATTCTGCCGTATTCATTCATGATAGTCCCAAAGAAATTAAAGAAAAAATCAATTCTGCATTCTGCCCAGAGGGAAATGTATTATTTAATCCAATTCTAGATTGGGTGAAATTTATTATTTTTCGAGAAAATAACTCTCATTTCCTAATCGAAAGACCAACAAAATTTGGGGGAGACTTAGAATTTTTTACTTATCAAGAATTGGAAGATGCTTATCTTAACAAAAATATCCACCCACTTGACTTAAAAAATAGCGTTTCAAGCAAAATCATTGATATCTTGAACCCCGCAAGAAAACATTTTGAAAAACCAAAAATCAAGAAGATGAAACAAGAACTGGAAGATTTAATGATTACTAGATAGAGAGCACATTTAATTTTAAAAACAGAGAAGGTTTTAACATTAAGTCCTTTTAATAACTCGAACTAATCCCTTTTTTCGGAGTTGATCCATCATTTTTTCGAGATCTTCTACGCTTCTTTGAGCAATTGTGGCTACTTGTTCAATTGTGTTCATTCCATCACAAATTTTAAGTACTTTGAACTGTTCTTTTGTTAGCATTCCCAGTTGTACGGCCATTGGCGATATATCTTTTACAATAACAGGAATTCTTACTTCATCACCTGCTTCTAAAGATTCAGCACCGATTTCTTCTGTAGTAGGTGATTCCCCAAAAAATGATTTTACTCCAGTGATATCATAATTATCATTTATATAGATATAAATTGTATGCTCTTGTCCGGAAGCATCGTCGGGATCTTCCAGATCAGGGGAAAGATTATAATGTTTGTGCTCTTTCGTATAAATGCCCATCTTTAATCCACTAATAATCTCATCTTTATCTAATCTTAATGCTATCATATCTTCACAAATATCACACCAAGCCCATGCTTCTATTAGTGAGAAATATTTTCTAACTTTATTCTCTGGCATCGTAATTCTCTCCTATGGGAAATTTAAAAATAAGTATTTATTTATATGCAAACTAGAGTATTGATTAATTTAAATTTTGATTAATATTTTCATTAATGCTATTTAAGTAAATTTTAAATTTTTAACCATAAAAAACTTTCTTAGTCTATTTTAGTATTATAAACCAAAAATAATTAAAGTTAGTACATATTTTAAAATCCAAGGTTAATTTAAGTTATATTTGATTACTTCATGAGCTCTTATAAGAAGAATATTTGTTTCGGGTGTGGTCGTCCTATAACACCATACGAATCAGCTGTACACTTTCCTTGTCCTCAATGTGGAGATGTCACAATTTGGAGATGTGAGCGCTGTAGAGAATCAGGAAACTCTTTTCGCTGCTTGAAATGTGATTTTGAGGGCCCCTAAAGAACTGTTAAGAGGATATAATATAAATGAAAGAATTTATAGCATTAATCGACGTTGTTCCAGAAGAAACAGATGTAGATTTTGAAGAATTTGTAGGGAATTTAGCAAAAGTTTTGCCTGATACATGCGCTATTGAACGCTATGACATAATGCCTGTTGCATTTGGCTTGAAAAAAGCGAGAGTTCGCGTACGGTATCCTGAAGAATGGGGCGGTACGGATAGGCTTGAAGAATTGTTCGGTAAAGTTGAGGGTATCCAAGGTATTGAAGCTATAGCATTCTCAAAAGCATAAATTCCTTGTTTTTTAAATAGTTAAATATATTTTTTAACCAGTTCTTTTAAAAAGTTTATCTAGTTCTTTAAAGGATATAAATCTTAATGTCGGTCTTCCGTGAGCACAATGATAAGAGTCTTCACATTCAGCTAAATCTAATAATAGCTTTCTAATGTCAGTTAAGGATAGATCATCTCCTCCTCTAATACTTTTATGACATGCCAAATAGTTAATAATTTCTTCTTTAATTTCTTTAAAGCTTTTATCTTTTCCGATTTCCGTGATATCGCTAATTATCTCTTTGATTATATGAATATTAGGAATCTTATTCATGATAGTTGGGATTTCCCTTAAAATGAAGGAATTTCCGCCAAAATGTTCAAAATCAAATCCAAGCTTTTTAATTTCGTTTATATTATCCTCCAAAAATATTTTATCACTAGGAGAAACATCAATACTAAACGGCTGGATTAATTTTTGTCTACTTGCTTTCCCAGATTTATAATCCTTTAGGAATTTTTCTTTTTTAATTCGTTCTGCTGCGGCATGTTGATCCAAAATAAATAGTCCTTCTTCATTATTTTCATTGATTCCTTCTAATATAATGTAAACCTTGTTGCTTAATTGACCAGTAGAAGAAATTAAACGAAGTCGCGGAAAATCTTTGGAAATGATATATTTTCCTCTTATATAAGACTCAGAAGCGTTCTTTTTTTGTATAATCTGATCTAATAAGTTTAATTGGACACCGTCTTGAGCCTTATCTATTTCTTGTTTTGTTATATCCACTACATCATTTGCTATTTTTCCTTCCACCTTAATACTCTCAACTTTATTAACGCCTTTATCTAACTCTTCTTCATAAGTTTGGAGGTAAGGATCTAATTCAGTGGAGATGTATTTAGCTTCTTTTCTTATAAAGTTATTTTCAACAAAATTTCGAATTATATTGTATATTCTATTATATAGAATTTCTTCTTTCTCAAATCTAACGTGAAGTTTTTTCGGATGTACATTAAAATCTACGACTGAAGGATCAATTTCTAGAAATAACACAAAAAAAGGGTATTTACTTATCATTAATGTTCCTTCATATGCTTCTTTAATTGCCCTAAACAAAACGTCACTGATAATATAACGACGATTAATGAATAAACTTGAATAGTTCCTATTTTTTTTAGAAATCTGTGGATGTCCTAATAATCCTTTAATTTTAATAAGAGAGTCCTTTTCTGCGTAATTAATAGGTTCCATAAATTTCGCAATATTTTTCCCATATATATGAAATACTGTTGTTTTTAAGTCATTCTTTGCAGGGCAGTTCAAAATATCTAACTCATTATGACGGTAAATGAAATGAAGTTCAGGGAACGACAATGAGTATCTCTGGATAAAATCTGTAATGTGACTAAGTTCAGTCGAATCTTTTTTAAGAAATTTCTGTCTAGCAGGGATATTGTAGAATATATTTTTGACTTTAATATCTGTTCCGACTTGGCAAGAGATTTCCTTTCTTTCTTTTACTTTTCCTCCTTCTATAGTTAAATGCACTCCTCTTTCATTCTCTTTTGACCGTGAAATAATTTCAACTTGACTCACTGCTGCAATACTGGCGAGGGCTTCACCCCTAAACCCCAGAGTGGAAAGAGTATCAAGATCTTCAATATTACTTATTTTACTACTCGTATGTCTCTCAAACGCTATTTCTATATCCTCAGATGAGATGCCGGTACCATCATCAATTACGTGTATTAAAGTCTTCCCCGCATTCTTTATAAGCACTCTAATTTCTTTAGCCCCCGCATCTATACTATTTTCAATAAGCTCTTTTACGATATTAGCTGGTCTTTCAACTACTTCTCCCGCAGCTATCTTTTCAGCATCTAATATTTTTCTGATTTTCCTCTCCGTCACGATATTACCCGCATTTATGCATTTTATTCCTAAGAAATTAATATTCTATTAAGTTACTATATTTCCAAATGCCATCAAATATAAAATAATACTCTATTAAGGTTTAAATAAATCCAAATAATGATTTTTCTATAAGTAAGGCTTTTAAATCTGGTTTAATATATCAAAGTAATTTTAATAGAACGGAACACATGATTTAGCTATACTGCTATGAATAATGAAAGAGAAATTCCGATTCAGAAATATGTTATGTACATCTTAGCAATAATAACAATTTCTTTTGTAATTCTGAGGATATTCTTATATTTTTTTGACATCTCAACATGGATAAAGGAAACTAAAGATATTGATTTTAAAATCTTGCTCGAAGGTATGGACAACGGTTTAGTTAATTTTTATGATGATGTATCAATATCTGATTGGCCTCCCTATTATCTTTACTTCTGGTATTTCCTCTTTTTACCGATAAAAATTATTCCATCTGGGGGTTTAGTTAGTGTGTATGTTTGGGATGTGTTAAGATTGGCTTTAACTATCCTAATAATACGAGAATCACCTAAAATGTTTAAAAATAAAAAAGATTTACTAATTTTTTATATTTTAGGTATCGTGGGTTATAGTATCGACGCTTATTACAACAACGTTAATTTTCTTATTGCCTTCTTATTATTTTATTCTTTTGTATATCTAGAAAGAGATCAAAAATGGTTTGCAGGTATTCTCTTTACACTAGCAACTTTTAAAATAACAGCGATAGTTTTCATTCCAGTTTTATTAATAGCAAGGAAAATTAAGTGGAAAGATCTGTTCTATTTTTTAATTCCGTTTGCAATTATATTCATTCCGTATATGATTTTTCCTGATTATTTCCTCCAAATGATTACTAATTGGGGATATAGTGATGGTGAAATACAGGGTCTTTTAATAATCGATTCGATAATTTGGAAAGCGTTACAACCTTCCCATCTAATGTTTATTGGATTGTTGTTAATTATATTTATGGAAAATATTAGAAATGAGGAGAGGAAGAATTTATATCGAATAATTCTAGTATCGATAATAACTGTTTATTATATATATCTAACCACGATTGTATTTATAATACCTGTAGTTTTAGCTTAACTATAATTTTCGATTTTCTTTTTAAGTTCAATTAATTTTTGTTTCAAATCATTTGGGGTTAAAGTATCGATATCAAATTTTTTGAAATAGTCTACTAATGTCTGTAAATCCTCATCGAATAGTTCTGCTTTCTTTTCCACAGGTTCAAATAGACTTGTTTGCACATACTTTTTTTTTCTCAATGTATGAGTTTGAGAAGCTTTAGCTTTAAACTCTTTTATTTTTAACTCCGATTCCTTAATCTCAGCACTTCTTTTTTCTAATTCTTTTTCCTTTCTTCCTAGATCGTCACCGTAATCGGTTAATTTCTCTTTTATAGATTTTAATTCTTGATTTAATCTTTCCAGTTCTGTTTTCTTTCCATTCAAAATCTTATCATAATGCATGTCAGATGAAATCATATTCCCATTTTCTCTAACCATCGTTCTAAAAGGATCGTTTTGTTCTATTTGTTCAAGAATTTCAAAGGCTCTGATAATAACTTCATCAGGGATCCCTGCTAATTTTGCTACGTGAATACCATATGATTTATCAGTAGACCCAGGTTTTAATTTTCTAACAAAATTTATAGTCCCATCATCATTTTCAATGATATCTAAATGATAATTTTTCACTCCTGGTAGGTTTATCTCTGTTAATTGATGGTAATGAGTGCTGAAAAGAGTTTTTACCTTTAATTTATTTAGTTTCTCTAAAGTAGCCATTGCGATGCTTTGACCATCACTTGTACTCGTTCCCCGTCCTAATTCATCAATTATAATAAGACTTTTCGAAGTTGCATAATGAAGGATTTTCGCAGTTTCTGTCATTTCAATCATAAAAGTGCTCAATTTACGAGCAAGATCGTCTGAAGCACCTATACGCGTAAAGATTTGATCCACCACACCTATAGTAGCGGATTTAGCAGGAACAAAGGATCCCATCTGCGCGATAAGACAAATTAAAGCTACTTGTCTAAGAAAAGTACTTTTTCCGGCCATATTCGGGCCGGTAATTATTAACAGCTGATCTGTTTCATTGTCTAAATAGCAATCGTTTGGAATGAACTTGTCGGTTATATTGATTTGTTCTACCACTGGATGTCTCCCCTCTTTTATTATTATTTTAGAATTATCTGTAACTATAGGCCTACAATAATCATATTTTTCAGCTATTTCGGCAAAACTCGTTAAAACGTCGATAACGGCAATATTTTGCGCGGTTTCTAGAATATCTTCAGTTTCTTTTTCCACTGTCTCTCTAATTTTACTGAATATTTCATATTCTAAACTATTGATTTGATCTTCAGCATTAACTATTTTTTCTTCAAGTTCTTTCAATTTTTTCGTAGTGTATCTTTTTGCATTCTTTAAAGTTGCGCGCTCTATGTATTCCTCAGGTAATTTTGGGATTGATGTTATAGTTCTTAGAGTTATTTCGATATAATATCCAAGAATGTTATTATGACTAACTTTTAATCCTGAGCTTAACTTCCACCTCTTCTTCTGTTCTTGTTCATATTCTAACACATATTTCTTTCCGTTATAGAGCATATCTCTGAGTTCATCTACTTTCTTATCATAGCCATCTTTAATAATATTACCCTCTTTTATATTAATCGGAGGGTTTTCTTTTATTGAATTCCCTATTAGGGCCTTTATTCCGTCAAATGGCTTGATTTTCTTGATAAATTGTGAAATTTCTGAAATATCTGCTTTTATTAGCAATTCTCTAATTTTTGGGATTTTTTCCAGAGAATTTCTAATATTTATGAGATCCCGAGCATTTGTGCGACCAATATAATTTAATTTGTTAATATATCTTTCAAGATCCCCTATAATTCTTAACTCCTCCCTCAAATCAGATCTTAAGAAAATATCATCCTTAAATTTTTGAACGATGTTGAGTCTGTTGTTTATCTGTTCGATTTTTACTAAAGGCTGCAATATAAATTTTTTTAATAATCGGGCACCCATTGGGGTATGGGTCTGATTAAACACTGAATATAAAGTAGCATCCTTCCCTTTATCCCATAACGAATGTATTAACTCTAAATTCCTTTGAGTAATATAATCTAAATGCAAAATTTCTTTCTCTTGAATTACACTAATTTTAAAAATATTTGGAATAACATCTCTTTGGGTTTCTTTTAAAAAAGCTAATAGGCCACCAGTTGCTTGAACAGCCATCTCTAAACTTTCTAATCCAAATGATTCCAAATTAACAATTTTAAAATGGCGTGTTATTAAGTTGTATGCTTCGTCATAATCAAAAACGTATTCTTGATATGTTTTAATAATTGCACCTGTTAAATCTGTCAATATAATAAAAAATCTCTCATCTTGTTTAAGTTCGGGAGGAATAATTAATTCGACAGGATCATATTGAGAAAAAACACTTAGCAATTTTTCTTGAGCATCTTCCAATTTAGAGGAAAATTCAGTAGTTACAAACTCTCCTGTAGAAATATCTGTAAATGCGACTCCAAAACCTTTCCTCTGCTTTACTATAGACGCAATGTAATTATTTTCATTAGCATTTAGCAGAGTAGGTTCAGTTACCGTACCAGGTGATAGGATTCGAGTAACGCCACGTTTTACTATTCTCCCTTTCACAGTTGCTGGATCTTCCAGTTGGTCAACAATCACTAATGTTTGACCAAGATTCATAAGGTTGTTGAAATAGTTTTTAGCTGAATGATGTGGAATACCGGCAAGAGGAACATCTCCTCTTTTCGTTAATGTTATCCCTAATAACTTTGAAATTCTTTCAGCGTCATCATAGAAGAACTCGAAAAAGTCCCCCATCCTATAAGCAATCAACTGAGATGAAGGATACCTCTTACGAATAGAATACCAATGTTTTAACATAGGAGTGAGTTTCCTTTCGTCTATTTCCTCCATGATTAAATTATTTGAGAGTTAAGGTGATTGTTATAATCAATTATAACCGTGATTTTATATTAATTGTATTTGTTAATTTTTTAATAACAATAATAATGAAGATGGGGAGGTTTTTTATTATTCTTGAGGGACTCCCAAAATGTTAAAACTAGATGAAATTTATTTTATATGCTTTTCAAGCCATATAAACATATCTTGAAACACCTGAGCCCTTCCTTTTTCATTCCATAGCTCATGTAGAAATCCATCATATTCTTTATAACTTTTATCTTTACTCTTTACTATCTCAAAGAATTGTTTTGGTTTCGTTTTATCAACTATTTTATCATTTCCCGCTTGCATTATCAATACAGGACAAATCAAATTTGAAGCATTTTCCATTACCCATTTTGTATATTTATCAATTTCTGTAGCTGATTTCGCCGAGATAATATCAATTTTATTTTTATCAGCAATGTGCTTTCTCAATATTTTTAAATCGCTTGTCAATTGATTTTGATCAATTATATTATTTAAAATTTTATTAGGTGCCAGTTTAACGATATTTTTTGATATTGATTTGATAACTTTCTTACCCATTGACAATTTCATGAACATACCTAATAATGGAGAAGATACCAATGCACCTGATAATGCGGGGTGATTAATAGCATACATTAAACTCATCAATCCACCAAAAGAATGACCAATCAAGAATATTTTCTTATCATTTGCGATATTACGAACCACATCCATAAAGAGAACGATATCTTTTTGGATATGATCTATACTTTCAATGTGTCCCGGAGTGTCCCCACTATTCCGGTAATGTCCTCTTAAATCAAAAGCATAAACTGCATATCCTTTATCTGTTAAATATTCGGCGGGGAGTATCAATCTGTCAGAATGAGTGCCCCAACCATGAATCCCAATTATATAAGCCTTAATTTCTCCTGCGTCTGGAGACCAATATTGATAGAATAGTTTTGTTAATTCTCTTCCTTCGAAGTACCCAGTTTGATTTTTCATGATATTATCACTTCAGCTAATTATAGAAGTCCGATTTTTAATAATTTATAATATCCTACCCTTCTTATTATTATTACCTTTTGTTGTTCTATAGTTTTATTTTCATAAGGGATTCTAATATACAAATTTTAAATTATTCGATAAACTTCTTAATAAGTAACTTAAAGCAATATTTATAATCATTACAGATGAATGGATCTGATATTATAGAAATTATAATTAATGGACGAGGAGGACAAGGCGTAGTTACATGCGCAGAGTTAATTGCCGAAGCTGCATATTTAAGTGGAAAATTTGCTGATGTTCATGCATATCCTTCATTTGGAGCCGAAAGGAGAGGTGCTCCCGTTCAAGCATATGCAAAGCTTTCTCGAGTAAACACAATCTGGGATAGAGCACAAATAGAATATCCTAATATTTTAATGATATTTGACGAAACGGTTTTAAACCAAGAAATGGTGTCTTCTCTTCAACAAGATGGTGTCTTTATTATTAACTCTGAAAGAGAACCTGAATATTTTGTGAATAGATATAAATTGAGTAAAAAAACAAAAGTAATTGTTGCGGATATTAGCAAATTGGCACTCGATAAAAATTTAACCATTGATGGGAATCCTGTTTTAAATACACCAATCTTAGGATTACTGTCAAAAGGGTTACCAGAATTAAAACTTGATTTTTTGAAAACTGTGGTTTTAAAACGTTTGGGTGAGAAAATAGGAACATTTAATTTTGAACTAATAGAAAAAGGGTATAACTTAGCAAGAATAATATAATCCAATTTAACCTATTAATCAATCAAAGGGAATTTTTATGGTAAAGATACTTCCCTTATGTCTACCTTCTGATTTTGCGGTAATTAATCCACCATGTAACTGAGCTATTTCTTTTGATATAAATAATCCTAATCCTGAGCCCTGAATGTCAATATATTCTAATCCTTCTCCTACTCTTTCAATTTTACCAAATCTGGTAAATATTATCTCCATTTCTTCTTTGGTTAACCCAACTCCTGTATCTTTTATCGAAATTTCTACCCAGTCCTCATTTTTCCAAAGGATTATTATTATTTTCCCGTAAGGTGGGGTATTTTTTATTGCATTAAGGAGTAAATTAGTAATAACTTGTTGTATTCTTATTCTATCTATTTTTAAGTATAAATTCTGTGGAAGATTTAATTCAAGCTCAAGCTTCCTCCCCCTAATTAGGTACTTCATCTCTTCTGAACATTCTATTATTATTTCAGAAAGGTTAATTGTCTCTTTTTCTAGATTGAATTTATTATATTCAATTCTTGTGATATCTAATAGGTTATTTACTAAATGCTTCAATCTATTTCCACCCTTTTGTATCATTTGAATTAATTCCAATACATCTTCTCCTAATTTATCTTTATATTCACTTAAAAGATATTCTGAACTGGCAAATACAGATACTAGGGGTGTTTTTAATTCATGTGACACCCTCGAGATCAAATCCTTTCGTAATTGATCTAGATCTTTTAACTTTTGGATCTCTTCGTTTATTAAAAGTTCTGCTTCCTTTCGTTTAGTTATATCATGTAAAATTACCTGAACGAATGTTTCACCACCAACTTCAACCAGAGAAGCTTGTAAATTAGCCCAAATTAGACTACTATCTTTTTTATATAACTGAATATCTATACGGTGTAAAACTTCTCCTTTAATGAAACGTGTAAATAAATCTATTAAAGTTTGAAGGAATTCCTCAGGTATTATTTTCAAATCCTTAAATGGGATATCTATCAAATCTTCTTTTTCATAATCCCCTAATAATAGAATTGCAGGATTGCAATCAATGACTATACCCCTAGAATTTATTAGAATTATAGAAAATGGGGAATCTTCAAATAGAAACCGATATTTTTCTTCGGACTCCTTTAATTTTTGTTCAGCTTTTTTTTTGTCTGAAATATCTTGAATTATGAATTGAATTAAATTCTTTTTTTCAATATTTATGAGTGATCCACGTAAATTTAACCATAAAAAGTCTCCTACAGTTCGATTTAACTTAAATTCAATAGGTTCTGGAGTTTTACCTTGAATTATCTTCTTAAAAAGTGCCTTAAATAGTGGGATAACATCATTATTCTTCTCATTTATTGCAAAGATTTCTCTAAAATTCTTTCCAATAATATCCTCTTTTGTGTGAACCGAAAGAAGCTTATTTACGATATCATTGCAATCTATTAATACCCCGTTTAAGTCTACTAATCCCACAAAAAAAGGAGAACTCTGAAATAAATGTCGATATTTTTCTTCTGATTCAATTAATTTTTGCTCAGCAAACTTTATGTCTGTAATATCGTTTCCAATACCTAAAATGGCATAAATTTTACCGCTCTTTCTCAATGGAATTCCAAATGTTTCCACGTATATGATCTCTCCATATTTTGTTTTAAGTTTATACTGTCTATGTTTTGATTGTTTTCCTGTATTTTTTATTTCCTTGATTACTTCAAAAGCCTTTATTAATTCATCTTTGTCAAGTAAATCTAAAAAGGAAATGTTAAGGACCTCTTCTCTTTTATATCCAAGCCTTTCTAATGCTATATCATTAGCATCAAGAAAATTTCCTCTCAGATCGCTAACATAAATTATATCTAAAGAATAGTCAAATAAATCTTTATAACTCTCTTCAATTTCTCCTCTATCGTATTTCATTTCTAGCGATGGATATTTTTTTCAAATTTTATGATAATTTAATTTTCTTATTTGATTGGTATCTTTATTGTAAATGTGCAACCTTTATCTCTCCCAGCAGATTCCGCCCTAATTTGACCTTCATGTAAATCTAAAATTTCTTTGGAAATATATAATCCGAGACCAGAACCCTGAATATCAATATATTCTAAACCTTCTCCATATCTTTCGATCTTGCCAAATCTTGTAAAGAGCCTATCCATTTCCTCTCGAGTTAAACCAATACCGGTATCGCTTATTGCAAATTCTGCCCAATCTCCTTTCTTATATAATTTCATTATAATTTTTCCATTGGGAGGCGTGTTTTTAATTGCATTAGATAAAAGATTCAATATTACTTGTTCCATTCTAATTTTATCAATTTCTACGTGTAATTCATCTGGAATGTTGAAAACAAGTTCTAGTTTTCGCATTTTTATCAGATACCTCATCTCTTTTGCGCAGTCTTTTATAATTTCACTTAAATTGACGATATCTCTTTTCAATTCAAATTTATTATATTCAATACGAGTTATATCAAGTAAATTATCAACTAAGTGTTTTAATCGTGTACCACCTTTCTCGATCATTTCAATTAATTCGATAATATCTGTTTTTAACTCATTTTTAAATAATTCTAAAAGTAATTCAGAAGCGCCACATACAGAAACAAGAGGAGTTTTCAATTCATGAGAAACTCTTGATATTAAATCTTTCCTAATTTGATCTAATTCTTTTAATTTTAGAATTTCCTCCTCAATAAGAAGATTAGCCCTTTTACGCTCCGTAATATCATTAAGAACTGCCTGAATCAAAATCTCGTCATCTAACTTGACTAATGAGGTTTGATAGCTTATCCAAATTACACTACCGTCTTTTTTATATAATTCCACGTCAAACGGTGGTAATATTACTCCTTTACTAACTTTTTGAAACCGTTCAAGCATCATTGGAAGATACTTCTGATTTATTGCAGGAAGTTTCCTAAATTCTTTACCAATTAATTCTTCTTCACTATATCCTAATAATTTCTCTGTTGCAGGATTGCAATAAATAACAAAACCTGTTTGATCAACAAGTGCTATTGAAAGGGGTACAGATTCTATTAAATTTCGATACCTATTCTCAGACAATTTCACTTTTTGTTCTAACTCAAATTTTTCTGTAATATCAGATATTAACCCTTGAATCTTAAAGGGTTCCCCAAATTCATTCGTAATTACATGAGAGTTTAATTGTAATATGATTTTTTGGCCATTCCTTTTTTGCGAAGGTACAATATAATTTTTAATGAGCCCTTCGTCTTTTAATAAATCTAGGTAAGCCTTACGCTCAACGGGATTTTGCCAAAACTGTTTCACATTAGCTTTTAATAAATTTTCATTTGGTTCAAATCCTAGCAAAGAACTAAAAGCAGGATTATAATTTAATAAATTTCCTTGCCAATCCACTTGATAAAATCCTAAATCTAAATTATTAATCATACTGCGATACTTTTCTTCAGAATCCTTAAGTCTTAATTCGGATTGTTTTCGAGTGGTTATATCCCGTACAATTCCTTGGATAAAACTCTCCGAACCGACAGTAAAAAAACTAGAAGACACTTCAGCGGGGAATATATCACCATTCTTCTTCTTAAAGTTAATTTCAAACCTGACATATCCATCTTTCGCAATTTGTTCAAAAGCCTTTTTTGATTCTACAAGTTCGCTAATTGGATGGAGTTGACTAATATTAAGAGCCAATATTTCGGTTTTGGTATATCCGAATTGTTCTAACACTTTTTGGTTAACATCAATAATATTTCCTTCCAAATCATGAAAGAAAATACCATCATTTGAATGTTGGAAGAGATTACTATATTTCTCTTCAGATTCTTCTAATTCTCTTGTTCTCAGCCTTACGGTCTGTGCAAGTTCAACTTTAAATTTCTCTTCTAAATCCTCTTCTTTTTTCCTTTCTGTGATATCTCTTACTATACCGTAAAATCCAATTTTTCTACCATTTGTAGCATATTTCAAGTAGACAGAGGTTTCAAAAAATGCTCTCTCCCCATTTTTTCTAATAACCTGAAATTGAAATAGATTTTTCTGTATTTCAGTTTTAAAAACTGTGTTAAATGTTTTAAACACTAATTTATTTGCTTTCCTCTCAGTCATCATAGTATAGTTTTTCCCTAACAATTCGTCTTGCGTGTATCCAACAAATTTGCATAACGCTTCACTAACAAACGTAAAATTTCCCTTTAGATCAACCTCATAATACCCTTCATTAATTGTTTTAATTATACTTTCATATTTTTCTTTTGATTCTTTAGCAATTAATTCCGTTCGCTTTCTCTCCGAAATATCTTTTAAAATAAAAAGAATACGCCTTTCCCCATTCTTATTTGTTATAATCTTAATCTTGCTCTCAAACCATAATTTTTTACCATCTTTGCATAAGATTTGGATATCAATTGAATTTTCACACCTGTTATCCTTTCTCTCAAAACTTTCTTTCAATTTTTCAAAATCGTGAGTATCGATGATATTACTGATCTTTTTACTAATCAATTCTTCATATGAATATCCTAATAGTTTTGAGTATACCTTCTCGTTCATATACTCAATTCTAAAATCTAAATCTAAAATAAAGATTAAATCATTAATCTCATTAGTTATTTCTATAAATAGTTCTTTAGAAAAAACCATATCAATCCCGGAAATTCCCATTTTTTATTTGATTTTTAAGATTAATCCACATAATTCAAGTTGCTCTACAATTTTCTACTAGCGTAAAATAATTAATAGATTAATGAATTAACACCTATTTATTTCTTATTTAAAAGAATGTATCACCTAGCGGTTCTTATCCTCTATTTACTTACATTGAAAAATAAATGGAAATCCCCTTTAAACTTCTATATTTCTAAATGGTAAGAATTAAAAATTTCACTACGTTAAACTTTTTAGAAGAATCTGATTTTAAGTGTAGAGATGACAGACTCAAAAAAAGATTATCAAAAAATTTTAGGTTCCGTTCAAAAACCGGTAATAGCTGAAGCAGGTCAGACTGGAACTTGGAGTTCTAAAAAGCCAAAAATAGATTTAAAGAAGTGTATTCCTGTTAAATCGGGAAAAAATGCGTGTTTTAATTGTTGGCTATATTGCCCAGAAGCAGTTGTTACTAGAACCATCCCTCCGACGATCGATCTCAATTATTGTAAGGGATGTGGAATATGTATGATGGAATGCCCCGCAAAAGCGATCTCAATGGAAGAGGTGAAAAAAGGGTGAGTAATAATATAATGATTTTAACAGGTAATCACGCTGCAGCACATGCATTTAGACAAGCAAAAGTCGGGGTTGTTTCTGCTTATCCAATCACACCTCAAAGCCCCGTCGTCGAAAAAATCGCAGAATTTATCGCAGAAGGTAAGTTAAACGCTAGATTTGTAAAAGTTGAATCGGAGCATAGTGCAATGGCGGTTTTATGTGCGGCCTCTGCTACAGGCTCCAGGGTAGCTACAGCAACTTCTGCTCATGGTTTAGAATTGATGTATGAAATGTTACCTTGGGCTTCAGGTAATCGATTACCAATCGTCCTCAATTTGGCAACGAGAAGTTTAGGTGCCCCGTGGTCAGTTTGGACAGACCATCAAGATTTCGTAACTATTAGAGACGTAGGGTGGATTCAATTGTTCTGTGAAACTAATCAAGAAATTTATGATACAAACCTCCAAGCTTTTAAAATTGCTGAAGATTCAAGAATATATCTTCCTGTAGTGTGTGCTTATGATGGGTATATCCTTTCACACACTGCAATGCCCGTAAAACTAGAACCTCAAGAAGATATTGATGAGTATTTACCTCCTCTCGACCACCATATTAATTTATCTGATATTTCTCAAGTAAAAGGAGTTGATCCAGTAACTACTCCTCAAGTTATCTCCCGTTCAGAGGGAACAGCTCCAGGTTACTACGAATATAGATACGCGCTTCAAAAATCTTTGGAAAATTCTTTTAATATTATTAAAGAAGTTCATAATGAATTTGCTAAAAGATTCGGAAGATCTTACGGAAATGGCATTTATAAAACAATTCAAACAGAGGATGCTAATACCATAATCTTTGCTATGGGATCGGTTGCTTCTCAAGCTAGAGTAGCATTAAAAAAGCTAAGATCAGAAGGATTGAAAATAGGAATCGTTAGTCTTAAGCTCTTTAGACCTTTCCCACATGAGGATTTGAGGGAATTTTTCCAAGATAAAGAAAATATTATAGTATTTGATCGAGAAATTGGATATGGATATGAGGGAGTTTTATCTTACGAGTTAAAAGCTGCGCTCTATAGTTTAAATAATAGACCAAACATTAAGGGTTTTATTGTTGGTTTAGGTGGCAGAGATGTCAAAACAGATCACATTATTATTGGTGTTCAAAAAGCTTTGAAAGAATTTAAACAAGGTTTATTTACAAATAAAACGGATTTTTTGGGTTTACAATTAGATGAATTAGGTGATTATGATGAATCAACTTATTTTAAGAGTGGGTGAAAAATAGTGGTAAATGTTATGGATCTTCCTGAAGAAGAATTTATTTATCCCGGGACTCGAGCGTGCTCTGGATGTGGCATGGCATTAATTTATAGGATTGCACTTAAAGCATTAGGTCCTAATACAATCATAACTGTACCAGCATCTTGCCTAACTGTTCTGCATGGAATGCAGGGTTTTTGTACTACAAAAGTTTCTGTTTATCATACTCCATTTGCAACCACAGGTGCTTCTGCATCAGGGATACTAGCATCACTTGAAGATAAAGGGTTATCTGATGATATAAATGTGCTTGCTTTTGCAGGTGATGGAGGTACGACTGATATAGGAATCCAAGCCTTAAGTGGAGCTGCAGAAAGGGGTACCAATTTTATTTATGCGTGTTACGATAATGAAGCTTATATGAATACTGGAGTTCAAAGAAGTGGATCAACACCATTAGGGGTCCGCACTACAACGACTCCTGAAGGGAAGCTTACCCTCAAGAAGAATATGCCAAAGATATTGGAAGCACATAATATCCCGTATGTTGCTACTGCGAATGCCTCATACCCTCTCGATTTATACGAGAAATTTAAGAAAGCTAAAGAGATAAAAGGAACTAAATATATTCATATTTTATCCCCATGTCCACCTGGATGGGGCTATGAACCTAAGGATACTATTTTAATCGGAAGACTAGCAACTGAAACAGGTTTTTGGCCCCTTTATGAAGTAATTAACGGAGAATTTAAGTTATCTAAACCTAGTAAAAAATATATAGATGCATCTCGACGAAAACCTATAACTGAATATCTGAAATTTCAGAAAAGATTTACCTCTATGGATGAACAGATTATTAAAAGCTATAGAGAGTATATTAATAATATCTGGGAAGAAATTCAAATCAGACTTGCTAATCAACAGTCCCAAAAAAGATAATAATAAGCATAAGTCAGTATTAGGTTTTAATTTGCTTGATGTATGATAGAAAAGAATAAAAACTTCCTCTTGTTAAGATAATTAGATGATAAATGCTGAGAACATTCATTTTTGATGATTCCAAATCTCAGTGGAGAGAAGAAGAACATGCACTATTATCACATGATATGTGCGTGATTTTGGATGAAGAAAAAGAATTGATCTATTTATGGAGTGGATCAAAAAGTACCAGACAAAGATACAATATAGGGTATGGTCAGCTAAAAGAGTTAATTTCTAATTTCCCTGAACTCAACATTCAGCTTATGTTAACAAAGAAAAATTTTCCTATTGAAATTCAAAAGAAAATTGAAGCTATGTTGGAATCCGCAAAAAATGAGGGGGTGAGTTCTTTAATAATTAGTAGATTTATGACGATACGTGCTTTTTTCATTTCTATTTTAGCTGTAATTATTATGCCAATAATTTCTTTATTAAATTTGAGCACAGCTCTGCTTTGGCCAATTTCTAGCATAAATCTAGAAGTCCAGAATACCTCTTTCAAATCATGGATAAATACCTCCAGAATCTTTATTATGCTAACAATTTTATTTTTAGCAATTAATTTAATTATCGGATTAATTGAGGTTGAAAACCAGATAATTATTTTCTCCCTTGTTGGTTTAATTATTTGTTTTGGGTTAATACTGTATTTAAATTTCGATATTTATCTCTTCACGTTCCAAAGCGGTTCTACATTAACCATTTTCTATATTTTGAAAAGTGAAATAATTGTTTTCATATCAATTAATCTTTTCTCTGTGGTTATTTTTGAACTACCATCTATATACAAATTTATATCTTTTCTAAAAACCTATCGAAAATATATATTCTAGCTGAGAAATCGTGGAGATCGCTAATCTTTTACCTACTTTGGAAAAAGAAGATTTTAGAATTTTAATGGCAATAGAGATTGGAATGAAAAGATCTAAATATGTGACCATTAAAAATATTAAATTTTACTCTAGATATAAGATGGAGGAAACATTGTTTCGCTTAAATAAGGTTCATAAGCTTGATCTTATAATAAGAGATGCTTCGAAATTTGAAATCGCTTATACACTTAACTCAAAAGCTTATGATTTGCTTGCTCTACACACATTAGTTGAGAAAAATGTGATTAGCCAGCTTGGGCCCTTAATTGGAAAGGGAAAAGAATCAGATGTATATAGTTGTATTGATGATGATGAAAATATCTTTGCAGCAAAGTTTTATCGCATGGGACGAACTAGTTTTAGAGCTATTAAAAAATATAGAGATCTTTTGGGTAATAGAAGTCACTATTCTTGGCTTTATGTTAATAGACTTGCTGCTAAAAGAGAATTTGAAGCGTTAGAAAAAATTCACCCTTTGAAATTAAACACCCCAAAACCCATAGAGTATAATCGTCATGTAATTATTATGTCATATTTAAGAGGAAAAGAATTAGTTTATCATAAGAATATTAAAAAACCTCAAAAAATTTTTAATCGAATCATAAAACAAATGAAAACAATTTTTCAAAATGTTGGGATGATTCATGGAGATTTAGGTGAATTTAATATTGTTTTAGATGAAGAGGGTAATATCCTCATCATTGATTGGTTACAATGGGTCTCTCGAGATCATCCTAATGCTTATTCATTTTTAGAAAGGGATATTGTAAATGTTTGTAGTTATTTTTTAAAGAAATTCAATGTTGAAAGTAACCCCGAGGAAATTATAAATAATTTTTATAAAATATAATAGAATTAGGTAGGTTCTTTTATCACGATACCTTGGATAATAATATCTTCAATATCTTCCTTATTTGTTACTTCAAGGTCTTTGACAAATGGAGTTAACAAATTTTTTACCTCATCCAGCTCCAATTTTTTCCTTAGAATTGAAAATTTAATATCACCTTTATTTACACTCACCCTAAGGGATTCTCGAATTCCATTTAAAATATTGGGTAAATTTTGAAAGGAAGTAAGTGAAAATATTAAGTTAAAAGAATTATTTCGAAAAGGTAAATTTTCCATGTCTGATAAAACAAACAGCACATTGGGTTTATTTCTTAGCTTTAGTAGTTTTTTTTTAAATTTACACAGCATTTTCCATGAAATATCCACTGCTACGTATTTACATTTAAAGATATGATGATTTATCTTAGAATTTAATAAATATTCGATTAAAAGTCCAGTACCACATCCATTGTCTAAAATTCGCTTCTCTAGTAAATCATAATTATTGAGAATAATATCATATTTTTCTTCTTGTATTTTTCTATATCTATTATCATAATAACCTGCTGATGAATCATAACTGTTAATAATTTCTTGCTTCTTGCTTAAAGGCTTAAAATTTTTCCCCATTATAAAAACCATATAATTTTAAACTTTCTATTTTTCATATCGATAAAAAGGTTTTAATTGAAAAAAATCTAACTTTAAATTATCTTTTCAATAAATGTAAAGTTAATTATTTTTTAATAAAGGTTTAAAAATGTCAAATAGAGATAACAATCAACAACGATCAAAAAATCCTCTTTCTATCTTACAGCAAGCTCAGAATAGTGTCATTTTGCTTAGGTTAAAAGATGGTACAGAATATAAAGGATTATTAAGGGAAATAGATGCGTATATGAATATGATTCTAACTGATGCCACCGAAATTTTAGATGGAAGCCCCGTGGCTAAATATAATGAAATATTCATCCGTGGTAATAATCTTCTCTTTATAAAACCAGATGCTTCACAAATAACATAAAATTATTGTTAATATCACTCTTTCATATTCACAATTTTTGGGATAATTACATTTTTCCTAATTACTGCATAGGATGCAGGATTTGGTGAAAATGATCCTCGGTAATTTGTTGAAGAAAATATTGATAACAACCTTTTCTGAAAGAACCACCTAAATCCTTCTGGGAAACATTCATGTGCTCTGATAAGCAATTCTAAATTGTTTTCTTTTAGAAAGCTATCAAAAACATCCTCACCAAAAAATTTAATTCCCGGACCTCTAAAACTATCAGTAAATCCTTTCACTTTCATCTTAGGGTCATTCCACATTATCTGAAAAAAGCTTTGTGCAATTGATTCAAATATATCACTTAAATCAGTAGTTCTAATATCCTTTATTTTTTGAAGTATGTGTATATCTTGAGGAATGCCACCATGAAGACATAATATTTTGCTGTTAATAACTGCACAAATTGGAAGTGAGTTGTAAACAGCTGATATTTCAATAAATTTACGAGGATCTTTAAATCTATTTAAAAATTCTTGATAGAACCCATAATTTTGATTTATTTCTAAAGTTTCATGATTTCCCCTTAATAAATAATATCTTTGGGGATTTAAGACTTTTAGGGTTAATATAAACAATAAACACTCCAATTGCTTAGAACCTCGATCAACAATATCTCCTAAAAAAATTACAAATTCTGGATTTTGTGCTTTAATTATATCATATAACTCTAATAAAGTTTCTAAATTTCCATGGATATCTCCAATTACATAAATTTCTTTCTCTGGATTTCGTAAATTGAATTCCAATAACAAATACTCATTTTCAAAGTCTTTTTTGGCACTTTTAAGAATTTTACTAACCTCTTCAAATCCCAAATCAGACAACCTATGGGGATAATCAATTAATTCCTTCAAAAAGGCTTTTCCAATCAAATTCTACTTAAATAATAGCGAAATCTTAAATTAATTCTAAAAATTAACTCCTTACTTTTATTATTATTTCTATAATTTTTATTAATAAGGAAATGCAAGTTTTAAACAAGAGTAATTAAAAATTCTACAATATGTAATCATTTATTTAATATCCCATGAATAAGATATCCGCTCCAGATTTTTTAAGTTATCTTGATAAGGTTATTATTGATTTTGATAAGGCAAAAGATGACCAAAAGACTAAAGATAGGAGTTTAGGAGCTATTTATACCCCAAAACCTCTTGTGAATTATATTGTTTTAAAAGTCATCAAAATGTATCTTGAAGAATTTTTTACCTTATCAAAATTTTCAAACTTGGATTCATATTTCAAAGAATTACAATGCATTTTATCTAAAAACAATAAATTAAGAAATAGCTTAATTAAAAAACTCCAAACTATTAAAATATTGGATCCTGCATGCGGATCTGGAAGATTTCTAATTTCAACTGCAAAAATACTTTATAACTTCTTCAGAATTCTCAACTCGGGATTAGATGAATATGAAATAAAAAAAAATATTATCCAGAATAATCTTTATGGAATCGAAATTGAGAAATCTGCCTATATTATTACAAAGTTAAGATTAAGTTATTGGCTTTATTCTGAAAATATACCGAATCTTGTACTTCCTAATCTAACCGTTAATAGTTTACATCTTGAGGAAATTAACAGAATAATTAACTCATTCGATATCAAATTCAATTTATTTAATTTAGACTTTCTCTTAGAATTTAATTCCGAAAAGTATGATATTATCTTAGGTAATCCTCCTTATGTTGAAAATAAGAAAATTAAATCAAGTGAATATAAAAAGAAATTAAAAAAGAGGTTTAAATCAGCCTATCGGTTATTTGATCTCTCTATAGTTTTTATCGAAAAAGCCTTAGAAGTATTAAAAGAACACAATGGGTTTTTATCTATGATAACTACGAATAAATTTTTAGCTGCTGATTACGGAATTCAAATCCGAAAATTACTCATTAACAATACCGAGTTAAAAGAAATTATCAATATTTCCTCAATTCCTATTTTTGGTCGAACTGCGGCATATCCCATAATTTTAACTCTTAAAAAATCATTGACGAATGCTAATAATATGGTGCTAATAAAGAAATACAAAAAATTGAATGAACTGAACGAAGACAGCAAAATCAAACCACAATTATTACCTCAAAACTTAATAGAAAAAGTTCCGGCATTTGTAATTCCTATTTCTGGTCAAATTGATTTGGTAAAATATTTATATAATAATTATAAACCATTTTCGGAATCAATCCGTGATTTAAAGATAATCTATAGGCCGTATGGCTTTATAAACTGGTCTAAGCACCTTAATAATATAAGTAATAATCCAACATCAATAAAAGATCTATTATTGATAGGAACAGGAAACGTGGGAAAATATCATATCAAGTTTGATAAATTAATTAAAATAGCGAAAAGAACAATTCCTATTTCTTATTTCAAATATCAAAGTAATTTTGCAGATATATGGAAAGAGTTCACGGGTCAAAAGTTAATCTTCAGGGAAGTAGCTAAAGAATTGACTTGGACATTTGACCCGGGAATATACACAAATGTGACTGGATTATATTTTGTAAAAATTTCCTCTTTTAACAAGGATCAATTATTTAGCCTCTTAGTTATTATGAACTCTGCATTAATGGATACCATATTTAAAACTTTGTTTAGTTCTCTTCATATGGGAGGGGGTTACTTGAGATTTAACGGAAGTTTTATAAAAAGATTACCCATACCACAAAAATTTCCTTTTGTGTTATCCTCCTTTGGTAAAATATTACAATTCCTTTCCCAGTTACAATACGACTTTCATACTAGGCATATATTTAAAACAGAAGAGTTGCAGTCATTAAAAGAACGGTTTCAAGACGAAATTGTGAATCTAATACAGACTTCTAATAAAATTAGCGATTCTTTAGTTAATCTATTATATTTAGATAAGTTATACTTGAGGTCTAACAAAAATTTCGATAAGGTAAGAGAATTTTTATATTCAGAAAATGGAGTTAATAAAATTCAAGTAAAGTATCTTCTACACCGATTTCAGATTGAAAAATATACTATGTACTCTTCTGAAGAGTTAGAGCGAAATCTTAATGAAATTAAGATATTTTTAAACAAGATACACGAAAATGAAGTGTTACTGGATCAAATGGATGAAATAATGAAGTTTAAGTTTCACCGAAACGATTGAGATTGATAATCAATCCCCCTCATTAAACATAATTTAAACATTTTCGAATTTATATTCTTAAAAAATAGTAAAATTAAATTTTAACAAAGATTATATATAAAAAATTTCAATAGTAAAAAAGAAAGTTAATATAGGTGAAAAACATGGCAAAAAAAAAGAGTCCTCCAGTTGAAGAAGATGATCTCGAAATTCCAAAAGGGAAAGTAGATGAGGATGGGGATGAAATTTTAGATTTAGAAGATTGGAAAGATAATCTAGATGATGACGTTGAATATGATCTCGACAAGATTGAAGATGAGATGTTAGTAGATGAAACAGAGGAGGAATCATTTGGTTATGAAATAAATGAAATTGAAGCTATTATGAGAAAAGCTAAATGCGCTCCATGTGAAGGGAGTTCTACTAAACGAGATTGTAAAGTTAGACATGATTTTGGATGCCCCCCGGATAAGGCAAAGCTATAAATAATAGACCATTCGATTAGTTTTTTAATTTCTAAGTCTTAAATTTAAAATGTAAAGGAATTGGTTTAGCTATTCTTTTTATCTTTTATTTCTAATAAGTGAATGGAAAAGTATTGTGAAAAAACGTGATATCAAATAATATTAAACGTCTTATTCTAATATTTATTGATTTTCTTTTTAGTTGGTTTATTTGGCGAGTGAATATTTGGTTAGGAAATCCTTGCTACTCCGTTGCTTTTAATCGATGTTTTATACTATCAGTAACAACATTTTTGATCGTATATACCCCCTTTGAAATTTATTGGTCAATTAGAGACCTTTGGTATGATCGCTGGTTAGATTTAACTCTAAAGGATTTAGAAGAAAAGGAAGTAAAAATAAGTGTTTCTAAGGGATTCCTCTCAGGAACCTTGATTAACCACAAGAATCAGGCAAAAATTAAATCTAAAAATTCTCTAATCCTCATTTGTCATGGTTTTTCAGATACAAAAGAATCCCTTCAATATTACTATTATCCTCTAGCACTACAAGGATATGTTATTTTAGTATATGACGCCAGAGGAACAGGTAAATCTAAAAAGACCGGGAAAAGGGGGAATTTTCTCAAAAGACTTGAAGACTTTAATGACGTAATACAATGGGTACAATCTAATAGAGATTATTCAACATTGAAAATCAATTGTATAGGATTTAGTATAGGAGCATTAACTATTTTATGTGCAGGGTTTCAAAATATGGAAATAAGGAAGATTATAGCGATCTCTTCAATGTCTTACTATAAAAATAACCTACCAAAATTCAATCCAATATTGAGGCTAAGTTATTTAATGAAAGGTGTAAATTTACTCCCAACTGAAGAAGAAAACAAAAGACTTTCTCCTTATCTAATTATTAATAACACAAAAAGCAATTTTTCTCCTGAGGAATGGGAGAAATTATCAAAAAGAGTGATGTTAATCCACAGTAAAAACGACAGAGTAATCCGGTTTAGCAATTTCAAAGAAAATTCGATAGTATTAGAATCACCTTTGAAAAATTTATTAATTTTAAAAAAAGGAGGTCATTCTCAGAAGAAAAACGAAGGTGCTTTGGTTGGAGCAACACTTAAATTCTTAAATTCTGAGTAGACAAGAATTTTAAAACATATTTTGGTGAGTTTAAATATTCCTTTTCTAAATATCCTTTGAAATAAAAATCGTCTTTAATTGGCTTAATATAATGTTAAAATGTGAAATTTGTAGAAATAATATTGGCCATCAGAATCTAAAATATGTTTTTCAAATTACTTTAGGAAACATGAGTTCTGGCAAATTCATATTTGAGAATTCTAATATTTATTATTATCATATAGATTGTCTAAATGAATTTGGAAAGTCTGAAACAAAATTCTTGGTTCCCCTAATCTAATATTTCAAAAATTCAATTAAATTAGTAGAGAGTTGACATTTCCTTTATGGATTCAACTACTAATTTAATATTCATATTCACATCCCTAATTTTTTTATCAAAATATCTGAAATCGGTTTTAGATTTTTTAATTTCATCAAAAATGTTAAAAAATTGCTTTGGAGCCTCTAACTCAATCGAATATACACCTTTTCTTTTGATAACATCATTCATGTTAACAAAACAACCATGATCATTAAAATTATGATTAAATGCTGGAAAGTAGGTTTCCCATAATATTTCTTTCAAATTTTTATAAACATTTTGGGCTAATCGTTCACAAAATTCCTTACTTTTATTACTATAACAAAAATAGAAGGGTAATTTTCCATAATTGTTCGAAATGTACTCTTGGAGTTTTTCACAGACCATATCAAGTTGTTTTATCGTCAAATTTATATGAGTATGATCGGCTTTAGGAGTACATTTATAAAATAGGGATTTTCTAGTGAATTTTATATTATATAATTTAATAACGTTATATACTATTCCTTCCTTAAGCCAATGATCAAATTTATAAGTATTTGACGCTTTTTTTAAGTTTCTATTCAATTCCTCCGAAAATCTCTGAAGAAGTGAAGTTTCATGAAAGTCCATTATATAAATTTGTATTTCCTCTCTTCTCCAAAATTGATCTAGTAAATTTTTAATTACTTTAGTATGTTCAGGAATTGGCCGATTACTTAAATCATCATCACCATTCTTGTACTCCGGTGCGAAAGTTCTCCTCCAATAGCGATTCAAATTTGTCCCATTTCTAATATAATATCCTGACTTGTTGTCCTTTCTTGGATTCAAAAATCCATATGGGTTCATTAGAGGAGCTAAGATCAAAATCTGCTGATTTTTTAGCACTTCATTAATAGAAAAAATTGAATTATCAATTAAATTAAGAAATTCAATAATTCCAAATAAGCCATTATATTCATTATGTTGGGCTCCAATAAAAAATTTAACATATTTAATATCTTTAGGGATCAGTGATTTTGCAATTATCACTATAGGTATTGTCCCCTCAGGAGTTTTGAATCCATCATAGCTTATATGTTCTGATTCTGCAAACTTCTTCAATTTCTTCAATAATTTTTCAAATAGAACATTTCTATTCCTTAAACTCAATATTTCTTTTAATCCGTCTTTGTCTATCATGACTTACTCAATAACTTTATCCCATTCAGAAAAATTTATGATTTTTTTATGATATTTAACAATGTTAGCAAATAGCACACATCCTATGCTAAACATATTAATAAAATCTTCTTCACTTAAGTTTAAGAGTTTACAAGTGCTTTTTGAAAAACCTATACCGCGTTCTACTTCAATTTGACCATCGTATCCTGATAAATTAACAACAAACTCTTGCTTATCTAAACCAAGAGTAAAATTACCACGAGCAATTCGTGCAAGTCCCCCTATGGGGATAACCCTCCCTTTATTTTGAGCTAAGTAGATTCTCAAATCAAATGTATGAGTTCCTCCTCTCCACGTAATTAAAGAAAAATCTGCTTTCTCCTGTATAGTATAAGGAAATGGATTTCGATCTTTCATAAATTTATCGAAGAATTCTTTCTTACTTTCTTCAACAATCTTCCTAAAATTAGCTGGTTTTTCATCTTTAGAAACAGGAATCACTCCAGCTCCACCTGATCCTCCACTAGGTTTAATAATAAAAGACTTCTTATATCTTTTTATGAGATGCTTCAGCTTCTCGATCAAATCTTTTTCATCAAAAGCTTTTGTAAATAATAGATATCTAAGATTGTATTTTTTTAATATATCTTTACTTAGAAAACTCCCAAGATATGTTAATGATTTATCGTCAGTTACTCTGAAAATAGGATTTACAATTAATGTTTTAATTTTAAGAATATCTTTCTTTACCTGTTTTATAAATGCTTCATTATTGATACGTCGTGCAATTCCATCTCCAATTAAAAGACTTACATTTTCACCTCTATATTTAACCCAATTTTCAAAATAAGAGAGGGAAGTAGATAACTGCAAGTAATCGGCTATTAAAAATAGGATTTCAGCTCTAAAATTAACATCAAAGTTATCTTTATTAAATATTTTGACCTTATATCCTTTTGATTTTAGAGTTTTTCTAAAATATTCTATCATGATTACTTTTTCGTGAATTAATGAGTCATTTACAGGTACACCAATTAAGATTAAAACCTTATTGTCTCTTCTTTCATTTTTATTTATAGCTTGGTAGATCGCTTCAAGATACCCATTATATAGTAACGATTGCTGTTTTTTAGTTATAATTGAAAGACCTCTATGGGATCCTCCATTAGTTTCTAAAAGAAAGAATTTTTTACCTTCAGGTTCGTCAGACACCATGAAATCAATACTTCCGGAGTAAAAAAAATTATTTTTTGTAAGAAAATTATCTTGATTCTTACCCATTTTTTCTAACGCTTTATTTCTAATGTTGTCTATGAAAGTATCTTGTTGAGAAGCTCGTAGTTCTTCAAAAGAAACTAAATCTAAACCTAGTGAGTTACCCAATTTGATTAACTCAAGGTCAGTATCTGTAATATGGGAAGACATTAATTCAAGAAATTTGGTGAGCAGATCCTCTTGCATAAGAATCATTCAGACATGAAAAGTTACAAGTTAATAATTCTATCATAACCTTCTTTTTTAATTTTTTACCTTACTAAACTCTCTTTCTACAAAGGTTAATAAAAAAGAACAAGAAAAATTTAATTTTGGTTATTCTTTTTCATAAAATCTATCATAAATATAAGTAACCTTGGTGATTACCTTTTGTAGATAATCTGAGGCTCCCAAGTAAAATTTTTTTTACTTGTATCTGTTGTTTATATTTCAAATCTGAATAAAGTAATATATAATTCTTCTCAATGTTTATGGTGAAAAGCAATCCAATTTCTACTAATTCAGAATTTTCTGTTAATAGGCCAATTATAACATAATGATAGGGAAGGTTTACTAGTTCATTAATATCTATTTCCTTTTCAAATATTTCATCGTTTTCCTTATCATATTCTATTTTTATAAATTTCATGTCATTTAGAGGTATTGTCATTTTCCGAAACTCCTCAAATTTCTTGGAAAACTGACTCTGCCTTAAAAATCTTCTTTCCTCCTTATCTTTTTCATAGAAATATTCGTTTTCTCCTTTTATCAAGAAAATTTTTCTATTTGTGTTTTGACTTGTAGCTATTTTCTCTATTTCACTTAGTTCTTCGATGGATTCATCATGAAATACAATTAAAACATCAGGATCCACAGTTTTAATAAAAAAATTCTTGTAAATAATCCCTGCTTCAGTTTTTATCCATCCATCAGTATCTATTAAGATAAAATCAACATCATTATTTTCCGCTATAAACTCATCGATCATTTTCCTAGAGGAGATAGATACAATATATTTATAATCTCCTTTAGGAAATGTTGCCCCAATAAATTCAGTCATATCAGAATTGATATCTTCACTCGAAACAATATAATCTTTAATAATGCCTAAGTTGATTGTTGTAGGAACATATATTATCTGCTGCCCAAGATCAGAATCAAGATATCCTCCTTTTAATCCTTCTTTGATAAAGTTATTAGCTAAATATTTGATGAGCGTAGTTTTCCCGCTACTCATACCTAATACCATTATTTTAATTGGAGACTCTTTTTCTTTTTTTAGATCCTTTAACACTTCCTCTTTAATTTCAATCCATTTATTAGCGATCGAGTTTTCATTAATTAAATTTAGATTTTCCTCCTTGTTTGTGTAGATATCTATTTTTGAATTCTCTTGGGAATAGAGAGGATAGCTCTGAGCACTTGGTATTATTAACATATTTTGGGCTTCAAAATCTTCTTTATCTCGTGTTGAGGATCCTTTCTCAGAAAGAATTCTCTTCCCAAAAACTTCTAATTCTCCTTCTAATAACGTTATTCTCGCGGGGCCTCTTACTATTAAAGTATTTCCTTTCTCGATATTCTTAATCATGAGTTATTCATCTAATGTAAAAAATAATTTAAAAACATTGTTCAATTACAAATTTCACTAATAAATTTAACTAGTTCTGAAAAGATTCGGGTATGATCTGGATTATCCAATATTGAATGACCGCTATTCTCCAACCAAACCTTTCTTTTATTTTTTGAGCCAATCCTATTAAAAATTTCATTCAAACTTTTTGATTTTATATCTAAATCTAATCCTCCTTGAAATAATATCGCGGGACAATCTATTTTTGGTAAAGTTTGCTTCATTTCTTTTAACAATTTATTAATCTTTGTCACTAAATTAAGCGGTATTTTCTTGTATCCCACCCATTTACCATTAGTTTCTTTTTCTAACACATTCCATTTTAATGGATAAAACTTTACAAAAATTTTAAAAAAAGGAGCGAATTTAGCTGCAATTCTTTTAATCCCGAAAGGTGCTGAAATGGTAAAAATGCCATCAAAAGAGTAACTACTTGCAAAAATAAGGGTGAGAACACCTCCCATAGAATGCCCTCCCACAATAATTTTCTCACACTTTTGATTTATACGACTTATTTCCCTATCGAGTGTTTTTTTCCATTCATTTATCGTAACATTTTTTAGATCTTGCGGTGTAGTTCCATACCCTGGGAGCAATGGCACGTATATTGTATACCCAAATTTGGTATGTAACTCTTCAGCTAAGGGTTTAAGATCAGCACATGTACCACCGCCTCCACCATGAATCATTAATATCCCTATTTTATTCCCTTCGAAGTAAAATGGACCTGCGCCAGGTAATACCTTCCTATTTTTTCTGACTATTATTTCTGTCATCTACATTTTAATTTTGTCTTCAAATTACATTTAGGTAAAAGAAATAAACATAGTACTCAGAGTTTATAATTTTAATTTTCATAACCCTTTTTATAATTTTCTCTGTGCCTTATAACAGGGGATACACATATCAGAATTATTATAACTCATGATTCTACTACTTGCCGTTTTTTCACCACAAATATCGCATACAATAGATTCTTCTATTTGTGCTAATCCTGGAGGATTGTATTCTATTTCATAAATATTAAAAATATCCTCTGCTTTAGAATTTAATAATTGCTGAATCCTTTCATGTTTTGAAAGCTTTTTATCTTTAGGTGCTCCCCCTTTAACCGACATTTTTATTCCTTTTTTTGTCTCTCTATTATAGAAATAATAATTATGTTTTCCATAGTCCTGATGGATTAAATTTCCTTTACCAAATGTAGTACCCAATAGAACCTGGAGAGAATCAACACTACAATCATCATTTTCAACAACAGCAACTACTTCTTCATTTGGAGAAAAATTATAACCATGTTCCAACACGTATTTAGCGGCTAAAACACCAATTGCTAAACCAGAACAAATATGACCATGAAATCGGATTACTTTTTCGATCAGTTCTTTAGTTTCCATATGAAATTGAAAATCTTTTTTTTTGATAAAATTTCTGTTATATAATTTATTACATATTTTAAATATATTTCATCTTGTAATATTTAACAAACAAAGTAGGCTCTGGTATATGAAATTCTTAGTTGATTCAATGTTAGGTAAACTATCACGGTTCTTAAGAATATTTGGGTATGATACAATTTATGCCAATGATTTGACGGAAATTTTCATGACTGATCCCGTACCAGATGAAAAATTAATAGAATACGCTGAAGAAAATGATCGATTTATTATTACAAAAGATCTTTTACTTTATAAGACGTATTCTGAAAAAAGTTTGTATTTACATGGTGAAGGGATTTATAATTACTTACAACAACTTAAAGAAAAGTTGAGCTTGAATTTTGAATTCAAAGCTGAAAAAGCAAAGTGTTCGATATGTAATTCAAAATTACGTAAAGTCCAAGATAAAAACGAAATTTTAAATTTAGTTTTACAGGATTCTTTTAATAATCAAGAAGAATTCTACAGATGCACAAATTTACAATGTAATAAAATTTTCTGGAAAGGATCTCATATTGAAGATATTGAAAAGAGATTAAATAAAGAATCTATTATAAATTAACTGATTTTATCCTGTGTTCTTTTTAAAGTATTTCTCTTTTATTTCCATAAATTTTTGTTTAGTATTTTCCGCAAGTTCAATATAGTTTCCTTTCTTGTACATGCCATAGGCTTCATTTAATAGCTCAAGACATTTTCGATATTCTATATTCTTGAAGTGGTTTTCTGATAGAGATACTAAGTAATCCCCTTTTTTTTTGTAAAATTCAATGAATTGGGCTGAAGTATCGATTTTCCTGTCCATTATATTTTAAAAATTAAAAATTTGGTTTAGATTATTTAATATTTTATGATCTTAATTTTAATAACTTAACTAAAATTTTTACAATTTATTCTTATATTATTTATCAGAGATCCACTGCTTCCTTGTGAAAAACTTCCATCTCAACCATGATGTTTTTTAAATGCGATTAATTAGCAGCAAAAGTCAATAGATGACTTTCGAGAGATGATCGTGAGTTTATTAATGGTTGGGCTTTTACGGGATCTATTCTCTCCTCTAAAAAAACTTCAATTAGTTTAGGATTTCCTCTACCATCTTCCCTAACATCTAAGGATAATCTATAGGGTCAATCCCCTGGGGATTCTTTATGAGTTTCTAGTTGGTCTCTATAATTGTAAACACTTTTTGCAATCGCTCCAAGGTATTTTAAAGGATTCATTGTTTCCCCACATTTGGAGCATCTAAAATCAAGCATCCCCTCAATTGAAACCATAGTACCATCATCACACCAGGCACATTGTTCAAAAGACCATCTATCTATTATCTTTATAACTTCTTTAATAAATTGTTCTTTTAATGACCCTGTCATTATGAATCACGATTCATCAATCATATTTACATTATTTTAATTGGTTAAGAATTTTATATTATTAAAATACTCTTGGAATAAATCCATCGATTAACAAGCAATCAAGTAAAACAACTGCTACCATTGCTTCCACTACTGGAATTACTCTAGGAACTATACACGGGTCATGACGACCAGAGAATTCAATTTCAGTATTTTCCATTGTGCCAATATTTACTGTTTTTTGGGGGAGACCAATAGAGGCAGTCGGTTTTACGGCAATTGAAAACTCAATAGGCATACCTGTTGAAATTCCACCAATTATGCCCCCAGAATCATTTTTACTTGTTATTATCTTACCACCTTTGAGTATCCACGGATCATTATGCTCCGACCCTTTCATACTTGCTGCATTAAAACCGGCTCCAAATTCTATACCTTTAATTGCTGGAATTGAGAAAATTGCTTTACTTATGTTTGATTCAAGACTATTAAAAATGGGTCCACCCTTTCCAACAGGAAATCCACGGATAATACAACTAATTACTCCTCCAATCGAATCTCTTTCTATCTTTACATCTTCAACCAAGCCTTTCATAAATTTGGATTTTTCAGTATTGACCGCTCTGACAAGAGATTTCTCTCTTAGTTCCAAAAGAGTTTCAATCTTGATTTCATCATAACTATTTTCATCGATAACATTTCCTATTCTCTTTGTATAGGCAAATATCATTATCTCAAATTTTCGTAATACCTGTTTAGCAATTGCTCCAGCCATTACAAATCCAGCAGTTATTCTCCCTGAAAATCGTCCTGATCCCCTATAATCATTAAAACCTCCGTATTTCTTTAATGCAGTATAATCTATATGCGATGGTCGCAGATAATTTCTAAATTTTTCATATTCAGAAGAGTCTCTATCCTCATTTTTAATAATTAAGCAAATAGGTGCCCCTGTTGTTTTATTGTTAAAGATTCCTGATAACACTTTAACTTTATCTTCCTCTTTACGAGAGGTTGTGAGATGTGATTGTCCAGGTTTTCTCATATCCATTTGTTTCTGAATGTTATCTAAATCTAACTCAATCCCTGCTGGAGTGCCATCTATAATTATTCCTATTACATCACCATGACTCTCACCAAAAGAAGTTAGTTTAAAAAGAGTTCCTAAAGAATTATCAACCACAAGAATCACATCTTTTAATTTTTATTTTACAATATTATTTAATTAATATTATATCTATTATTTTCTATTTATCATTTAATGGATACTGAAATATACCCATTACTTAAAAGTTTAAAGGGTGAAATAACAGCACCTGGTTCAAAAAGTTATACACATAGAGCCTTTATTGCTGCAAGTCTCGCTGAAGGGATTTCTGTGATTAAAAATCCAATCACCACTGGTGATGCTGATATAACTATTAAAAATTTAAAGGCTTTAGGCGTTAAAATAATGAAATCAAGTGAAAACTCTTACATCGTTAAAAGGGATAAAGAATCATTTAAATCTACCAATAATACTCTTGATTGTGGAAACTCTGGAACGACTGTTCGAATTTTTTGTGCTTTAAGCCTTCTTGTTAAAGGGGGTCTTGTTTTAACGGGAGATTTTATAAAGCGAAAAAGACCTATTATCCCACTACTCAATGCTTTAAAAATTTTAGGAGCAAAATACGAATTATCGGAGGATATTGTAAAGATTAAACGCAAAAAGATTTTGTGTAAAAAAGTTACCATCCCTGGAGATATTAGCTCTCAATTTATTACTGCATTATTATTTATCTGCCCTTTATTAACATGTAAGGATAAAGACTATGTTGAAATTGAGCTAACTACTCCCTTAGTTTCTGTTCCTTATGTTAAAATTACTTTGGATGTACTCAACACATTTGGGATTAATATACAAGAAAATTTTGAAAAAGGGAAATTTTACATAACAATTGAGCAGAATTTTAGAGCTCAATCTTATGACATCCCTGGAGATTTCTCTTCCTCTGCATTTATTATAGCAGCGGCGGTTTTATCGAATGATCCTACAAAAATTGTTATCAATAACCTTAGTATGAATAATCACCAAGGGGATAAAAAAATAGTTGAGATTTTAAAAGAAATGGGAGCAAATATCGAAGTGGACGAAACAAAGAAACAGGTAATCATAATCGGAGATCTAACTTCACATCCTTTAAACGGACTGGAGATTGATTGTAATGATATTCCTGATCTTTTTCCAATTTTATCGGTTGTAGGTGCTTTTGCTAAAGGAAAAACCGTTCTTTATAATGCTAAACACCTCCGACTTAAAGAGAGTGACCGAATTTCTTCAATGGCAAGAGAGCTAACTAAAATGGGAATTAATGTTTTAGAAGAAGATGATAAATTAACAATCTATAATTGTAATAAATTGAGAGGAACAATTATTGATCATGAAAATGATCATAGGGTAGCAATGGCATGTACAATTGCTGCATTGTACGCTACTTCAAATTCGAAAATTAGAAATATTCATATTGTAAAAGATTCATATCCCTCTTTTTTAGAGGATCTAGCAAAATTAGGTGCTCAGATCAAGATTCCCTAATAAAATTAAATATTATCTGAAACTTTTCTGTCTGCGAGCTCGAGCTTTTTTACCGCCAAATTTCTTTGGTTCAGTTCTTCTAGAATCTCCACTCAATAAAGAATCATCATATTCTCTAAATGTTCGCTCAATTGTCTTAGTTCCTATAAATTTTTGAATTGATTTAGCAATTGCAATTCTGACCGCATCGGTTTGCCCCATTATGCCCCCCCCCTTAACTCGTACATCAATGTCACATTTTTCAAGCTTGGGATGATTCACAATTTCAAGAACTTCTTGGATCCTAAACCGTGCTATCTCAGGCTCATACAGATGAAGTGGAACCCGATTAATTTTAATTTGACCTTTAGAGGGATAAGTTAATACCGCTCTGGCTATAGCGCTTTTTCTTTTACCTGATGCTTGTACTACTTTCAATGACATGATTTATTACGCCTCGATTTCTTTTTTGTTCCATCCTATACGCATGCAAAGATTTTCTAATGTTATATACTTATTGTAATGAGAAAGACGTCTTTTATCAGCATAATCGATTTCAATAGGAACAATTTTTTGATATCTTATTTTAAAACGTTCAGGGATATCTGAAATATACACATGGATTCTTTTAAGGGCTTCTTTTCCTCGAAATTTTTTTCTTGGAAGCATCTGTTTTATAACTCTTCGCATAAAAGTATCAGGTCTTCTTTCGTGAAACGGACCTTTCAAAGGATTGGTTGCAGTAGAAATGTTCAATTTTGCTAAGTATTTTTCATGAATATTTCTCTTAGTTCCGCTTATAATAGCATCTTTGGCATTAATAATAACAATATATTCTCCTAATAACGCTTTTTTTGCGATTTGACTGCAAAATCGTCCTAAAATTTTATTAGTTGCGTCGATTAATTGATATTCTATCACCATGACAGTAACACGCTCTTTTCATTTAGTTTAATAAAATACTTTTACACCGCTTCCTTTTGGGTTTTGTTCTAATAATTCTTCTATAGATATTAACTTACTTCCTGAAGAGATAATTTTTTTTCTTGCCGAATTTGAACATTCTAAACAAGCAATTGTTAGAGTATGATTTAATTCCCCCATCCCCAATATTTTACCAGGTATGACAATGACATCATTTTCTTTAGTTTTTTTGTTAATTCGGTATAAATTTGGGGAAACTTTATTTTTTCTAGGACCACCTAATTTTTTAGAGATTTTTCGCCATATCTTTATTCTAGTTTTCCATAAATCTCTAATTAATTTTCTCACGTAATAGTTGCTCGGACCCGTGATTTTATGAGACATAATGAATCAATACTCTTACTTTAATTATTATACAAAATATTTGATATTATAATAAATTTTTGATATTTCACGATTCTATCTCAAGAGCTTCAAGTCTTTCAACAAACTCATCAATTTTTTCTAAAAAGATTTCAAATGTCTTTTGAAGAATTACATTAAATGGTAAAACCCCATCACTTTCAATAGAGAAAATGTATGTATTATCTTTAATTCTTATTTTTACAGCCTCCTCTATACAATCCATTTCACATGATTTACATAATGTACAGGTTTTCCAATAATCTTCTATTAGTACGGGTACTTTCCCGTTAGAAAAATCATATAATTTCTCAGGACACATTCTCGATACAAGACATTTGTCTGAACACTTTGCACATTTATTACTATCAAATTCAATTTCAGGATAGAATCTATAAAAAATATTAGAAACAGCTTGCCATTTAACATGTTCTTTTGCTTTACCCAAGAGTGCATAAGCTTCAAGGATCAATTGATCATTCTTATCAATTTTCACTATAGGTATTCGTGAATCAACAGGTGTTATTTTTGGGTCATTTGATTTTAAATCACCTGAATAAACTTCTAACGGTGCGTTTGTGGTGTTTATAACCTCACATGTAAGCGAAACCTGGCAAAGAGGACACCCGTAGCCACCACAATCACAATCCTGTGGTAGCTTATAGGAATCCAGGTCTGTAGTTAGAGGAATCATACCAAGTCTATGAGCTATAATCTCATCATAAAGAGGACTATCATTCTTTAATACAATAACCTCATCTATTGCCATAACAGGTATCTCAGACAACGCAATTCTTCTTATAGCATTTGCCATTTCAATTGAGATATCCTCTACAACGAATATTAACTTACGTTCGGTTTTTTCTAGGACTTTGATATCCATGATAGTTTAGAACAAATTAATTAATAACAAAATGTGAATGATCACCTAAATTCATCATATAAGATAAGTTTTATTGTTATCTATTGAGCGTAAAGTAATGCAGAAGGCTTAGACCTTACCATAGATTAAAGAATTAAAAAGAAAGGTTATTGAAAATTAATAAAATCTCATAAATTCATATGCTTTATTTGAAGACTCAAAACAATACTTAATTTCTTGAAATTCCTTCTTAAATTCAACAACTTCTTTTTTTATTATTTTTGGATCTTTCTTCTCTATCATCAATTTTCTAAAAAATTCAGCGATATCAACCATATCGCCTTTCTTCATACCAAGTCTAGTGATTTCAGAGGTTCCGATCCGTAAACCTCCAGGATTTTGATAATGTCTACCTGCCGTTAAATCAGAGGGTATCCCGTTGCGATTAAGAATAATATTTGCTTTTTCTAATAATCTCTCAATATCACCACCTAACCCAATAGATTTTTGAAACTCTGTGATATCGACTACAATTTGATGGGATTCAGTAAAACCCTTATGTTCCATTAACACATTTAACCCCTGATCATGCAAAGCCTGTCCTAGAGCTTTTGCATTTTCGATTACATTTTTATGATATTCTTTTCCATATTCTAACATTTCTGCCAAAGCTATTGCTAAACCAGCGACATTATGAAGATGATGGTTAGAAAGTAAAGCAGGGAAAGCACAAGATCTTAGTTTATCGATTAAATCTTCTCTATTCGATACAAGAGCACCATGCTGCGGTCCTGGAAGTGTTTTATGAGTACTCATTGTCATTACATCTGCACCTTCTCTTAAGGGATCCTGAAAATATCCAGATCCAATTAATCCGGCTACATGGGCAGCATCATAACCTACATTCGCTCCAATTTCTTTTGCAACATCACTTAGTTCTTTTACAGGATGTGGGAATAAGAACAATGATCCCCCAAATAAAACTAACTCTGGTTTAAAATCTCTGATTATCTTTGCAGAAGCATCAATATCTAGATTCATTTCATCGTTGTTAAAAGCTAAATATTCCACATTAATTCCTCTAGTTGTTCCAGCAGTTCCAAAAATTTCTCTTCCACTTTTTGCGTATCTTGGACCATGTGAGATATGTCCACCTCTGACTATAGACATACAACACATTTTACCATTATTATCTGAAGTAAATGCATTATACATCACTAAATTTGCGACCACTCCAGAAATGGGACGTACATCTGCATGAATGCATTGATAATATTCTTTAGCGAGATCCATACAGATATCCTCTATTTCATCAATGAATGAACAACCGGCATATACTCTCTGGCCTGACCACCCCTCTGCGTAGCGGTGCGAAAAATCACAAGAACATGCTTCATCAACAGCTGGACTAGTTATATTCTCTGATGCAATTAAAGGAATAGATTCTCTAAACCATTCATGATGCTTGATCATTAATTCCCTGATTTCAGCTACCTTTTTGTGCAATTTTAAACAAATCCATCTTTACATTTAAAAGTTAATAAAAAAATAACTCATCAATTTTATTAAATATTATGACAGAAATTTTAAAGATTTGAGCAATTATACTTAATAGAAATAAATCCTACATTAAACTCTCACTAATAACAGTAAAACAATTCATTAAGAGAAAAAACTAATATTGCTAGATTTCAATATTATCTTTCAGATTTTTCTAGAATTAATCGAGCTTCAAATAAATTTAACTTTTTACCTGCTTTTTGTTTTTCTATTGCTTCTGCTAGCTTGTTTTCTTTGATTTTTTCCATCATTTCATTTTTATTTTTACCTTGTTTAATTCTTGCAGGTGGTTTTTTATTCGGGGTATAAGGTTTTTTCCCTTTCGAGATTTTCTTTCTTTGGTTCATTACCTGTAAATATTGTTCGTGATAACGGTCAGCAGCCCTTTTGTTTTCTATAAGATCTTCTTCTCTTTTTCTTTTCTGCTCTCTTAATTCATCGACTTTCTTGAAAATATCTAACATTTTCGCGTGATTTTCTTGAGATTTATTAGACCACTTGTTTAATTGCTCATAGATCCTATTAAGATTTATTTTAACAATTTCTATTTTTCTTTCAATTTTGAAGTAATCGCTATTTTGTTGGGCAGCTAAAAATTGTTGCTTGGATTCGGCTAGATCTTTAATTTTGTCTATAATATTATTTTCTTCTGCTATATCAAGATTATCTGTCTCAATTCTTCTTTCTAAATTGCTTATTTGCCGCTCTACTTGTTTTATAGAAATTGGCCTTATTGATGAGTTATTATTTTTTTGAACCGTTTTTTTTTCTTCAATTAGTGTGTCTAAAAGAGTTTTATATTCAAGTTTTTTGTCCTTTAGTTCTTTTACTTTGTCATTCCAATAATCTCTTTTCTTTTTATATTTTTCTTTTGCAAGTTTTAAATTAGAGTTAATTTCCGTTTCAATTTCTTGGAGTTCGTTAATGAAATCTTTAGTTTTAAGGTTAAAATTATCTCTTTTTTGACGTAAATCTTCGATTAAGATTTGAAGGTCTCTAAAGGACGTGCGAGAATTTTGGGAGATTTTAGAATTGTTTCTACTCATAAATTCATACTTTACAGAGTATTTATAAAAAGGAATTTATTTAAACAGTTTAAATAATGCAATAATGTATGTTTTATATATTTTTTGTAATCAAATTAGTTAATAAAGAAAGTCTAATGATAAAAAATTAAAAGTTTTTGTACTTTAACAATAGTAAAAATCAACCGGAAAAATGACCGTTGAAACAATAAAAGAAAATGATTTAGTCTTTTTAATCCTTGACGACAGAAGAAGATGGATACTTCCTGTGAAACCTGGAGAAACTTTCCATACTCATAAAGGAATTATTGAATTTGATGATATAATTGGTAAAAAATTTGGGACAGTCGTATTCTCAAAACCTTATGAAACACAAGGGTACAAATTTTACATATTAAAACCATTAATCTCTGATTATGTATTACATATGATTAGAAAGACTCAAATAATTTATCCCGAAGATGCTGGAATGGTTTTACTTTACTCAGGCATCCAACCCGGGAGTATTGTTATTGAAGCGGGATGTGGCTCTGGAGCTTTGACCTGTATTTTAGGGAATTATATTCGCCCTCAGGGACATATTTTCTCCTACGATATTCGAGAAAAATCATTGAGAAGAACAAAGAAGAATATAGAAACAGCAAGACTGCAAGAATTTGTGTCAATTAATTATGGAAACATAATAACCGACGAATTAAATCATACTGATGTAGATTCAGTAGTTTTAGATATTGCTGAACCCTGGAATGCGATTCAAAAAGCAAAATTATATCTAAAACAAAGCGGTACAATTCTTTCCTTCTCCCCTACTATCGAACAGGTGAAAAAAACAACATTTGCTTTGAGAGAGCAAAATTTTATAGAAATTAATACCTATGAATTAATTAAGAGAAAAATCCAAGTTAAAAGAAATGCTACTCATCCTGAAGTAAGAATGATAGGTCATACAGGTTATCTTACATTTGGTAGAAAAATAATAGATAGAAAAAATCCTTATCGTGAGAGAAAACCAAAAACAAAAGAAATTATTAGTTTTAATGGGATGCCCCTAAGAAGTTAGAAAGTTAATTACTAAATTTTAATAAAAACTGATTCTATGCTAGAATCCCTTTAGTTGAGCTCCAGTTTTAAATTCTTTCTTTTTTCTAAATCGTTCAGTTTTAAAAAAATGTTTTTTCTTTTCTGGTAAAATAGATATATATTTTCTTAATATCTTTTCTACATAATCCCTGGTTAACTTGTTTTTAATTCTAGAAGGTTCAGACAAAAATTCTAATATTTCCTTATCTTTAGAATCAAAAGTTAAACCTAAATTCTTTAAAGGAATATGTACAGAATGTAGAAACCATCCTGTTTTATTTTCTTCGTGAGCAATAACTTTTAAAATGTTTGCAGTTTCCTTCTTAATTTTAATATCGGAAACCTTTTTACCTGGTTTTACTATGATACTTACATACTCTGGAATTTGGGATTTGGGCTCATGTATTTTTTTTAAGAACTCATCTAATTTTTTCATCATTTATTTCTATAGGCAATAATCCTTAAAAAGAATAAATTAAAATTTATAAAAAAATTTATTATTTCTTGGATTTCGCTTAAATATTTTATGAGGAAGTCAATTTGCACTCTTATGAGACTCTTGAACCAATTAAAGTATACATGAAAAAGAAGATATGTATACTCGGGGGTTATGAAAATTACAAAGATGAGTTTCAAAAAAGAATGAGTTCTAATTGTTTACCAATAGAAAACAAGCATAATATTGGTGTAAATATAAGCAAAATTGATTTTTTCTACAAATTTAATCAAAAATTTGAATTTCTTCTATGGAATATAGATTGTGGTCAAAATAGAGCATTTTTAAGAAAAACCTTCTATTCCGGTGCTGATGCTATAATATTTTTTGTATCAGAGGAGAAGATTAGCCAAATAAAGCAGTATGTCGATGAAATTCAGCATATATCCCCGGAGATTTCCTTAGTTTTTTGTGTTATTCTTGAAAATCTCTCTCAAAAGGATATTATAGACTCTTATTTCAACAGCGAAGCCTTTGTTTCAATTACACTTGATCATAAAATTGAGACGTTTGAGATTTCTGATCAAACTGAAATGTTTAAACAAATATCATCCTTATTTTTACAAAGAATAAAGGAAAAGGAAATGGAAAGCAAAATTATCATTGATTTTATCCATATCGATTCTTTATTTGGCCATTCAGTTATAAGAGATGAATGTAATGATTATTATGAACCAGAGACCCATGATTTAAATTCTAATCAACAGCCCATCAATCTTGAACTTTTAAATACCTATATTCAGAGTTTAGATTTAGAAATTGAATATGACTCTCCAAATTGGATTAAAATAATTAATAAAAATTTCGGAAAATTTTCATTATTTCTCAAGAATGGGAAAGTATACTACTTTCCTGAAATATGTGAAAAATGTAAAGATAAGAAATGTTCAAAATTTAAAAATTCACCTTACTTTATATGTATAGAAGCAGGAGAATCAAGTGGTTGGACTAACATTATAGGATTTAACCAGAATGAACTTCTTATTTTAGCAAAGATCCTCGCATTGAAGGAGGGTAATGAAAAAAATTTACCTCATTCTGTAATAAAACAAATTAAAAATATTAACCAATGTGAAAGAAGGAAAAAGAAATAATGACAGTAGATATTCAATCATTTGAACTAAGATCAAAAGCATATTGCGATGTGATTAATATCACTAAACAGGTTCAAAATTCACTTAATAAAGGTGAAATTAAGATTGGGATAGTTAATGTGCACGTAGCAGGTTCTACTGCAGCAATTTCTACTATTGAATATGAACCAGGATTAGTACAAAATGATATTAAAGAACTCCTCGAAAAATTAATACCATATGGAGATCAATATGCTCATACGAAAACATGGGGTGATCATAATGGGGCAGGTCACTTAAGGAGTTTTCTCATTAAAACTTCTCAATCATTCCCATTTAAGAATAAAAAACTTATACTAGGAACTTGGCAACAGATCGCATTTATCGAATGTGATGAAAGACCTCGATCAAGGACGATTTACTGTACTATTATTGGAGATTAAGTGTAAAAAAATAAAGAATAATATACTATTTTTTGGATTGGTTTATTAAATATTCCAATTCTGTAATTATTATTTGATATTTCTCCCGAAGATGTATTTTTTCGAATTTGTCTCTAAGATCCATAACAGACTTATCAAAATGTTTCAATTGTTCAGAAAATACAGGAATCTTCTTATAAACTGCTTCAGATCTCTCATTCATAGTTATTTGATATTCTAAATTTTCTAAAAATCTATTCTTAACTTCAATCAACAATATCACTCCCATTTATAAATTAGATTATTGAATATAATGACAGAACTCCCTTTAAAAAATATAAATATCATTTATATGTCATCTAATTTGCTTCCAATTCGCTTTTCTTTTAGTAGATTCTCAAATAAAGATGAAATTATTCATATATGAGTAATATTCAGATAGCATCTTGATATTATAGCAGACAATATAACAAATAAAGGAAGAATATTATGTTATAAACTCGGTTTTATATTCGAAGAAGTTTAAATTGATATGATTTATTATTTTATTAAAGTTAAAAAACGTTTATGAGTTAAATTTAATGGAATCTTTATTAAAAGTTGTGATTTCGGGCTTGGATAATGCGGGTAAAACGTCAATATTAACTGCTTTAGATAAAAAATATGATTTTCAAAAGGATATTGTTCAACTGAAGCCAACTATTAGAGTAGAGTATCATAAAATGAACTTCCTCAGAAACAACACAATATTCTGGGACATGGGAGGCCAATCGACTTACCGGGAAATCTACATGCAATATCAAGATGTATATTTTGATGCGACTGACCTACTTATTTATGTAATCGATATCCAAGACACCGAAAGGTTCGAGAACTCTCTTGAGTATTTAGATGCAATTTTAACATTTTTTGCCGAAAACAAAATGGATATTCCCTTAATAATTACCTTCCATAAATATGATCCTGATTTAAGAGGGAACACAGAAATTTTACAGAATATAGATAAATTAAGAGAGAAGCTATTAGATAAATATTCAACATTTAAAATTTTATTTCAACAGACCTCTATTTATGATATTATTTCCATCGTTCAATTAGTTTCATATGGACTTTCTGTTTTTGACGAAAAATTCTTTGAATTATCTGAGTTATTAGAGAACTATTTAGAGGAATTCAACAGTCAAGCTTTAATTGTTTTTGATCGTAACGGTATTATCGTTTCTGAATATTATAGTGATATAGAGCCAGAAATTTATGTCGAGTTATTAGAATCCATTAAAGAACATCTCTTTTTACTAAAAAGGATGGAGGAAGAAACATTTGAACTAGACCATGACATATCTACGTCAGAATTTACGCTATTTTCATACTTACATAGATTAAAAATAGGTAAAGAGCCTTTTTTTGTATCGGTTGCTACCAAAGAAGATAAAAAGGAAGATTTTTTGGAGAAGTTCCCAGATTTCCTTGATGACTTATCCAAAATCTTAAAAGAGTTAATTTAAATTTCACTTTCAACAGTAAACAGTAATCAATCAATGTTGAGCAATTCTTTAGCTTTATCTATTAATTTTTCCTTTCTTTTTTGATGTAGTTCTATAAATTTTAACACTTTTTGAACACAATCTCTTTTGTGCTCTCCACATAAAAGTTTTCCAGTAATACACATTGCATAATCCGAAGCTAACTTTTCGTCATCCTCTTCAAAATGATACATTAATATTTTATATATCATGCATATTTTAGGGTCTCCACCTAATTTTTGTTGTTCTTCTTTATTTTTTCTTCCCCCAGTTAAGGCACCTTTAATTTTTCTTTCAATAGATTCAGTTGATTCATTAAAATTAAACATACTATTGGGATTCCTTTTTGACATTTTTTCGGAGCCATCAATTCCAGCTAGTAAAAAATGATAGGTTGCCCCTGGTAAGAAAAAATTTTTATAATATCTACGTGTGAGGTCTCTAGTTAATCGTATGTGAGGATCTTGATCTATACCAACAGGAACTATGGTTGGTTGGGGTACATCTTGAATCTGTGGTAAAATGATATCACCCACTTGTATCAGTGCTGATAAGTAAAGTCCGAATGTCTTCTCGCCATAAATGGCATTTAACATATTTTGTGTTACTAATCTACTAACTCTATAGACAACATCTTTCACAATTGGTTCTTCACTCTGACGCCAAATATACGCATTTTTTGGATCCAATCCTAGTGCTAAAATATCTGCTAAATTATCAATAGCATCATCTTCTGCTTCTTCCCATGGAATTCCATTATCCTCCCATGATTCGACGTCAGCTATGCAATAGTATGCCTTCGCCCCCATTTTTTGGAATTCAACAATTTCTAATGCTGTTGTTAAAGTTCCTAGATGAAAAGGACCTGAAGGCTTAATTCCACTCATGACCGCCCAGGGTTGTCCTAATTCGATTGCTTTAAAAACATATTGTAAATCTCGATGCCCAAACATAATTTTTCTTCTGATGAATCGATTATCATTCATTTTTAGCCTTGTTGCATCATCAATCTCTTCAATTCCAAACTCTTTAATTAATCTTGTATAATCTTCTTCAGCAAGTGCAGAAGAACCCCAAGGGTCAAGTTTAAAGCTGTTACCCATTTTTCCTTCATCTATTTATATTCGATACTAAACAAAATATATACAAAATAATAAATTTTGATAACTATGAAAAAATTTTCTCATACTGAAATTGGAAAAATTATAGATCAATTAGATTTCTCGAAACTTGAAGGTAATCTAATACCAGTAATTGCACAGGATGAAGTTAGTAATGAAGTGTTAATGCTTGCTTATGCTGATAAACAAGCGATTGAGAAGACTTTAGAAACAGGGTGGGCTCACTACTATTCAAGATCTCGACAGAAAGTGTGGAAAAAAGGGGAAACAAGTGGTCACGTTCAGGAGATTAAAGATTTTATAACAGATTGTGATAATGATTCCATTTTAATAAAGGTTAAACAAATTAAAGCTGCTTGTCATAAAGGGTATTATTCGTGTTTTTATAAAACTTTAGACAAGGGGCAATTTAGGGTGAATAGTACAAGAATTTTTGATCCAAACGACATTTATGAGAAATAAATTTAAACAATTTTCATCAAATGCGAGATTTTTCTAAAGTTTTATATATTTTTTAAAATAAAATATATTGGTTTTAATGCAGATATTAAATTATGAAAGGGTTGATCTTCTGTGAAAAAAGAGAAAGCTCTCGATGACATAGACAAAAACATTATAAGAATATTACAAGAAGATGCCAGGACGAGTTACAGAGAAATTCAAGATAGGTTGGGAATATCTATTGGGACAATTCATAACAGAATTTCTAAATTAAGAGATAATGGTATTATAGAAGGATATACTTTAAGATTAAACAATGTTAAATTAGGATATAAATTATCTTTTCTGATTAGAATCAACTGTGATGGAAAGTTTACTGAAGAGATCCTTAGTGAAATCTCTCAAATTCCCGAAGTTTGTAGCGTTTTCCACACCACAGGAGAACAATCTGCAGCTTTAGTATGTAGATTTCAAGAAGCAGAAGATATTCATAGTTTCATAAGGGAACTGAACAAAAAAGAGTACATTACAAGAACAAATTCAAATATGATTCTTAAGGAATACAAGAACACTTCTTTTGTAGAAATTTGAGTTTTTAATAAGAATCAACTGTGAATTTGTTTATTTTAATAACTATTAATTAGAAATATCATTGTTTTTCCTGGTTAGGACTAGATATGAATATTTTATTTTTTTTAAAAATTCATAAAATTCAAATAAATTTATGACTTAGGGATCTATATAAATAAAAAGTTACAATTTACTTTTTTAATACTAAAAAAAATTATAATATCGTGAAAAAATATGTCTGGCGTTCCGATTATCATATTAAGAGAGGGAACAGAAGAAATTCAAGAGAAAGAAGCTCGTAAACAAAATATTTCAGCAATGGTTGCAATTTCTGAGACTGTACGATCAACTCTGGGACCTAAGGGTATGTCAAAAATGTTGGTTGATTCATTAGGTGATGTTACGATTACTAACGATGGTGCTGAGATATTGAAAAATCTTGACATTGAAAACATATCAGCAAACATGATGGTCAATGTAGCCAAATCAATGGATGAGGAGATAGGAGACGGGACTACATCTGTAGTAATTTTTTCTGCTGCATTATTAAATAACGCTTTAGATTTAATTGAACAAGGTATCCACCCTAAACCGATTATTCATGGGTATAAATTAGCTATGGATAAATCCCTTGAAATAATCAAAAATATAGCTGAAACAATTTCTAAGGATGATGATAAAGTTTTAATAAACGTCGCTAAAACAGCAATGAATGCTAAGGGAATTTCTACACTTAAGGATTTTTTCGCAAGTTTAGCATTGGAAGCGGTGAAGCATATATCCAATGATGATGGAAAAACCTTTAATAAAGTTTCTAATGTGAAAATTGTAAAAGCCCCCGGTAAGTCTCTAAAAGATACAGAGTTGATTAACGGTGTATATATCCAAAAGGAAAAAGTTAATTCGATGATGCCTGAAGTCATAAAAGATGCCAAGATCGCGGTAATTAGACGAAAATTAGATGTGAAAAAAACTGAGTTTGATGCTCAAGTCAAAATTTCTAGTCCTAGTGAAATTCAAAGATTTTTGGACCAAGAAGAGAAAATTCTGCTTGATTATATGAAGATCTTTAAGGATCTAGGAGTTAATGTAGTAATAAATAGTAGCGATATTTCTGACAAATTTGGTGCGTATTTAGCTAGAGATGGAATTGCTGCCATTAAAAATGTAGGGGAGAGCGACTATAAATCAATTCTAAAAGCCGTCGATGCAAAATTGGTGGACGATTTAACCTCCTTAACCGAAGATGACTTAGGATTTGCCTCAAAGGTAGAATTTGAAAAAATTGGTGATGATGAGTATACACTATTAACAGGATGTAAAAATCCAAAATCAGTTTCTATTTTACTTAAAGGGGGTCTCGATAAGATTCTTAGTACAGCAGAAGTCTCATTAAACGATGTACTATCAGTAATAGCAAAAGTAATGGACACGAAAACAGTTGTAGCTGGTGGTGGAGCGATTTACATAGAACTTGCTAAACAAGTTAGATTATATGCGAATCAAATTGGTGGAAAGGAACAACTTGCAGTCTCAGCTTTTGCCTTAGCACTTGAAGAAATCCCTAAAACATTAATCCAAAATGCGGGTTTTGAAGAAATAGAAAAACTCACCGAGTTAAGAGCCGCTCACAAAACAGATACTGATAAATGGATTGGAATTGATACCATCACTAATACGATAGAGGATAACTATAATAAAGGAATCGTTGAACCTGCTGAATTAGTTAACCATATAATCAAATCTGGAAGCGAATTAGCCAACCTTATATTACGAATAGATCGAATTATTAACTCAAAAGGCTCTAAATCACCAGGAATGTAGTTTTTTTTTTCCTTTTTTTTTTATTTTAATTTTATGAATACATAATCTCTATTTCTAAGAATAGGAATATACGAGTCGATAAAATTAATAAAGCTACAAGATTTCAAATAACACATTAACAATCAATTGAAATAATTATTACAGAAAAATTGTAGATAGAACTCAGATGGAGAGAATAGATTTACCCAATCTAGAAAAATTGAAGGCCTTAAACAATAATCATATTTTAAAAATTGTAAAAGATTTTGTTAGTCTATGTAAGCCAGCAAAAATTACGGTAATTACAGACTCAGAGGAAGATATTGAATACGTTCGGTTAAAGGCTATTGAAATTGGCGAAGAAGCAATATTGGAGATTGAAGGACATACTATCCATTATGATGGGTTCTTTACAATGTCAAACCATGATCAGGCAAGAGATAAGAAAAATACAAGAATATTAATCCCTAAAGGTGAGTATGCCAGTCCTTGGATAAATACAATAGATAGAGAAAAAGGGCTTGAAGAAATTATGGAAATTATGGACGGGTGTATGAAAAATCGTGAGTGTTTAATACGATTTTTCTGTTTAGGCCCAAAAAATTCTGTATTTTCCATTCTTGCGCTACAGCTGACTGATTCTTTTTATGTTGCTCATTCAGAAGATCTTCTTTATAGATCTGGTTATGAAGAATTTAAAAATTTAAAAGGCTCCAATGAATTCTTCTATTTTATTCATTCCGGTGGAAAATTGGCAGGAATTCCACCTGTTACTGAAGATCTTACCAAACGTAGGATCTATATCGATTTGCAAGAGAATAGAGTTTTATCATGCTTTAATCAATATGCCGGTAATTCACTTGGCTTGAAGAAACTTGCGTTAAGGCTAGCAATTAATAAATCAAATAACGAAGACTGGTTAGCAGAACATTATTTTATTTTAGGTATACACCCGAAAGGGAAAAATCGGATTACTTATGCTTGTGGTGCTTATCCTTCGGGTTGTGGAAAAACGGCTACGGCAATGCTACCTGGTCAAACTATCTTAGGAGATGATATTGCATATCTACGGAAATGGGAAGATGGATATGCTCATGCTGTCAATATTGAAAGAGGGATATTTGGAATCATCAAGGATGTTAACTCACACAATGATCCAGTTATCTTTGAGGCTATTACAACTCCTAGGGAAACAATTTTTTCAAATGTGTTAATCAAAGATAAGTTACCATACTGGATTGGAGATGGAAGAATCATTCCAGAGGAGGGTGTGAATTTCTCTGGGAAATGGAGAAAAGGAAAAAAAGATACTGATGGCATAGAGATCCCACATGCACACCCTAATGCTCGTTATACAATCCGTATTGAAGAATTAGCTAACGCTGATCCAAATCTTCACAACCCTATAGGTGTACCGATCAACGGAATTTTCTATGGTGGGCGAGATAGCGATACAATGCCACCAGTAGTGGAAAGTCTTAATTGGGAGCATGGAGTGTTCTTAGGTGCCACGATAGAATCTGAAACCACCGCACAGACCTTAGGTACAGAAGGAATCAGAAACGCACAACCAATGGCAAATTTAGATTTTATAGTTGTACCATTAGGGAATTATTTTAAAAACCATCAGAAATTTGGAAATGATTTAGCTTATCCTCCAAAAGTATTCGCAATGAATTATTTTCTTAAAAGTAAAGACAATAAATATCTTAACGGCATATTAGATAAACTATGTTGGGTAATCTGGGCAGAAGGAAGGACACACGGGGATTATGATGCCATTAAAACACCAATAGGTTATATCCCAAAATATAAAGATCTAAGAAATCTGTTTAAGCAATATTTAAATAAAGTTTATAAAGAAAATGAATATATTGAGCAATTTTCTATACGAATTGAGAAACTTCTACAGAAATTTAAAAGAATAAGAGCTAACTACGAAAAAGAAATCAATATACCCTCATTTTTTTGGGATATTCTTAATCAACAGAACTCTGAATTAATTGAGTTTCAACATAAATTTGAAATAGATGAAGTTTCACCGCTCGAAATTGTTTAAAAAAAGTTAAACTAAATATTTTAATCCTGATCGAACTTTATAGGTTTTTTGGACTCTGTCTACTTCGATAAATCTCTTGATTTCAAGATTATTCAACAAATTTTTAATTTCTATACTATCTTTTTTTAATTCTTCAGCAAGTCCAGGAATATCATTTTCATGAGTTCTTAGTACTTGTATAAGTGATGAATATTCCTCATAAATAATATTCACCAAATGGGTTATTGATTCTTTAATATTTAGGCCAGTTGTTGTACTTGTCGGAAAGATTTTACTGTTTTCGGGTAAATAATTTTGCTGACGAATTATTTCTGGGGGGCGAGCACCCTCGACATCCTGCTTGTTAGCTAAAAAAACAACAGGAATATTGGTAGGCAATAATTTCCTAACAGAATTTAAAATGACGATTGCACTATCATCCTTTTCAGGATGAACTGAATCAAATATGAAAATTATGCCATCACTTCCACTTGTTACTATATTTCTCATTACTGAGAATCTAAGGAGTCCTGGAGTTCCAAACAGATAGCAATCAAATCCGTTCAGTTTTATCGAACCTAAATCCATCCCCACAGTATAATATCTCTCGTCTTTACCCTTCGCTTCTACATTTAGAGCATTATTATCTAGATATTTTATGTAACTTGACTTACCCGACTGCAAAGGACCTGATACGACGATTTTAATGTTAGTTTCACCAATTATTTAATAATGCAAGTATCTCAATTAATTTTTCATATTTTATCTTATAATTTGGTTTATTATACAGATATTATACTAATTATAACTTTTTATTACAGAGATAATAACTAGTTTATACTTTGAATATTAAAATCTTCAATTTCTTATCAATTTTTCTTATCTATTTTGAGTTGAATATTAAATCGAAAAAGAGAATTATCTAGGTCAAGACTAGTTTTTTCAATTTCGTGAGTTATTCCTATTAATACACAAAAAAGTCAGTATTCACTAATTTTTTGACAGTTTTATTACTCGAATTTACTACTGATGATTAATTGGTAGATGAGCAAAATTAATAATTTTCTACTAAAATTATGATCAATAATTCACACATCTACTAAAAATTCGATATTATCTTAATAAAATTAGTCGTTTAACAAAATATTTATATAGAATTCTGTCGGAGATAATCATTAATTGATTTAATTAATTATTTAATATTATATTATCAAACTGAAAAACAATTTTCAAATTCAATAAAATATTTCTAATAAATTGGTATTATTACACAATTTAAAACAAAAAATTAAGGAAATAAAGAAATCATGAAAAAAAACAATATTTTAATTATCGGTGCAGGTATTAGTGGAATCGAAGCAGCATTAACTCTAGGAGAGCAGGGATATCGCGTAATTTTAGTTGAAAAAACCTCCTCCGTAGGGGGTAGAATGGCGCAATTAGATAAGACTTTTCCTACGTTAGATTGTAGCATCTGTATTCTTGCTCCAAAGATGGTTGAAGTGTCTAGACATCCTAATGTTGAGCTCCTTACCTACTCTGAAGTAAAAGAAGTATCTGGTGAGGCAGGCAATTTTAAAGTTAAAGTCCTTAAAAAATCTCGATATGTTGATTGGGATAAATGTACTGGGTGTGGAGCATGTAGTGAGAAGTGCCCAATGAAAAAGATACCCAGTGAATTTGAGGAGAACATGGGGTTAAGAACAGCGGTGTATATTCCTTTTCCTCAAGCTGTGCCACGAAAAGCCGTCATTGATGCAGAAAAATGTTTATATTTAACAAAAAATGCATGTAAACTCTGTGAAAAAGAATGTGAAGCAGGAGCTATTGACTGGGAAATGCAAGACGAAATTATTGAATATAACGTTGCTTCAATCATTTGTGCTACAGGATTTGATCTCTTAGATCCAAGTGTTCTGGATCGTTATCATTACGGAGAATACCCTAATGTTATCACAGCTATGCAGTATGAACGCTTATTAAGCGCATCCGGGCCCACTGAGGGAGAATTATTACGACCTTCAGATAAAGAACATGCACATAATATAGGTTTTGTTAGTTGTGTGGGCTCTAGAAACATGGATTTGTGTCCCTACTGTTCGAAATTTTGTTGTATGTATCAGACCAAAGAGGGTGTTGTCACCAGAGAGCATTCCCCAGACACAAAAGTTACAATCTTTTTTAATGATAGTCGGGTAATCGGAAAAAATCAAGAGGAATTTATTGAAAGAGCTAAAGATGAATATGGCCTTATCTATTACAGAGGAATTCCCGGAGATGTTCGTGAAAACCCAGAAAATCATAACCTTTATGTTAAACACGCAAATCTTGACACTGGTGATGTTGAAGTTAGTGAATTTGATTTAGTTGTACTAGCAAATGCAGTTATTCCTCGCAAAGATGCAAAGCAATTGGCAGAGATATTAGGCATTGAACAAAATGAGCTAGGATTTTTCAAAACTATGGATTCCACAGAAGATCTACGTTCTACCAAAGAAGGAATCTATGTAACTGGTTCATGTCAATCCCCTGATGATATTGCAAATTCAGTAGCAAAAGCGGGTGGAGCTGCAGCTTTAGCAGCGACTTATGCTGTTCCTCTAAGTGATGAAGAAAAAAAAGTTGAATTGCCTCCTCTTAAAATAATAAATCCAAAGGATGATCCTCGTATTGGTGTATTCATCTGTCGATGTGGAATTAACATTGCGGGATACATGGACATCCCAACATTAGTAGAATATGCAAAAACTCTTCCAAATGTAGTATTTTCAATGGAGAATAAGTATAGTTGCTCGCAGTTGACTCAAGATATAATCAAAGAAAAAATTGAAGAATTAAACCTAAATAGGGTTGTGGTTGCAGCATGTACTCCGCGAACTCATGAACCACTATTTCAAAAGACTATTAGAGAGGTTGGTTTGAATGAATATTTATTTAATTTCGTAAGTATTAGAGAGCTTGATTCATGGGTACATATGAATGACAATCCTAGAGCAACCGATAAAGCAAAAGATCTTGTCAGGATGGGAGTAGCTCGTGTGGCCGCTCAAAAAGCCGAATTAAAAATCAAGGGTAATGTTATCCCTGAAGCTTTAATTGTCGGTGGGGGAATTGCTGGAATGAGTGCCGCTTTAGAAATCGCCAATAAGGGATTTAAAGTTCATTTAGTAGAAAAAGATGAGAAATTAGGCGGTCAATTAAACCTCATTTATAAAATTAATTTTGACAGAATAGATTCAAAAGAGTTCTTAGAAGCAAAACTAAAGGAATTTAATGAACAGAAAAATATTACTGTTTATTTAAATTCAGAAGTTGTTGATGTGAAAGGTTCGATTGGTGATTTTAAAGTTGGAATCAAAAATCATACTGAAGAGAAAAATATAACCTTAAACGTTGGCACGATTATCGCTGCTACAGGGGCATACGAATACAAACCTAATGGATGGTATCACTATGGTGAAATTGACAATGTTATGACCCAACTAGAACTGTCTGAAAAACTGAGAAATAATGGACTAAAAGATGGGGAAACTCTTGTTTTTATACATTGTGTGGGATCTAGACAACCAGAAGGTGGAAATGGGGTGTCCTATTGCTCATTAATTTGCTGTTCAGAGTCAATTAGGCATGCTTTATATGTAAGGGAAACATATCCAAATTCCACTATTTATGTTTTATATCGAGATATCCGTGTGGGAACTGATGAAGAACCATATTATTGGAAAGCACGTGAAAATGTAAATTATATTCGTTTTAATGAATATCCGACTGTAGATCCTATTAATGATAAGTTAAAGGTAAATGTTAAAGATATATTAACTCAGACAGACCTTAGTATCGAAGCTGATAAAGTGGTCTTATCTACACCCTTAATGCCTCATGATACACAAAAATTGGGGGAAATGATCAAATGTGCTCGGGATCAAAATGGTTTTTTCCTAGAAGCCCATGTTAAATTGAGACCAGTAGATTTTGCCACGGATGGAATTTATCTAGCAGGTACATGTCATGGTCCTAAAGGAATTGCAGATTCAATTTCACAAGGTCGTGGTGCGGCAGCTCATGCATTGATTCCGTTAATTTCAGGTGAAGTAGAGAATGAACCACTCATTTCGGTTGTAGATCCTGCTTTATGCATAGCATGCCAAAAATGTGAAGAGGTTTGTAATTTTGGAGCTATTGGCGTTAACTTTGATAATGATATATTGGTTTCAGAGTCTAATCCTCTTTTATGTAAGGGATGCGGAGATTGTTCAGCAGCGTGTCCCGCAGGAGCCATAACGATGAGCCATTTTGCAGATAATCAAATTTACCCTATGATACGTGAAGCTGTTAAAGGGGAGTATATAGACGAGAGACCTAGAATTGTAGCTTTCCTATGTAATTGGTGTAGTTATGCCGGAGCTGATACTTGTGGGGTTAGTCGCTTCCAATACCCTACTAACATTCGACCAATAAGAGTTATGTGTACTGGTAGGATACCAAAAAGCTTTATTTTACAAGCATTCTTGGAAGGTGCTGATGGTGTTTTTATCGGAGGATGTCACATTGGGGATTGTCATTATTTAGAAGGTAATTATGATATGCTGCAACGTTATAATGAACTAAAAGATATACTTGAAAGTGTAGGTATTAACTCTGATAGATATCGCCTTGAGTGGGTTAGTGCATCTGAAGGAAAGCGATTTTCTCAAGTTGTCACTGAATTCGTAAATCTAGTTAAAGAGTTAGGACCGCTTTCTAAAACAGGTGATAAAATTGAAAAAAAACAAAAAGCGAAGGAGGGTGCGTAAAAGTGGTAGAAATGATTAAGAAAAATGCTAATGATTTAGATCACCAATTTCGTTATGAAATTAGTAAAAAAGTAGGTGCTAAATCGCTTCTAAACTGTATTCAGTGCGGAGTATGTAGCTCAGGTTGTACGGTAACGGAATATGTTGATATGCAACCTCATAGAGTCGTTGCTTCTTGTCTCTTAGGCTTAAAAGAAGAAGTTCTTTCAAGTCAAGCCATTTGGACCTGTTCTCTATGTCATAGATGTACTGAAAGATGCCCTAAAAATGTGGATTATTCATTCATTCTTGCTCTTCTTCGAAATATGTCAGTCAAAGAAGGTAGAATTCCTAAAGAATATTCAGGGACGGTGGTTACGATCTATAACAATGGATTTGTGATACCATTTACAGGTGGATTAAAAGATAATATAGATAGGAGGAGAAATAGAATGGGATTACCAGAATTTATTGGTCCTAATTTGGATGAAATTAGATTTATAATAGAAGAGACGGGATTAGGAGATCTCGCAAAAGAAAAGGAGGATAAGTGAAAATGGAAGAACTTGCACTATATTTAGGATGTACAATACCCCTAAAAATGCCACATTTAGAGAAAGCTTTTAGAGATGTTGCGAGTATTTTAGATGTTAAATTGAAAGAAATGGTAGGTGTGAGCTGTTGCCCTGAACCAGTTTCTTTACAATCATTAAATATCGATACATGGGTTACTTTAGGAGCAAGAAACTTAGCAATAGCAGAAAAAATGGGGTTGAATATACTCACGATCTGCTCAGGGTGTTATGAAACATTAAAAACAGTAAGTGTCTTATTAGAGGAAGATAAGAAATACCTAGAAAAAATTGATAGAATTCTCAAGAAAATCAATTACAAGTATACGGGAAAAACTAAAGTTTATCATTTTGTTGAATTGTTTAGTCAGCCAGAGTGGCTAGAAAAATTAAAAAGTCTAACAGTAAAACCACTCGACAACTTAACTCTCGCTGTTCATTACGGTTGTCATCTCATAAGGCCTAGTAAAATTATGAATTTTGATCACCCAGAGAAACCCGAAAAAATAGATATAATTCTTAAGGCACTAGGTGCTAAAACTATAGAATTCGCAAATAAATTAGAATGCTGCGGGTTCTGCGCTCGATTACAAGAAGAAATAGGAGAAAAGTTAGTTGAAGATAAGATGACAGAATTATGTGAACTTGAAGAAGAAGTTGATGCTTTGATTGCTGTGTGTCCTGCGTGTGTAACTCAGTATGATAGAAAGGAAAAATTGATTTCTCGAAAGACAGAAAAAGACTTGGATATTCCCGTTCTCTATTTACCAGAAATTATGGCAATTGCTTTAGGTGTAGATCTTCAAGATCTCAGCTTAATGAATAGAAGTGTAAGACCGAATAATTTAATTAAAAAATTAACGACCTAAGAGGTATGTTTTTTTAATCACTAATAATGCTAATAAAAAATGAAACCAAAAAAAAATAACAAAAATAAGAGAAAAAGGAGTTATGTAATATGATAATTACACAACAAAAAGATATAAGCGAAATATGGGCTATGGTGAAAAAATACGATAAAATCCTCATAGCTGGATGCGATGGTTGTTGTCAACCACCACGTAGTGTAAATGAAGCTAAAGTTCTAGGCCAACTTTTAGAGCTAAAAGCTAGAACAGAAGGTAAGGAACTAAAATGGAAAGCTATGACTATATTAAGGCAATGTGATGATAGGATCGTTGCTACTACAGTAAGACCTGTAGTAGAAGATTATGATGCTATCGTATCTTTAGCGTGTGGACTTGGAGTTGTCATGATGAATAAAGTCATGGATAAAATTCTGACTTTCCCTGCACAAAATAGCATGTTCGGTGGAGTCCAAAATAGTGGTGAAAATGATTTTATTCAATACTGTGAGACTTGCGGAAACTGCCTTTTAGGTGTAACTGGAGGTGTATGTCCAATTGCGGGATGTGCTAAACATTTAAACAATGGACCATGCGGAGGTACAGTTGATGGAAAGTGTGAAGTCGGAGGATATGTCCATCCTTGTGCGTGGATTGATATTTATATGAGATTAAAAGAATTTGGCAGATTAGATCTCTTTAAAATATATAGACCTGCAAGAGATTATAGGTCATCTACAAGCCCTGCATACTTACAAATCAATAAAGACTATACTAATATAAAAGAAGAAAAGGAGGGGGGGAAGAAGTAAAATGGCAAAAAGACCCGCATATAGTAACTTATGTAAAGCAATTGAAGAGGGACATTTTGTTTTTACTGGTGAGCTTGAACCAAAGAAAATCCTAAACCTTGAAGAAATCATTCATTCTGCTAAAGAAATGAAAAAAACCAAGAGAATTGTGGCGGCGAATGTTACTGATGGCCCTCAAGGTGATGCTTATATGTGTTCCATGGTACCTAGCTATTTTGTTCAAAAAGAAGCAGAAATTGAAGCGGTTTGGCAAGTAGCTGTACGGGACCGTAATCGTGTCGCACTCTTTGGGGATGTTCTTGGTGGAGCAATGCTAGGGTTGAAAAATATCTTGGTACTTACAGGTGATCACACGGCCCTAGGGGATAACAAAAGAGCTCGCCCCTCTTATGATATTGATAGTACTCAATTCTGTGAACTACTTAAAAAGATGATTGACGAAGGAACGGACTATGAGGGAGAACAAATCTCTGGTGGTAAGATTGAAATGAACTATGGTTGCGTAGCTAACCCAAATGCTCTTGAACCTTACCTTGAACCTGAAATCTTGAAAGTTGGTCGAAAAGTAGACCTAGGCGTGGATTTCATTCAAACTCAAACCGCGTTTGATATTGATATCGCAAAGAATTTTCTCAAAGAACTTGAACGCTATCCTGTTCCGGTGCTTTTAGGTGTTTTTCCTTTAAAATCTCACGGTATAGCATGGTATTTTGATAATTATATTCCTGGTGTGTCGGTTCCAAAGGATCTTCTTAAAGCATTGAAGAAAGCAGAGAAAGATAATAAGGGAAACAAACAGGGAAAGTATGCCGCACTTGATAAGATCAACATCGAATTCTTCAAACCATTCATCGATGAAATAAAGAAAACAACTAAAGCTGCAGGAATTCACTGTATGGCCGTTGAATATGAGAGATTATTTGCTCCATTACTTGGAGATTACCCTGAATATGTGAAATAAATAATAGAAAATATAATTTTTTTATATATAAATTATAAATTTTTTTAACCAATGAAAATGAGGGAGAAGTATGAAAAATCTTGATGAGAAAGATAAAAGAATTCTTGAAATGCTTCTAGAAGATTCAAGAAGACCATATCATGAAATAGCAGAAGATCCAATTGTACAATTATCTGAATCAACTGTGAGAAAACGTGTAATCAAACTTCAAGAAGAAGGAGTCATAGAGAAATTTACCATAAGAATATGCCGCGAAGATGAAAGATGTATTATCGCATTCCTCACTCTTATTCCTAAGACTCAAGCAGAAACAAAAGAATTATTACGAGAAGCACAGATTCTTCCTCAATGTGAAGAGGTTTATTTCCTCGCTGGAGAATGCGGAGTTTTAGTTAAAGTTAACGTTCCAGAAATAGTCGAATTAGATGCTTTAATAGAATCTTTTCGTGCTCGTGCAGATGTGAAAAGTGTTGAAAGGGTTTGTGTGGTTTTAAGACCTATTAAGACGGTATCAAATGAACCTCGAATTAATTAACTACTTTTTCTATTTCTTTTTTAATATTAGGGTTAAAAAATAAAATGTAAATTCTTTTAGGAATTTAAAGAGTTTTTCTAAACACTCTAAATAAGAGAGGATCTTCACCCACTAGTTTTTTTGTATAGTCCTAAAAATATTACAAGAAATACGAAAATGTCTATAAGCTCAGCTATTGAGATATAAGTTGCATTCTCACCAAGAATATTTTGAATCACAGGTCTAAGAATGTTGGAAATCAAATATAAAAAGAATCCAATAGTTAAAATTTTTGGTTTAACAACTGTGAGACGATTCAAACGATAGGCTAAAAAGAATATATATACTATTCCTAATAATGATGGAATAACGATGACAGGTAATAACGTTCCTAATAAGCTATATTCTGGAATAACAATAATGACAATTAATTCGATGAGTACAATTAGGAGGATAATTCTGAATCTGAGTTTATCTACAAATGTTTTATTTTTTAATTTTTGGAATCTATCTTCTAATCTAAAAAAGAGTATTTCTAAACCCAAGTATATCAAAGGAGCAACTTCTAGAACTATCGTTATAAACCGTATTTTTAGCAATAGTAGAACTATATCCTCATTGAATACATTAAAAGTCATATCCCAAAATAGGTCTATAGCTTTTCCAAAGGTTAAAATGAGGAAAAACAGGCTGAGTAAGAATGGAATGTCTGATAAATATTGCGCTTCTTGTTTAAACCATTTTTTTAACAAATAGAATGTTGTTATCGATAATATGACTATTCGAATTAAGATAATAAGAGTTACCTGATATAGACCTTCAACATTTCTCAAAGCATTAATTATTAATGTTAAATTTAACAGAAACAATAGTAAAACTCCAATGATTCCTATGCAAATACCCGTTAATAAGACTATTTTATAGGTTGATTTTTTTGAAATTGCCATAATGTCTAGTAATTTCTATTTAGAGATTTAAATCAAACTAATTTTTAAGTTTTTAAAACTAAAGAAAAGGGTTGATTACTTTATTCAACTTAAATTTCCTCTCTTGGATCTCATTTTATAATCTTTAGCATGATATCTTAACCTTTTTTCGATACGCAGTAGAACAATTTATTATTCTTAATAATGCAAAACCCATTAAAAAAAATAAAAATTAGATTGAAAAATTATAGCTTATTTTAATCTTCCTTTCCTAAGCAATCCTATATTCCTCAGGATTTGCTCCTTATTTGGGTCTTGATCTACTTGCTGCTGGATACTTGATATCAATTCTTGTCGTGATTTGCCAATTCTATCAAGTACCATATTAATCCCTTCTTTCGAGAGTTGTCCATTTAAAAGCCCCTTGGCAACTCTTACCATTGTTCTCAACCAACTCTTCCTTTCTTGCTTCCAGTTCTCTGGGTCCTCATGTTGACGTACTAATTCTGCATATTGAAATGAATAAGAGACCCCTCCAAACCGATATAAGTCATACATCATGCCTGTCATAACTACATGACAATTCGTTAAGACAGGATCTCCTTTCCCAATCTCTATTAAAGCTTTTGACTCAATCCTCTGTATAATTTCACTTTGGTCGTAATCGATCACATGGTAAGGATAAAGCACTCTAGGAATTTTTTCCAAAGGAGTATCTGAACTAAGATACCATCTAAGATCATCTTCATCGAGATTGTCAATATGTGCTTTGGGATGAGGAAGACCATCTTCTAAAGTGTCTTTAGGAAACGTTTCATAGAAATATCTAGCAATTTGATCAGGAGAAAACCCTACAACAACGTAATTAAGATCTCTTTTCATCGCTTCTTTAACAAGTGCAGTATGAATTAAATCAGTACATGTATGGCAAATTGATAAAGAAACGCACTTTTCATCAGATTTAGGTTTAAATTCTGATAAAAAGTATTTATACAGCTTAGTGAATGTTTGAAAAGAATCCTCAATAAAAATATGATCGTCTTCAAGACCCATTTTACTTAAAGCCTGTTTGATGTTATTCTTTGCTACATTGGTCATGAAACCTACATTTACTGTAACTAAAAATGGTTTAAGGTGGTATTCGTTCACAAATGTGTCTAAAAGCGCGGTTGAGTCTTTCCCACCTGAAAAACCAAGTACACAACAATGTCTTTCTGTCCCAAATTCTTTTTTCCAGTATTTAACAAGATTCCTCCATTCTTCTCGTTTTTCTATTCTTAAAGAGTTGCTAATTATTGTTTTTTTCCAGGTTGGAGTCTCAAATGTAGGGTCCTCGCAAAAATTGCAGAGTCCGTTTGTATTAATACTTACTCCAAAGGGACCATCCATAAGAATACATTTCTGACAAATATCATGTCCTTTCTTTGCAAATACTTCTTTAACTAAACTTTCTGTCATAATGGGCTTCTCTTATTTTATTTATATTTAAAGGAAAAATTTAATCAGATATTTTCTATATTCTTTTTTGATAAACTACATGTTTTCTACGATGTTTCGAATGGGGAAATATAGCAGCGACGGCTTTTTCGTTGTTAGACCATATCGTTGTTCCTTCCACATAGTTTATGCCATTGAAACTTAAGGTAATTTGACCAATATTGTTTAGATTAGAAAAAATCCCCTTCCTTGCATAATTTTTATGAACCATAGCAGTATCAACATTAGTGTGAGTTAAAGGCTCATTTAACCACAATTGATACAAGTTGGGTATACTAAATATAACTCCAACCATTAAATCAGTGTTCTTATCGAATGCGAACGGAGCCCAAGTAACTACTTTCTCTAGGTCACAACTATCCCAAGCCTCTCGATATTCTTTTCTCTTTGAAAATTGATATGGATCAAAGTCGTCAGGGAGTTTATAAAACGAATCAGGAATTTGTTTGTAGAATTCAAGTATCTCATTAAAACCAGTATCACCACCAGAAGAGTCGGGTAATAAAACCTGAAAGGATCCACGTATAATATCAAGGATCTCTTCTTTTCTTTCAAACATTTGTTCAATTGATAAATAGGTGAGTCTTATATTCTCATCTAGCTTTTTTTGACCTTTTTCCCACGAAGAATCAGTAACATGAACGCATGAATATTCAGCATTGTTATTATACCCCAATCTCTCAAGAAACTGTCTTATTTTTGATTTGGGGTCATTGAAAGCGATCCCACACATCATCGGGGCTTCAAATCCCATAGTTTGAAACCCTATTCCTCCTAAATGTTTCGGAAAATTGATATTTCCTCTCAATTTTCTAATTTTATTTTTTTTAACAAACCGTTCACAATTGCGTATAAGTTCCTGGCATATTACAAAATCTTCAGCATTTAACCATCCAAATGTCCCACACTTACGACTATAACTTGTATATGTCGGATGAATTTGAGTTATAACAAATCCACACACTTCTAGCCCTGCGTAAGCGATAAAAACCTTAAGTTTATAATCAGGATCGGAGAATTTTGAAGCAAGGTAGGTACATAATTCTGTGATTATTTTTTCCTTCAACTGAAAATCAGGAACATATAAAAGTTTATCTAATGCAAATTTAATCTCCTCTACTTCAACTGATTCCTTAATTTTTAAGGTATAAAGTACTTGTTTCATTATCTTTTCACTTTTTCTTAAAAATTTTACTGTTTCTCGATTACTATTATGAGATGTATTTAAAGAAAAAAATTTGAAAAATAGAAAATTAAAAAATTGGGGGCGATTAAAGAAAAGTCATATTACCACTGATAAATAATTTAAGGGAACGACATGTAGAAGTATCGAAAAGAGAAGCAACCATTCTAAAAGAG